>CAZENT010000018.1:0-1930 GCA_964513845.1 uncultured Pseudomonadales bacterium | reverse complement strand
TATTTCACTTCAATGATATTAAGAACTGTTTTACCTTTTTCCCCAAATCCCAAAGCATATATGCGCTTACCTGTATCTCCAATGCAATAAGTTGCATCGGGTCGAATCATTTCTGTAAGTCGAGCACCCATAAAAATGGCGGTGTCTTCAATGACCCAAACTTCTTTTTCCCATGTATCCTTGGTGTAATCATACCACGCTATGTAAAAATCTTTGACATGGCTATATTTGTTGCCAGCCACGTGCACCGCAACATATTGCTCATGATAGCCTGGAAGGAATTGACGGTTCTCACTACTAAACTCAAAGTGTCCAAACGAACGAACGTTTTCTTCTGTTATATAGCTATTAAGTCCTTCATAATGCTCAGGTAATCTTGGACCTGACCCATAGAGCATATTTGAATACTCAGTGTCCCCTCCGCCCAATAGTACACCATGCTTTGTGGAAGTTAAACTCACCCCTGCATTGCTTTGAGTGTGCACGATTTGACTATTGAGAAGATTCAACACACCAAACCCTGCGATTTTTTCATTATCCGTGTTGGGAATGACCCCTCCCCAAGTATAGGTTAAGGTGTTCTGTGAAACGAATTGGAGTTGCTTCAATGTACCTAGGGGATCAATGTCGAGTACTACACTGCTTAAAATACCCTTTTCAACAAAACCTTGGGTTGGTGACCAGTCTCCCCAGACGATTCGGTTTTCAACTTCATCAAAATAAGCCATTTCACTCAACGTTGAATTGATAGAAACACCTTTTTTTGGCCATTGCCCAGCTACTGGCAACACTCCTGTTGTTGTGACTTTGATTTCGTTCGCTACCACGGTTATCAGCGAAAGCGCTTCGGCACCTTCGTTTTTCGGCATCCCTGCTGCGTAGGCAAAGGTATTGTCGTTCAACCGTTCCACATGGTAATTACCAATTAAACCACCATGTAAATCAAGGACAACAGTCTGGACTTCTGTTTGGCTTTTCCAATTATAAATTGTTGCTTTCAACTCTCGATCTTTCTCGTAAATCATCAATAAGTGTTCGTCATCCAATTCGTAAAAATAATCTACCGGATGATTTCTGGGAATCGATCGGTTGTCTTGCCAAGTCTTCATATCCTGATATAAAAAAGGCAATTCGGTAATCTGTTTAATCTGCGGCTCTGCAAAAGTATATCCTTTGTCCTTTATAGAGTTCACGGAGTAAGTCAGGGTGCCAAAACCTTCATCGACTTTTACATCAACATGTGGTCTCTCAGCCAACCAATGTTCATTCAGGTATCCATCCCTAACCGGTGTGTATCGTTTCTCAACAGCATAGGTGAACATGCGAACAAACTTTAGATTTTCAGGTGGATATTCACTTCCGTGCCCCGGTTGATCGGCCAATGACATTTTATAAACATCAATTGCTACTTGATCTTGATCTGCGACGACTTGATAAACCGAGTATTTATCGATGAAGTTTTTGATTTTTTCTGCATTCTTCAGTTCTGAAAGTTCAATCAAATCTGCTTTATCGGGATCACCTTTATCAAAGAAATAGGACCATTTCCCCGGGGGTTGATTGTAACTTAGCATCAGCGTTGATTTGTCGTCGGGTACATTCTCTAAAATCATCTGAGCAAACTCATCAAATGCAGTTTTATTGTTTTCCCAGAGTTTGGTCATATCTGCAATTGTTTCCGGATATGTACTTGTCTGACATCCAGAGAGCAGTATGACAACAAATAAAAGCAGAGCTATTAAGCCCTTCGAGTGTTGCTTTTTCATGTTGTTCCCTCCATTTCTTAATCTAAGTAAAAGAATCCATCTTTCTCCATTTGCTTCTCATAATAGTAAACGGAGGTAGAGGGTGTTTCCGAACACTTAATTAAAATATTTTTTCTATTTTTTTACAGCTACCTGTTTCATGCTCTCTGCGATGCGTATAATCA
>CAZENT010000017.1:0-1951 GCA_964513845.1 uncultured Pseudomonadales bacterium | reverse complement strand
ATAATCCCGACTTTGACAGTTGAGGCAAGGAAACCGCTTGGAGAACGCCGACAATAGGGAATCCGAGCGGTTTTTGCATGAAATAAAAAGTGAGTAACTTTTATTGTTTTTGGGTGAGTTTTAAAAATTTTTTCATCTGAGAAGAAGTAGTAATCTCGTAGTCTGTACGGAATCCAAACGCGTCATGAAGAGAATCGGTAAAGTCAGTACGGGTATAGGATGGAGTGTACCCTTCGCCTTTAAGTTCAAAGAAGTTCATTTCCACCAAGCCCTGGATGATTTCGGAACAGGTGAATTTATCCTCCAGCTTCTTCTCCAAAAATCTGTATATAAGTAAAGCGAGAAAACAGGTTGTGAAGTGAGCCTTGATTCTATCATCTCGACTTAGATAGACCGGTCTGGCTTTAAACTCACTTTTCATAATACGGAAGCATTCCTCTATTTCCCAGCGCCTTCGGTTTACCGAAATAATAGCCGAAGCATCATCCTCCAGATTGGTACAGACGGCATAAAAGCCGTCAAAAACCTCTTCGCCAGCAATAACGGCGGTGTCAAGAGAGTATATATCCTTGCCGGCAACTTCGCCATCATTTGTGACGCTCATTTTTTTGACGAAGCGTTTGTAATCATTCTGATTTGCCTTTTTAAGCTTAGTTGGGTTGGTTGAAATCAACTTTTTGGCCCGCTCAATCTGGGAATTGCGTATTTTACGTTGGTAATCCCTGTACTTAATTGAGTAGGTTACGATCAGCTTCTGCTCTAGACCATCTTCATTTATCCAACGCTGCTTGTAATATATATTGTCATTGCCTTCTGTTTCATCCAGATTGGCAATGTCGTAAGTTTTCTTTTCGCCCGAGAGACGCCAACCATCAGGGGAAAGCGCCCACTCTCGTAAATGCTTTTTTAGTTTCTTGACGGACTGTGTGGTAATGAACGCTCTATCCTCTTTGTCATTGAATTTTCTGTTGTCATTAGAAGCCAAACCGGCGTCTGTGCAAACGACAATCCTGGAAAGTTCGAAATCTTTCAGGATTTTTTGTTCGAGCGGCCTTAAAGTTACCTGCTCATTAGTGTTTCCGGCATGTATGTCAAAAGCCAGTGGAATGCCGTCACTATCAATAAACAGACCCATCTGTACAATAGGATTTGGTCTATGTTCTTTGGAATACCCATACTGTTTCAAACCGTTTTCCTGTTCGATTTCGAAAAAATAATTAGTGCAGTCATAGAAGAGAATACCGGCATTTCGCTTTTGGATAGAACGACTGTTATTGTAGACCTCAGACTGGATAAAATCAGATTCCTTAGCGATAACCTCCAAGGCCCGGTAGATATGTTGGACATCGAAAGCAGGTTGCTCTAAAAAATGTCTGGAAAGCTTATGGGTAGCTAGTTTAGAAGCTGGGAAAAGAATCCTGGCGTAAAGCAGCCGGGAAAGGATGTCGTTGAGATCAAAAGAAAACTTATATTTCTCAGAGATTTTATTGCAAATATTATTAAGCTTAAGCTGGTGATAAATTTTTTGCAGAAAGAGATAACCACCATTGAAAGAACGTTGTTCACCTTTGGGAATAAGCTTGCTAGGAGAGTAAGGCACCATAATTTTGCGCTTGTTCTCCTTTTCCTGTTTGTTAAGCTCCGCAATATACTCTTCGGCCCACTCATAAGGGTCTTGCCCACCCAATTTTTCGAGAAGTTCATCGTATGTACCAAGCTTTTCAACAATCTTGGAAGAATGGATACCGTTGATATAGGTGGACTTAATAACATAAAGCGAAGCAGCATTTTTGGACTTAGAAACTTTCAGCCGCATCAAAACACCTCCCATCCCTTATATTATGACACATTACCCAAAAGTACTCAATAGTAAAATGGAAAAATTGACAAAAAAATAAGCCTTTTTCGGGCTTTCCAAGACTTTTTCTTCTATTCAACTGTCAAAGACCCG
>CAZENT010000016.1:0-2124 GCA_964513845.1 uncultured Pseudomonadales bacterium | reverse complement strand
CTATTCAGGCGTATGCAGAAGTTTTCAACAAAGAACTTGCATCTAAAAATAGCAATAAAACCAAAGGTGACAGTAATGAGTGAGCAAGAAAAGAAAGTCCTCACCTACGATGAAGACGACGGCTTAAGCGGGTATGACGAAAACAACCCCGCGCAGGACATGATGGACGACGAAGACGAGTGCTATTATGGCTGTGACTTCTGCTTAGATAGTTTCCTTAGAGATAACTGCGGCTGTGTTGGCTGTGAAGTTATCACCCCAAAAAATGACGAGCAAGCTAAAGAGATGTGGGGCGGCGAAGACCAATCTAATAGTTCAAAACCAACCACCCAGGAGACATAACCATGACCGATGAGAGAACACTCAAGAAAATAATTGAATCGCAACGAACTAAGATTCTGTCATTACTTCCAAACTGCAAAGCTTTTCCGAAAGGGACTGAGGGATCAGCCGATTGCGCCCATTTAGGCAAGGGTAAATGTTGGGCTTATCCAGAGTTTAAATGTCAATCCCAATCTTATGAATCACACCCAACGCCGGAGGCTACACAGTGAATCCCCTAATCTACCTGTACCTATCGCTCAAGCTTGATTGGTTATTCTGGCAAAATAGACGGCTCATGAAAAGGTACTGTGTACTGGCTAACGAGAATCAGCGGTTAAATAAAACTAGTTCAATGCAAAAGGATCGATAAAAATGGGAACCAAACCTGCATTATTTTTTGATGAAGCTCACATCAAACAAAGAGCATATAGCAAAAAATATTACCGCGATAATAGAAATAAAGTGAGGCAACAGGCTAAACGAAACTCTCTATTGCATCCTGGTAGAGATAAAAAATATGATGAAAACTGGCGCTTGAAAAACCCGAAGGGGGCTGTTCAAGCAATACAAGAATGGCAAAAAAACAATCGCCAAGCATATAGAGCTAAATTAATTGCTTGTCGTTTAATTCCCGTGGCAAAACAGTGTGAAATATGTGGAGCTACTGGACGTATTGAGCGCCATCATAGAGACTACGGAAAACCGCTTGAAGTATTAATGCTTTGTAAAGCGTGCCATGAAGCGTATCACGAAATGGAAACTCCAATATGTTCTAAACAGAAAGAAATTCGTTTCTATAGAGGCGGTGAACCTGTTGAAATCTTAGATCACTCAGATGATTCTCACCGAGGGCAAAAATGGCCTTGCCGTGTTTTATCAACTGGTGAAATCAAAAATATTGTTGTTGGTAGCTTGCATTATTTACCGATTGCAAGGAAAAGACATTCTCCAACAGTTAGCAAGTGCCAATATTACGTAGGCGCTCTAAAATGTAGTATTAAACCCAAGTGCCCGTTTGCTTTTAATGCAAGCTTAACACGATGCCCTGATGCTAAACCAAACAAAGGAACGCAAACACCATGAAAGGCAAAGCTGGAAGAGTATTTAGGTTAACTCCTAAAGGAAAAAAAGCCTTTGAAGTTTGGTCTAAACACGTTGAACAAATAACTCAAGAACTAACGGAAAATCAGCAAGTTAAATCAAATTTAGCCAACGGTGAAAAATATGAGTGATAATTGCCCAAGATGTAACATGCCAATGGTGGTTAGAGATAGTTTAGGTGTAATACAATATTGCTCTAACAGTAATTGTCCTAACTCCAAAATCGTTAACCCACGAAAATGTGATGGATGCCAGAAAGATTTTGAACCTTGGGATGTACATGCTTTAGAGTGGGCGGGGCTGGATATTAAAACAAGAGATAAAAGTCAATCGTTATGGCTATTACATCCTAAAAAACTTGGTACTTACTGCGCTGAATGTTCAGAAAAAATTGAGGCTTTTATTTCTGCATTAAACAAATCGAATCCAATCAGAGGAAAGGAATGAGATGTATTTCAAAAACCGAAAGAAACCAAAAGTTTATGGATGTTTTGTAGACCCACCTTTTGAAGAAATCGTTTGGCAAGAGAATATGTCCGTAGCATCTCACTTCAATCCAGTAGCCCACTTAATTAATCAATTTGATAAACGCTGGAAATTTAATCATATGTTTTGTAGTTGGGAATGGTGCCACCCAATAAAATGCGCTAATATGCCTCAAAATATTTGGCAAGAGGTAATTACAGTTGAATAGCAAAA
>CAZENT010000015.1:0-2465 GCA_964513845.1 uncultured Pseudomonadales bacterium | reverse complement strand
GTTTGAAATGGATTTTGAAGATTTCAGTTATGGCTTCCGCCCCAACAAAAACGCCTGGATATTCCGGTGATATTGACCCCTCATTCCGGCGATATTGACCCCTCTTGATGGCCATGATTCAAAGAACGAAAATAGTATGACAAAATTACCGTTTTTTTCTTAAGTTTTCACCTTTCAATTCAATTTTATACGCAGTGTGTATTAATCGGTCGAGTATAGCATCAGCAATGGTTGCTTCGCCCATTACTTCATACCATTTTGCAAAAGGTATCTGACTGGCGATAATTGTTGATTTCAAACCATGCCGGTCTTCAATAATTTCCATCATATCAATCAGTTCCTGCCCCTGTAAAGGCATTAGCCCAAAGTCATCCAGGATAAGAACATCAGTTTTGGCTGTCTTTTCCAGGAAGTTGAAGTATGTACCATCTACCCGAGACATACGTAATTTTGCAATAAGTTTTTGGGTATTGTAATATGCAACTTTTTTACCCAAATAGCAGGCCTGATGCCCTAAAGCAGATGCCAGAAAACTTTTTCCGGAACCGGAAGCACCACAAATCAGGATGGGTATTCCTTTAACAATGTAATTGATAGTACTTAATTCTTCGATTAAGCTTTTATCAAGATTACGTGCTGCCGAACAAATTATTTCTTCCATCGCAGCCTGATAACGAAAATGAGCATTCTTAATGAGTCGGTCGAAGCGTTTGCTGGTTTTCTCCCGCAGTTCAGCTTGTAATAATAGTGTCAGTCCATCATTAATGGATAAATCAGAGAGCTGCCGGTTAAGTTCAAGTTCTTTCCAGGCCTGAGCCATTCCAACTAATCTGAGGCTCCGCATTTGTTGTTCAATTTGTGTAATCATATTTTTTGAGGGGTTTAAAAGGATATTTCTAATTGTTGTGCATAGTACTCAGCTCCACGTAAATTGTCGTGTTCGGGCAATGGCTTCAATGGAGTTGGTGTCATGTAAATTGCTTTTGATGCGATTATTTTTTTTAAAAAGCCATACGATATTCTCTCGGTGTGGATTGCTGCCTGACAGGCTCTGTCGAACAACCCGGGATCTGTGGCTCTGTGTAATTGGAAAATACCATTACAGTTGTTGTACAATTGTTCCACCGGTCGTGTTGTTTGAAAAAGCAGGGTTACAAAACGGCCCAACACTTCCGATTTTCGTTTTGCCAGATTGATATAGTAATCGGGGCTACGATCCAGATAGTGTTGATGAGTGGAGCATAAATGATCTTTTTGAGTGGTGTAGCCTCCTTGCTTAAAGGATCGCAGATGACTCACCGCTTGCTGACCGGAAGCATAAATACTCACCATCGTATGCGTGTAAATCACTTTTACTTCCCATCCAATCCACTGATAGGGAACACTGTAATAATGCTTGTCGCGTCCCAGATAGATATGATTGTTTTTTGTCACTTTTAGTGTTGCATAAAACTTAATCTCAAAGGGGGTTGGTGCAAGAGGTTTCAGAAAAGGTTTTTCCAACGATAAAAAGCGTTCTTCGCGCGTATAGGGATGTTGTTGCATTCTTGTCTGATTATGTTCGAGCATACATTGACTAATCGCCTGGTTCAACTCACTTAAAGAATGAAACATCTTTTTGCGTAGCTTTGCGTAAACACGTTGATAAACCAGTTTAACCTGATCCTCCACCTGTGCTTTATCTTTAGGTTTGCCAACACGGGCCGGAGTAATTGCAAATCCATAATGATTACCCATGTCCTGCAAAACCTGATTGATAGTGGGTTCGTATCGGTTTGCTCTGACAACTGCCGCTTTAAAATTATCCGGCACTACCTGCACAGGAACGCCCCCGATATGGGAAAGGCAGCACTGTAGGGCAAAGATAAAATCGTCGATAGATTGTGTATGTACTGCCATAGCAAACGAATAATCCGTGTGTTTGAGGCATGCTACAAATACCTGACAATTGATTAACTCTCCTGTTGTTAGATCAACATACGCAAGCGTATCACCAGCAAAGTCAATCAGTAACTTATCGGCTGGTTCAGAGCTTAGCACCATGCCCGGATGGCGGGCTGTCTGATGCTGACTCAGATGATAACAAAACTGACTATAGCCATAACCAGTGGGATACGACATGCGGTATTCTTTCCATAAAAGATAACGTGTCAGATGATTTTTAGGATTTTCCAGTTCGTTTACGTAGCCATCGATGAGTGTTTTCAGAACTTCAAAACGATTGTCGCTATAAGCTGGATTACCGGCATGGAAACGACTCTCAAGAATCGGATCTTCCAGTTTGAGTAATTCATCGATATCTATGTTCAGGAGTTTAACCTTATCTCTGTACGATTTAATCGTGTTGCGGGCAATGCCGGTGATAGAATGAATAGTCTTTACACCTTTGCCTGCTTTTAATAAATAAAGAATTTGTTTAATCTGACTCATACTTGTTGTTTTACCTGCCATGGCTACTTTCGTTT
>CAZENT010000014.1:0-2673 GCA_964513845.1 uncultured Pseudomonadales bacterium | reverse complement strand
CGAATCCCTCAGGGTCCACCAGAAAAGATTACCCTTGCGGTAATCTTTTTGTGTATGAGTATAATATTCTTACGTGATTAGTAAAAAACAGCCACCATCTGAATTTGAAAAGCATTTAGTTTTGGAATACTTCAGGCTTGGTTCAATCAACAAGGTTTTTCAAGATCACAAATACAATCTTCCCATTTCATTCGCCGGTTACGATCGCATATTAAATAAATTCGGCGTTATCAAATCTGCAGGGCCAAACTCAAAAATTTCTGAATCATTATTTGTATTAGGGCTTCTTGCCAACTATAAAATTCCTCTGGAAAAGGTATACCATCGTTTTGCTCCCAAAACGCTTCAAATATCAACCAATACTTTACATCGAATCCTTCACTACACTCGTCTAGGATTAACTCGCAGGCAGGGAACAGCTTTAATAATTACCCCAAAAGAAGATCCAAATAAAGTATTGTTCGGCAAAGATCTTAGCCTCACCGGCTCATCGTTGGGTAACAAAGGGGATATTTCACTACCCATGGGTCACTCAAAAATCGGAGAGCCAATCAAAGACTCGATTTTACGAATACTTCAGAATGAGGTTTTTACAAATAATGTAGTCGACCAACAGTTTTCTTGGAAAATAATTCCTAAACACATCAAGCCAATTATGTATATCAATATTGCTGACATACAAGTATCTGTCTACAAACTCGAACTACCCTCAAAATACACTCAATTTTCAAGTTTTAAGTTATCCGACTTAAAGTATCTAAACATCAACCGACTGCCAAAAACAAATTTCCGACCTGGAATTATTGATATTATTGAGCACTACAAGGGTGTGCAAACAAATACTTCGGAGGAAACATCACTTATTTTTGATTCAGAGCTAAATACAAAGATTTTCGCCCTTGCCGAAGAGCCTGTAGAGTAATTTGGCGAGGCTAATGGTAAAATACAACTGATATTGCCGAGTCGTCTAGTGGTAGGACGCCTCCCTTTGGAGGAGGATATCCTAGGTTCGAGTCCTAGCTCGGCAACTAAACATATCGCTCCTTTACGGAGCGATATTTTTGTTCTGTTAAGTTAGGACTCGAATGGCGGATTAGGTGACCGAGTCCTATTCATATCAATTCATAAGCGGTAAAATTACGCTATGGATGAAAAACCCAAAAAGATACTTGTTACCGGCGCCTTTGGCCAGATTGGCAGTGAGTTAGTAATCGCTCTTCAGCAAAAGTGGGGAAAAGAAAATGTCGTTGCCATGGACATCAACACCCCTGAAGAATTTGACGGTATTGCAGAAAAATTTGATATCTTAGACCAAGAAAAGCTCAGAAATTGTATTGAAAAGTACCAAATAAACGAGATTTACCATCTTGTGTCCTTGTTGTCCGCTAGGGGAGAACAGAATCCCCAGATTACTTGGCAGCTCAATGTCGACGGCCTAAGATTAATTCTCGAGATTGCAGTCCAAAAAAACATAAAGGTCTTTTGGCCAAGCTCCATTGCCGCTTTTGGGCCATCAACTCCGAGAGAAGAGACTCCTCAAAACACTATTCTCGAACCAACAACCATGTATGGCGTTACAAAAGTAACCGGAGAACTCCTTTGTCGTTACTACCATCTCAAATATGGCTTAGATGTTAGAACTCTTCGCTATCCCGGATTGATTAGTTGGAAGGCTGAGCCGGGTGGTGGAACAACAGATTATGCTGTTGCCATCTTCTATGAGGCCATAAAAAATGGCAAATATGATTGTTTTGTATCTGCAGACACAACCTTACCCATGATGTATATGGATGACGCCATCAGGGGAACTCTTGAGCTAATGGACGCACCCAAAGACAAGTTAGAGATATACAAACCATACAATTTTTCGGCAATAAGTTTCAGAGCAGATGAGCTAGCTCAAGAAATACAAAAGCTCACTCCCGTTTCAGTCGAGTACAATCCAGACAACAGGCAATCTATAGCAAACTCTTGGCCAAAATCCATCGACGATCAAGAAGCCAGAGCCGACTGGGGATGGCAACACCAATATGACCTTCCCAAGATGGTGGCTGAAATGTACGCTCAACTTAAAAAGAAATTGTTGAGAGGTTCTTAGTCTTTCCAGAATCATGAATTTAGTCTAAAATGTGAACTTATGGACGATAACAACACCCAAACAACATTACCTGCAGGTACCAACGAAGAAGTCACCAACCTCTTTGCCATAGAAAACCTAATCAAAACTCACATCAGCCACATTGAGACAGTCAAAATTGAGCTATCCAAACAAAACGAGATGATGAATGATGTTCTTGCCAATGACCCTGGATACAAAGAAGCTGCCGAACAAGGAAAAGAAGTCAACAAAAAAAAGGCCGAAGCCAAACAAAACGTACTCAAATCTCCTTCAAACGCTTCACTTAATCAAAAGATCAAAGACATGCGCCAGGAGCTAAAAGAACTCAAGAATGCTCTTTCAAACTATCTCCAACAATATCAAAAAATCGCTGATACTGATCAGATTGAAAGTGAAGATGGTGAAGTGCGTCAAATTGTTTACTCCGCTCACTTAGTCAAACTCACCAATAAGTTCAGCAAGTAGATAGCAAACATACCCCATAGGGTGTATAATCACTAGGTTAATTACCGAACCTGGCGCTCTTAAAACGTCAAAACTCAAACTATGTTAAA
>CAZENT010000013.1:0-2998 GCA_964513845.1 uncultured Pseudomonadales bacterium | reverse complement strand
GGTGAGGTGTGAGAAGTGAAGAGTGAAGAGTGAGGAGTGAGAAGTGAAGAGTGAGGTGTGAGAAGAGAAAATTGGAGACAAGACAGATGAAAAAATAAGCGGTTACACAAATAAATGTATAACCGCCTGATTTTCAAAGTCGGGGCGAAATGACTCGAACATTCGACCCCTTGCACCCCATGCATATTAATATCTATTTTTCTCTATTTTTCAATATTTGTAAAAATTTGTAAAGAATTGGAAAATAATGGAATAAACGTTTTTATTATTTTTAATTATTTGCATAAATGGGTATTAGTTTGCACTTTTGTTTTCCGTTTGTTTTCCCTTTTATTTTGACTGTGGAACAACATTTGGGTAGAAATGAATATTAGATACCATGAAAGAAACTGGCATTGAACCGATCTTTATAAGGCAAATTGAAGGCGTATTTTTAGCCGCTACACTCGACACTCGCCACCATCGTGAAGAACAGTTTCCCGTATCTGTAAGGGTTACATATAAAAGGAAAGTGTGGTATTATCGTACCGGTATAAAGTTGACACCTGAAGCACATCTTCAGGTCTTACGGTCCAAGGGAGTGCGGGGTGAGTTCGCACAGATAAAAAACCGCATTGAAAAAATTTTTGATAGGGTTGCAAGTGAAGTGATTTCCCTATTAGAACAAAATATGTTTTCCCTCGAAGCGCTAAAATCTCTATTAAGCAAACGAAACACACCAAGCGATACCACATTACTTGATTATTGGTTGGCCTATGCTGAGACAAAAAAGGCAGCGCAAACAAAAAATCAATTTATTTCAGCCGCCTCATCATTTTATAGATCATTGGGGTGTGAGGTCCGAAGGATAGAAGAAAGAGATCCACATGCCAGAAGAACGGCTATTTTGGGAGCCTCAACAAAGATTCTTCCCAGAGATGTGACCATCGACATGATTCAGGGTTGGATTGATTTCATGGAAGGGCAGGGAAATACACTGGCCACTCAGTCTTTTTATCTTAGGGCCTTTCGTGGAGTGCTTTATGAGCTACAAAGGAATAGACTGATAAGATCCGTTCCAAAGTTCAAAATTCCCGAAGGAGAGCGACGCCAAGATGATTTCCTTACAGTTCCCGATATAATTAAAATCAGGGATTATCCGGATGGACCAAACAAATGGTCAGCAGACTGGTGGATCATTCTTTACCTGTGCAATGGTTCAAACCTAAGGGATCTGGCAACCCTTGAATATGATGAACACTACTTTCACGACAATGAACTTAGTTTCGTGAGGGCAAAGACCAGGAACAAAAAACCGGTAAGGGTATTCATTCCGATTATTCCGGAATTGGAAGATCTTCTAAGAAGATACGCTGCCGAACCGAAAATAGGGCAACGTGTTTTCCCGCAAATACTTCTTAATGCTCAGACCGAAACAGCAATTACCAATCGGGTGCATGACTTTAATGCTGATATTCGTAATGGCATGATCAAGGTTTGCCGAGATCTAAATATCAGAGCTGTTTCAGCATCAACAGCAAGAAATTCATATATCACTACATTAACGTGGCACATGGTATCTGATGCCTTCATAGATGGAATGGTTGGGCATAGCAACGGGAAAAACATTCTCAGGGGCTATCAGGGAATGGCGTCACCTCGAAAGCGAAGGGAAATCAACAGTAAATTATTCATTGATCCAGAATCATATTAAAAATGGGAGGGGAGTAAAATGACTACGGATGAAAGAATTGAGAAGTTACATGACTTTTTCACAAAGGAAATAAAGTTAACCAGCGATGGATGGACGAGGGACTATTTCTCCAACGAAGAATTGCTGGAAAAATCATATCTCAGAAGCAAATATAGAAGCATCAATGATTTTGTAGAGAATGAGAAAAAGAGGCTTGCTCAAGACAACCAAGATCTTCTAAATGTGGATGGCTACATCGGTACGTTACAAAACAGACTGTTAGAATACCAGCACTTCCTGTTTGATTTTAAGGTAGATCCAAGAAGGAGATTTTTACGCTATATTGACCCGGAAATAAAGTACTATTACAAAAGGGTGATAAGCGATAAGCCCAAAAAATCTTTTTACATACAGGCAGATGAAGAATCTTCTGCAAAATTATATCTGAAATATTTGACTGATTATCACGAACAACAAGCTCGAAGATATGTGGAATCGAAGGTTAAGACAAAATGGTTAATGGAATCCATGATGAATAATCTGGAATATTATAAAGAGGAACTGGTGAGTAACAACAACCTGGGCCGAATCTCAAAGATCCGAGAGCTTATTCAAAACAGAATCATTCTTATTAAGGACAGAGGATTTAGCAATGATACTATGGGCCCAATCTTAGAATCATTCAATGATCTTAAAGAATTGTCGGATCGTATTTACGAAAGAATAAATACTACTCAAATCAACTATTATCAGTTGGCGATGGAATTGAAGCCATTTGTTGAAGGTGATGTGCTTCCCGAGGCGTGGCAGAGTGTGATTGAAAAGAAAGTCATTCCTCCCGGGAAAAAATGCATCACATTAAAAAAACACGGAGCTAAGGCAAACGCATGGAGGTTCGGAGAGGTGTTTGGCTTAAACCGTATACAGCTTGAGTCGGTCTTTGGACTGGAGCTTGATCTTGGGTCCAATCGCTGCGATAGGAATGAATCTGCATTTGGTAGAATAATCAATAAGTATAATTCTAAACACAAATAAAAAAAATATGCATCGCTAAACGCAACATCAAAAAACCAGTAGAACGCAGGTCAAACAATGACTTGCGTTTTTCTTTTGTCAGTGACAATAAAAATAGCGCAATAAAAGCGCAACACCTTCATTTTTTTTCACTTGACAGTCTGTCAGGGAAGTTTGTCCTTTGTGTTAGAAACGTAAAAAAAGGATGAAAAGCAATGGGACACATTAAAAATGAAAAACGGATTTTGCGGGGTATCTCTGCCCTGGGTGAATATCTTGGCTGCGGTTACAACTCGGCATGGCGCATCGCCA
>CAZENT010000012.1:0-3321 GCA_964513845.1 uncultured Pseudomonadales bacterium | reverse complement strand
TATTCTCCCGAAGGCTATAGAGCATGCGAGTATCAAGAAAAAGATGATAAAATATATTTGTTTCTTATTTATGAAAATCATTGAGGATTCTTCTTTATTATTTATTGCGGATGAGAATAAGGGACACCCTTAAGAATTTAAGCTTATTGTGAAGTCATAGAAACAGCCATGTTCATGGAACGAACTTTGAATGTTTGGTATGCTCTTGTAATGCTTTTCATTCCCTGTGATCAACATTTCTGATGTATTGATGCATGTCGCTGCTATTAGCGCATCAGCTAATTCCATTGCACCACTAAGGGAGGATAGGGGACACCCTTAAGAGTTTAGGTTTATTTTGAAGCCATAGAAACAGCCATGTCCATGCCGTGTTCCCCGCATTAGGGGTTATGCTTTTTTAAATTGTGAAAAACAAGCCTCATTCCCTTTATGTTGATTCTGGAAAAATGATTTTTGTCGGTTGTGTGAATTTCCTTGCATCGGGAAATTACAAATGTAGCGAGTATAAGGGAATCAACGTAGGGAATCCCGATGCTGGCCTTTAACCCAGCCGCTTTTTCCGCAACTTCCCTCTCGACAGGGACTACATTCGCCGCTACAAAAATATTTTCTGCAAGTTGTTTTCCCAGGTCCGGTTGATTTAAGCGAAAAGAGACATAAAGCAATTCGCCGATTGTTAAAATTGAAACAACAGGTGGTATTTCGGAAAGAGAAAGATCCTTCCAAAAACGAACCGCTTCTTTTTCTTTTTGCATTAACGCGACAAAGAAACCCGTATCCAGTCCGATTACCATGTGTCATTATCCCTTTCGCTAATCCACTCGTCAATAACTGTATTACATGTGTGCGTTTCCCCTAAATCCTTTGCTATTTCAGCGACCAGATCGAAAGCAGCCTTCCTGTCACCGGGTAAAAAGTAATTCTTCAGGGCGTTTTGTATGGTGCTTGAAGGGTTGGCGCCGGATGATTCCAGCATCCTCAACAAATCATCATTTAAATAGATGCTTATTGTTTTTCCCATGGTCTTTGCCTCCAAACAAACCGTAATTGTTTTTGTTGGATTTGATATATTATAATATATGAGATGTCAAGGTTGAGCGGTTTCTGCCGATGATATGCGAGCATGGGCGAGATATGATGGGACACCCTTAAGAATTTAAGTTTATTTTGAAGTCATAGAAACAGCCATGTTCATGGAACGAACTTCTTTATTTGAATGTTTGGTATGCTCTTGTAATGCTTTTCATTCCCTGTGATCAACATTTCTGATGTATTGATGCATGTCGCTGCTATTAGCGCATCAGCTAATTCCATTGCACCACTAAGGGAGGATAGGGGACACCCTTAAGAGTTTAGGTTTATTTTGAAGCCATAGAAACAGCCATGTCCATGCCGTGTTCCCCGCATTAGGGGTTATGCTTTTTTAAATTGTGAAAAACAAGCCTCATTCCCTTTATGTTGATTCTGGAAAAATGATTTTTGTCGGTTGTGTGAATTTCCTTGCATCGGGAAATTACAAATGTAGCGAGTATAAGGGAATCAACGTAGGGAATCCCGATGCTGGCCTTTAACCCAGCCGCTTTTTCCGCAACTTCCCTCTCGACAGGGACTACATTCGCCGCTACAAAAATATTTTCTGCAAGTTGTTTTCCCAGGTCCGGTTGATTTAAGCGAAAAGAGACATAAAGCAATTCGCCGATTGTTAAAATTGAAACAACAGGTGGTATTTCGGAAAGAGAAAGATCCTTCCAAAAACGAACCGCTTCTTTTTCTTTTTGCATTAACGCGACAAAGAAACCCGTATCCAGTCCGATTACCATGTGTCATTATCCCTTTCGCTAATCCACTCGTCAATAACTGTATTACATGTGTGCGTTTCCCCTAAATCCTTTGCTATTTCAGCGACCAGATCGAAAGCAGCCTTCCTGTCACCGGGTAAAAAGTAATTCTTCAGGGCGTTTTGTATGGTGCTTGAAGGGTTGGCGCCGGATGATTCCAGCATCCTCAACAAATCATCATTTAAATAGATGCTTATTGTTTTTCCCATGGTCTTTGCCTCCAAACAAACCGTAATTGTTTTTGTTGGATTTGATATATTATAATATATGAGATGTCAAGGTTGAGCGGTTTCTGCCGATGATATGCGAGCATGGGCGAGATATGATGGGACACCCTTAAGAATTTAAGTTTATTTTGAAGTCATAGAAACAGCCATGTTCATGGAACGAACTTCTTTATTTGAATGTTTGGTATGCGTTTCAATCTTCAAGATTAAACCCGCCGGATGCATATTTAACACGGGCCATTCGGGGTTTTGAGTTGACAGGTGAAAACGCACATTGTATTCTCCATCATAATTAAGGTTATGTCTGTGTATTTGTCTTGCTTATTTAATAACCTGATTGCCCGACATCAAGTAAATTAAAAAAATCAGAGGCGGCTTATGGAAAAAAATAATTTGGAAGTATTATTAGAAGACATCCGGGGAAAGTTTGACTTGGTTTTGGAAGGGAATGATATCCTTCATCAGGAAATCAAGAATACTCGAAAAGAACTATGTGAACAAATTAAGTTAGTTGATTTTAAATTGGAAACACTTAACCAGAAAATCGACAATTTTCATGAAAAACTGGATAAAAAAATCGATAACTTTTGGGATGAACTGGGAAAAAAGACTGACACTGTTGCTGTTGAACTCGCCGCCCATCGCCGTGATACAGAGGCGCATCCGATAATTTGCAAGCAGGTAAACGGTTAAACCCGCTTGGCTGGTTCAATCACAATGTCAGATCTTTGAAAACCGCCCTTTCAGGGTCATTCCCTCGCAGGCTGGAATCAACAAACTCTTAAAAAGACTTGATTACGGTTTTTTAAGGGAATAACAAATTTCAAAGATTTTAGAGAAATTCAAACGTCTCAATGCAAAATAAATTCAAGTCCTATGAAAGATAATTCCACCCATCGACCGCGTGTTCTCGTTTTAACCTCCACTTTTCCCCGCTGGGTAAATGACACGGAGCCGGCGTTTATTTTTGAACTCTCCCGCCGTCTGGCTGCTTCCTTTGACGTCACGGTTTTGTCACCGCGAACACCGGGCAGTAAGAGGCAGGAAACCATGGCCGGACTCAATGTGATCCGTTTTCCCTATTTTTTGAATCGTTTGGAGAATCTGGCCATGTCCGGCGGGGGGATTTTGAATAAGCTTAAATCCAACCCCTTGTATTACCTGATGATTCCCTTTTTTTTGCTGGGTCAGCTATGGGCATTGGTTTGCCTTTTACGCAAAGAGAGGTTTGATTTGATTCATGCTCACTGGCTGAT
>CAZENT010000011.1:0-4854 GCA_964513845.1 uncultured Pseudomonadales bacterium | reverse complement strand
TCGAAACCACCATCTGGACAGATAACAATCATGGTGCTGTGGCCTCTATTCCAAGCGGAGCATCCACGGGCAGATTAGAAGCGGTCGAAATTCGTGATGGGGATTCCCAAAGATTTAACGGCTTGGGTGTTCTCAAGGCCGTTGCCAATGTCAATCAGATAATTAGTAAGTACATCATTGGTCAGGATCCTACCAAACAAAACAACATTGATCAAATACTGTTAAATCTCGATGGAACCGAAAACAAATCAAAACTTGGTGCTAACGCCATGTTATCAGTATCTCAATCTTGTTTTGAGTTGGGTGCCGCTTGTGAAGATATGCCCACCTTTCAGTACACTGTCGCCAAGTATGGTCTCACAACCCCAACAGCTCTTCATCTGCCAACTCCGATTTTTAATCTTATAAACGGTGGAAAACACGGTGCAGGAAACTTAGACTTCCAAGAATTTCATATCATTCCTAGCAGTCAAAAGAAGTTTTCAGAAGCACTGGAAATCGGCAGTGAACTCTATCACAATTTAAAAAATATTTTAGTCGAAAAGAAAGCCATTCACTCTGTTGGAGATGAAGGTGGGTTTGCTCCCAATTTATTTAGCAACACCGACGCGATTGAACTACTAGTTGAAACAATTGAGTCAAGTAAATACAAGCTAAATCAGGATGTATTTATTGGTCTAGACATCGCCGCATCAGGACTAATGAAAAACGGCAAGTACAAAATTAGCGATGTTAAAGACAATTTGTCTGGTGAACAGTTTAGAGATTTCATTATCGACCTAAATCGCAAATATAGCCTTCTTTCAATAGAAGATCCGTTTGATCAAGATGACTGGAAAAGCTGGTCGGATCTTACTAGTAATATTGGTAAACAACTAATGATTGTGGGGGACGATTTGCTGGTCACCAACAAGAAGCGTCTTGAGGAAGCCATTCAAAAAAATGCCTGCAATGCTGTACTGATAAAACCAAACCAAATTGGCACAATATCGGAAACAGTCTCGGTCATTAAACTGGCAAGGAAAAATAACTACTCAACTATTGTGTCACATCGATCAGGAGACACAGATGAAGACTTCCTGGCTGATTTTGCGGTTGGTGTCGGTGCGGACTTCGTCAAGTTTGGTGCTCCCGGAAGAGGTGAGCGTGTAGCCAAATACAATCGTCTCTCATTTATTCAGGAGTATCTGGCAAGTAAAAATGGATAGGAACTCTGTAATTTTGTGCATTTTAGACGGATGGGGCATTGCTCCTCCTGGTCCCGGTAACGCTATTGATCTCGCCAATCCCCAAACCTTCAGCCATCTAATCAAAAACTATCCCTCCACTCAGCTGCTTGCCTCAGGTCAAGCTGTTGGCTTGCCCGAAGGTCAAGATGGTAATAGCGAAACAGGGCACTTAAACATAGGTGCCGGCCGAGTTGTATTTCAGGACTTGGCACTAATTAATATGGCCATTGCCGATGGTAGTTTTTTTACCAACAGAGCTCTTCTCGATACAGTCAGGCACCTTACTTCCTTCCAATCAAATTTGCATTTAATTGGCATGATTGGCAACTCAGGTGTCCACTCGTACAATGAACATCTTTTTGCCCTTATGCTCTTTGCCAAAAAAAATAATATCCAAAACGTTTATATTCATTTAATTACAGATGGTCGCGACAGCCCGCCGGACAATGCGATAGAGCAAATAAAAATAGTTGAAGAAAAAATCAAAGAGATTGGTGTCGGCTCCATTGTTTCCATCATTGGCAGATACTATGCCATGGACAGAGACCAGCGTCTTGATAGAACTCAAAAAGCCTATGATTGTCTGACAAAAGATAGTATGGCCTGTCAGCTCAACCCTGCTGAATATTTAGAAAATTCATATGCAGATAATATCCTTGATGAATTTGTTGAGCCTGTTTCTATCGGTAAAGACTGTCGTAAATCAAGAATAAAATCCGGGGATGCTGTTATCTTTTTTAACTTTCGCACCGACAGACCAAGGCAGTTAACAGAAATGTTTCTTAGGTCAGGAATACCCAATCTTAGGTTTGTAACCATGACGAAATATCGAGAAGACTTTCAAAATCCCGTCATGTTTCTGACCACCACATTAACGAACACGCTGGGTGAAATCATTTCCAAACAAAATCTTAATCAACTGCGTGCCGCCGAAACGGAGAAAATTGCCATGGTCAGCTATTATTTTAATGGCCAAAATGAGAAAGCCTTTCCTGGAGAAACCCATCTCTTTATTGATTCAAAAAAAGTGGCTACGTACGATTTGGCTCCGCGAATGTCGACCGATAAATTGGTAGAGGAATTTCAACAAAAAATTAAGGAGGGCATTTTTTCATTTTCGGTAATCAACATTGCCTGTCCCGACATGGTGGCACACACCGGGAAGATTGATAAAACCATCGAAGCTATCAAGGCGTCAGACGACGCATTGGTCGAGCTGGTGAATCTGGCAAAAGAAACGGGATCATATTTGATAATCACTGCTGATCATGGCAACGCAGAAGGCTTAATCGATCTCAAAACAGGCAAGGTTGACACTCAGCACTCCAGTCAGCCGGTGCCCCTTATCATCTATCATTCAACCGACACTAAATTTAAGCTTCAGCCAGGAAAACTTGGTGATATCGCTCCTACAATTTTAAATTTAATGAGTATTCCTATTCCAGCTGAGATGAATGGCAAGGACTTAATTGTCAGAGAAACTTGACATTGCAAATATATCCTATATAATATCATCAAACTTTAACATAGGAGGTTAATTGACATGACTCAAGTAGCGTTTGTTACGGCAGGGTCAGCAATGGGGCTGGAAAAAGCTGTAAGGGAAAGGTTGCAAGAACTTGAAAAGCAAAATAGTGTGTTTACTTTTCAATATGTAACCCCTGTAGTATATCCAAACGGAAGCGTAATGTTTTCAGTGATGATCACCGCTTCACCAGAAAAAATTTATTAGTCTGACAAAAACACCTCTTCAAAGGGGTGTTTTTTATTTGCCTACTGATATAAGTAATACCAATTCACCTTTAATTCTTTTTTCTTGAGAAGAGACTAAAAGCGCGGACAAACTACCCCGAATAATTTTTTGGGATACTTTAGTCAGGTCAACTGCCAAGCAAGCAGGAGTGTCACCGCCAAATATGGCAATTGTCTCTGGAAGTATTTTTTGCAACCTTAAAGGATTTTCATAAATCACGGCTGTCATTTTTGAGATGGCTCCCATCTCGTGAATCGTAGTTAGAACGCTAGTTCTTTTGCCAATTTTTTTAGGTAAAAATCCTACAAATAGATAGCGATCAGTTGGCAAACCGGACACAGCCAAAGCCGCACTTTCGGCAGTCGGGCCGGGAACTACATCAACTTCACCTTTCATATCCAGAACACTGTTGACCAATTTATATCCCGGATCCGATATCAAAGGCATGCCGGCGTCAGACACCAAAACAACAGACTCCAAAGAGCAGATTTCAGCCAAAATTCTGGGTAATACTCGAGCTTCATTAAAATCGTTAACAAATCTTATTGTTCCGGTGAATTTTTGCACATGACCTAAAGTCATTAGCTTGCTCCACAAATTGTTGAACATACGACTATCCTCACAAATTAAATACTTAGCTTCCTGTAGAGTTTTCAGGACGCGCAAAGAAATATCCTCAACATTTCCAATAGGCAAACCAACTAAGGTTAATTTCATAAGCTCTATTTTAGCTTATCAAACTTAAGAAAACTTACGAATTACTCCCACGCACTTACCTTGCACCTTGACGTTAATGGCAAAGATAGGGGACATGGATGAGTTAGCTGGCTCCAAACGAACCCTGGTTCTCTCACGGAAAAATCTTTTGAGTGTGGCCAAACCATTCTCCAACAGGGCGACCACAATATCGCCATCTTTAACCCCTGTTGCATCGCACTCTTCAATAATTACGTAATCGTGATCAAAAATACCCTCTTCGATCATCGAGTCACCTTTAACTTGTAAAACAAAGGCTCTTTTTTTACCGGAAACCATAGATGATGCCACTTTCATAGATGCGTTTGGATCAGTAAGAGGCTCAATTGGCCTACCGGCAGCAATAAAGCCAAGAATTGGTAGCTCGATCGAAGCTGTTTCTACACTTCCTCGATCTACCAAAGAAATTCCTCGTATAGCCCCTTCGAATTTTTTAATGATGTTTTTCTTTTCTAGAGCTTGAAGGTGTTCGTGAACTGTGGCGAGAGATGAAACACCAATAGCTCCTGCAATTTCGGAAAGGGTGGGGGAGTAACCATTCTTTTGGATAAACTGGGAAATAAATTCCACAATCTGTCTTTGTCTTCGGTAAAGTGTTACGGTCATATTTCCATTATTACCAAACAATACCCAAAAGTCAAGCGATGAGATTTACCTATCCAGTGCTATAATCCACAGCAAGAGCTCACACTCGCAGTTTAACAGGAGGAAAGCATGTTCAAATGGTTAATTGACTTCATTCATGGTCTTCTAAAAGACCAAAACTCTCAAATCGTCACTCAAGAAGATGAATCAAGTGGTAAGGTAGAAATTTTGACGGGAGGTTTTGTCTACCACTATCCAATCAAAAAAAATGGTACAACCATCCTTACTAACAACCTGGCCAATGTCATCAATTTCATTTCTGAAGCCAAAACTCCCAAAGAAAAAGAGGAAGGGGAAAAGTTGTATAAAGAAGTTGTTGACAGAGAGGCCGCTCTAATGATGGTCTCACTTCGCTATAAAATCGAAGGAAAATACAAAAATTGAGCCATCAACACCGCCCGGTCATCAGACCGGGCTTTTTTGTACCTAACAGGAAACCCCGGGTGAGGAACCACGAACCCGGGGATGAAT
>CAZENT010000010.1:2839-16227 GCA_964513845.1 uncultured Pseudomonadales bacterium | reverse complement strand
AACAACCAGAAACCCCGGGTGAAGACCGAAGGTCTACCCGGGGAGTACGTCATTTCGGGTAAATCGGTTAAAATATAGCTGTGGAATTCAAAATAAAATCAGACTACGAACCAACTGGTGATCAGCCTCAAGCGATTGAGCAGCTTTCCGCAGCCATCGCCAAAGGTAATCCGCATCAGACTTTATTAGGAGTCACCGGCTCAGGCAAAACATTTACTGTTGCCAAAGTCATCGAAAAAACCCAGCTTCCCACTCTTGTCGTTTGTCACAACAAAACACTAGCTAGCCAACTATATCAAGAGTTTCGTGATTACTTCCCAGACAACGCGGTCAGCTATTTTATAAGTTACTACGACTATTATCAGCCTGAGGCCTATTTACCATCATCAGATACCTACATCGAAAAAGAAGCCGATATCAATCCTGAAATCGATAAATTAAGGTTAACTACAACAGCCAATCTACTCTCACGCCCAGACAGTATCGTCATTGCCTCCGTATCATGTATCTACAACATCGGCTCTCCTCTAGACCAAGAAAAAAATATCTTCTACTTAGCTAGAGGTCAGGTAATTTCCCGAGACACAGTTCTAATGAGGCTGGGTGACCTTCAGTACACCAGAACCAGCTCAGAGCTTTCGAGAGGTACTTTTAGAGCCATTGGCAGCACAGTTCAGCTATATCCATCGTATAAAGACATCGTTATCTCTATGATATTTGAAGGTAATGTTCTCAAAAATATTGACATTCTCGACCCGTACAACTTTACTAAGATCGATGATCCTGATCTTGAAAAGAACAACTGGGTTACTATTAGCCCTGCCAAGCTTTACATCACCGATCCTAGAACTCAAGCCGATGCCATCGAAAACATTCGAAAAGATCTAAGACTACAAGTAGAAAAATTCAAGAGTGAAGGCAAAATGATCGAAGCTTACCGCATCGAACAAAAAGTGAACTACGATCTGTCGATGCTTGAAGAAGTTGGCTACGTCAACGGTATTGAGAATTACTCTCGCTACTTCGACGGACGCAAGCCGGGGGACTCACCCAACTCTCTTCTTGAGTATTTTCACTACAACGCCAAGAAATTCCACAAAAAGGGCTTTCTCACTGTCATCGATGAATCGCACATTAGTCTGCCTCAGATTAGAGGTATGTACAACGGTGATCAAGCCAGAAAAGAAAACTTAATAAATTATGGTTTCCGCTTGCCTAGTGCCAAAGACAACCGCCCTCTTACCTTCACTGAGTTTCAATCACGCACCCCTCAAAACCTTTACTGTTCCGCTACACCTGGTGACTACGAACTCTCCTTATCCAAGTCCAGCGATATTCCTACCGTTGCCGAGCAATTAATCAGACCCACCGGTCTTCTTGATCCAGAAGTATTTGTTCGTCCGGTTAAAGGTCAAATTGAAGACATTAGTCGTGAAGTGTTAGAACGAAAAGAAAAAGGAGAAAGAACCCTCATTCTCACCATGACCAAAAAAATGGCCGAGGATCTTTCCGAACATTTAAGAGATAAATACAAAATCAAAGTTGAGTATCTTCACTCCGATGTCAAAACTCTTGATCGTGCCGATATTCTAGAAAGTCTTCGTTTGGGGAATGTAGATTGTTTGGTGGGTATCAATCTTTTGCGTGAAGGGCTTGATCTGCCAGAAGTTTCTCTGGTCGCCATTCTAGACGCCGACAAAGAAGGGTTTTTAAGAACTCCAACTGCGCTGATTCAAACCATGGGTCGAGCTGCTCGCCATGTA
Source organism: uncultured Pseudomonadales bacterium (assembly GCA_964513845.1). Classification (GTDB taxonomy): domain Bacteria; phylum Patescibacteriota; class Microgenomatia; order UBA1400; family MFAQ01; genus UBA2277. Next base: position 14,464 of record CAZENT010000010.1, on the reverse strand, counting down.
AACGGTCAAGTAATTCTTTATGCCGATAAGATTTCCAAATCCATGGATATTGCCATGAAAGAAACAGCTCGTCGACGCATCACTCAAGATTTTTACAACCAAAAACACGGCATCACGCCAGTTGGTATCAACAAGCCCATTAGAGAAGCTCTTCTTCATCGCGATCAAAGTGCACCGGCGCCAAGAATAAAAGAGTTGGCTGAGTTTGGCTGGACAGAAATAGAGGATGTAAATGCCGAGTCGCTTACACCACAAAAGAAAAAGGCACTCATTCTAAAACTCAAGAAAATGATGACTCAGGCTGCCAACTCCTGGAACTTCGAGCTTGCCGCTCGCTATCGCGACACCATCAAAAAACTTCAGTAAATCTTAACGGCGATCTGAGTGTTTTTTTACAATACTTTGATCTTTTCTTTTGAAATATTCTGGGTCATTTTGCATCAGCCATGCTTCAGCGTCATCTACACCTGCATCAGCAGCAGCGTGTCTTTCCTCTTCGTTCTTAGCAAACTCATCATTACGATCCAGGGGGGCATCATCACCTGTCAAACCTTTAACTGGGTTACCTCCGAGAGCGTAACATGTCTGTATAGCTTCAACAGTGCCTCCTTTAGGATTATCTCCTGCCCCACTCATCACTGTTGCTGCTTCTCTCAGAGCCTCTGCTTCAGTCCTGCCTTCATCCATAAGCTCTTCAACTTCTTTTCGCAAACCTTCTGCAGCATATTTATTTGGTGCAAACTCAGAGTAATCAGTCATTAATAAATAATACACATAAAATTTTCAAAATGGTAATAAAAAAAAGTAAAAAAATAGCTCCCGAATTTATCGAGAGCTATTGCTGGATGGATTAGCGCGATTTTGGATGGCGTTTGTCCAGTTTATTGGGTATGGGTTGCAAAGCAACCCACTGTAGACCATTCCATTTAAATGGCTGGCCAGTTTCCTTATTAAAAGCAATTTCGCCCAACTTCGGGCTTTTAATGTCGACAATGTACCGCATTCTATTCTCCTAAATGTATTTCTGTTAAAGATAACAGATGTCCTAGAATATACCATAAAACCCATAAATAGTCAAGCTATAGGCCTATTTCCTATATCAGTTCGGGTATTCTTGGGTGATAAATGCTAAAATAGAGTGTTATGCCAGAAATATCACCCACAACCCATCTCATCATTCGTGGTGCTTGTCAGCATAACCTCAAAAATGTTGATTTGATCATTCCCAAAAATAAGTTAGTGGTCTTTACCGGAGTTTCCGGAAGTGGCAAATCTAGCATGGCTCACGACACTATCTATGCCGAAGGTCAGCGCCGCTATGTCGAGTCACTCAGCTCATATGCCAGACAGTTCTTGGGAGTCATGGACAAGCCTGATGTAGATCAGATCGAAGGTCTTTCTCCGGCCATCCTTATTGATCAAAAACAAGGCAGTCACAATCCGCGCAGTACTGTTGGAACTGTTACCGAAATCTACGACTATCTTCGTTTACTCTTTGCACGCATTGGCCATCCTCACTGTCCCAAATGTGGTCGTGAGATTATGCCCCAAGATATCAATCAGATCTACAAAGCCGTCGTTGAACTAGCAGTTTCTCACCCTTCTTTTACCAAACAAAAAGGTACAAGAGTCATGATTCTTGCTCCCTTAGTCAAAAATCAAAAAGGGGAGTTTGTTGATCTTTTTCCCAGTCTAAACAAGCAGGGAATTGCCGAAGTCAGAGTCGATGGCAAAATTCTTTCTACTCAGTCCACCCTTACACTATTTAAAAATAATCGCCACAATATCGAAGCTGTTATCGACAAACTTGTCATTGGTCAAGTCAACGGCGGCACAGAATATGAAAAAAATCGCCTCATTGACTCTATCGAACAATCGATCAAAATGGCTGATGGTGAAAGTGTAATTAGTATCATCGAAGACCCCTCACTTTCTTTCCCCGAAAATCCGGAGCACATGGAGGACCACCTCTTTTCCCAGAAATTAGCCTGTCCTGTCTGTAATATCTCTATTCCAGAAATCGAGCCACGCTATTTTTCATTTAACGCTCCTGATGGCGCTTGTCCTGAATGTACTGGTTTGGGTACCAAAATGGTTCTAGACACAGACAGTATTATTTCTCCATCCCTCACCCTATACGAAGGAGCCATTATTCCTCTCGCTTCACAGTTTGAAATGCGCACTTGGCTAGCCAAGCTTGTCGTCGAGGCCATGTCTTCGATCGATTTTGCTCCAACCACCCCCTTATCTCAAATGACCGAAAAACAAAGTCGAGTCTTGTTTTCCGGAACAGGAGACAAAATATACTCTGTCAAAGGAATTAATCGTCATGGCAAAACAGTATCATGGAAAAGTAAATACGAAGGTCTAGCTAAAGAGTTTGAACGACGCTATACCGAAACCAGTTCAGACGCTCTTAAAGAAGAAATCGAAAAATACTTAATCAAAAAAACCTGTCCGGTTTGTGAAGGGCGACGTCTTAAGCCGGAAGTTTTGGCCGTTCATGTTGATGGCAAATCAATTTCTGAAGTCACATCTCAATCCATCGAAAAAGATGTAACTTTCTTCAACGAATTAAACAAAAAACTCACAATCTCCGAGCAAAAAATTAGTGAGTCGATTGTTAAAGAAATAGGGGACAGACTCAGTTTTCTGGTTTCCGTAGGCCTTGACTATCTCACCCTTGGTCGCGAGTCTGGTACTCTTTCGGGCGGTGAACTTCAGCGTATCCGTCTGGCCAGCCAAATTGGTTCTCGCCTCACCGGTATTCTCTATGTTCTTGATGAACCAACCATCGGTCTCCATCAAAGAGATAACGCTAAGCTCATCAAAACTCTTCAGGAGCTAGTTAATCTTGGCAACTCACTTGTAGTTGTCGAGCACGATCAACAAACCATGGAATCGGCAGATGAGTTGGTTGAGTTTGGACCACATGCTGGAGAGCTGGGTGGCAAGATTACTTTTCAAGGAACTATCGAGGAAATGAAAAAGTCCAGCTGTATTACCGGCAAATACATTTCTGGCGTTAATAAAATAATCGCCAATAAACCCAAAAATCCTCCGGAGAGTATGGGTTCAATTCGCCTCACAGGATGCAATCACCACAATCTTAAAGATGTTGATGTTGAGTTTCCTCTTAATCGTTTTGTGGCCGTTACCGGCGTTTCCGGTTCCGGAAAATCCTCACTGGTTGTTGAAACTTTGTATGAAGCACTATCTCAGAAGTTAAATCCAATGCATCGCAAAGAAGACATCTCTTTTGGTTCTATTTTGATACCGGATGCGGTCAAAAGAGTTTCTTTAATTGATCAAAGTCCAATTGGGAAAACTCCTCGCAGTAATCCTGCTACTTATACCAAAGTTTTTGATTTTGTTCGCACACTTTTCTCCAACACCCAAGAAGCTCGCTACCGTGGCTATGGTCCGGGTAGATTTAGTTTCAATGTCAAAGGGGGTCGTTGCGAAACCTGTCAGGGAGATGGGCAAATCAAGATTGAGATGCAGTTTATGGGAGATATCTACATTACTTGCGACACCTGTAAAGGAGCCAGATTCAATGAGCCAACTCTGGAAGTCGAGTACAAAGGCAAAAATATCGCCGATGTCCTAAATATGACGATGGACGAAGCCGCCATCTTTTTCAAAAACATTCCCACCATAAGCAAAAAGCTAGACACGATTCGTAAGGTCGGCCTTGGCTACATTAAGCTTGGTCAATCAGCTCCCACACTTTCTGGGGGAGAGGCTCAGCGCGTAAAGCTGGCCACAGAGTTAGCCAAAACTGGCAATGGCCACACTGTTTATATACTAGATGAGCCAACCACAGGTTTACATTTTGATGATTTAAATAAATTAGTTCAGACACTGGTAGATCTAGTCAACCAAAACAACACGGTCATTGTCATCGAACACAATCTGGATGTTATCAAAAATGCAGATTATTTAATCGACATGGGGCCAGAGGGGGGTAATGCCGGAGGAGAGGTAATAGCCACAGGCAGTCCTCAAAAAGTGGCCGATCATTTTGACACGCCAACCTCACAGGAATTAAAGAAACTTCTGTTGTAATATCAATAGATGATGAAGAGAGTTTTTGCACTAACCCAAGCTTTTCTCTTCTTCATTTTTTCACTCATTTTCGCTCCAACATCAGACGCTATCGTCAAGTTTAGTACAGATTTCCAAAACTATTATCGTGTCGATCAGAGTGGCAATACCCACGTTACCTTTCTGATTAATCAAAAAAATAATCTGTCTGTCGTCTATGCCACAGACTTTGGCTTAAACATAAATGAAACCAAAGTGAGCAATGTCAAGGTCACCGATGAAGGGACCATCATCATTCCGGAGATTGTCAAAACCATCAATCAAACCACTATTTCGTTTCCCTTTGCCAATAAAGTTGTTGGCAAAGACAAAGTCCACTCATTTATGATTGAGTATGACACCACCGACATCGCCACCAAGTTCGGCAATACCTGGCAGGTAAACGTTCCTCGACAAGAAACAGACGAAAACATTTCCAGTCGTACAGTTGTCGTTTCAGTTCCGGAAAATTTTCCCGTTCCGGCATACATCGACCCCAAGCCAGATACTATCAATAAAAATACCTATTATTTCAACGGCAATAGTCTAGGTAACAAAACTATCAGTGCTGTTTTTGGTCAAACTCAGTTTTACAAAGGAAACATTTCATATCATCTGGTAAATGACTCCAAAACAAAGGTATCATCCGAAATTGCGCTTCCTCCGGATACAGCATATCAAACTGTCTACTATGAAAAGCTAGAACCAAAACCACTCAAAATTACCGTCGATGAAGATGGTAACTATCTTGCTAAATACTCTCTAGAGCCAAACAGTAATCTCGAAATATCGCTATCTCTTTTTGTCAAACTAAACTTTTTACCTAAGTCCACCACACAAACTCCTTCAGACAAACTTTTGCTATCAAACGCAATCTGGAACTTCGACAACGGTGTTTTTACCACGCCAGACATAAAAAATCTCACCACCCCTAAGGCAATTTACGACTTCGTCACCGCCAAAATGAAATACGACTACGAAAAGGTCAACCGACAAAAATCTCAGAAAACACCTGCTGCCGAGTCCCTCATCAACAATCAAAGCGCAATTTGTACTGATTTTGCTAATGTTTTTGTTAGCTTAGCTAGAAAAGCAGGAATTCATTCACGAGAGCTGGAGGGCTTCGCCATCTCAGAGAATCCCGATCTAAAACCCCTATCGCTTACCCAAGATGTTCTTCATGCTTGGCCTGAGTACTACAACAAATCTACCAACACTTGGGTACAAGTTGATCCAACTTGGTCAAACACCACCAGGGGAATAGATTACTTCAACAAGCTCGATTTCAATCACATTGTTTTTGCCATTCATGGTATAAATCCCGACTACCCAATTCCTGCCGGAGGTTATAAATACAAGCAGGAAAAAACAAAGGATATTGCGATCGATCCGGCTGAAGCTGTAGCCTTTCCTGAGCCAAGTTTTTCCATCACCACCTCAAAACAAGAGGGTCGTGAGCTGATTTTTGAAATCAACAATCTATCTGGAGTATCATATTCCGGCAATACTATCACAGAGAAAAACGAATATATTGCCGAAACCGAACAGTTCATTACTGTTCCGCCTTTTGGAATCACAGATCTAAAAATAAAGCTGATAAAACAGCCAATTGTCGGTCAAATCAAAACAAAAGCTATAATCTATATCAATGGAATCCGATTCGAACAATCAGTCATCATTGCGCCCTCAGTTCCTCAGACTGCGCTTCTTGCCGTCATCGGCTTCCTTTTGGGACTCACTGCCTTCATTGCCAGGCGTATACATCTTCGAAGACGAAAACAAAAAACCGTTGTATATCGGTAAGTCCATAAGTCTAAAAACGCGCATCAAGCAACACTACGAAGGTTTTCAGGAAGGTACCACCAAGGCTCTAAATTTTATTCCTCAAACGGAAACTTTGTATCTCAAGATCGTAAACAATGATTTGGAAGCTGTCATTACCGAGTCGAATTTCATCAAAACCTACCAGCCCCGATATAACGCCATCACCAAAGATGGAAAATCAAACATCTACATCATTTTTACCAACGAGCCCGATACCAAAATTAAAATTATTCATGCCACAGACATTCGCCAACTCGAACTCGACGACTACAAAAAACAAGTTTTCGGACCATATACCTCCGGTAAAACAGCGCAGACTCTGATAAAACTCAGCAGACGGATCTTTGGTTACTGCAACGCTCCATTTAACACTCACAGTCGCGCCTGTTTTAACTATCACCTCAACCAGTGCCCAGGAGCTTGCCAATCTCTCATTACCCCCAAACAATATCACAGACATCTTGGCTTAATCAAAAAATTTCTTTCGGGTCAGTTTGTTCAGCTTGAAAGAAGCCTCAATCGTCAAATAAAAACTGCCATCAAAAAACAAAACTTCGAGCAGGCGAACACTATTAAATTAAAAATAAATAGTCTTGATCAGGCTTTGAAAACTCAAAATTCTAGTCTTCTGCTTAAGCTGTCCGACGCCACAGATCAGCTTCAACATCTTATTGTTGACACTCTAAATCACCCCTTGCTCACCCAACCTCCAGTCAGAATCGAGTGTTATGACCTCGCTCACCTTCAAGGAGAAAACTATGTGGGCTCGATGGCCGTCTTTATCAACGGAAGACCCGAACCCTCTCTCTATCGTCATTTCAATATCAAAGGTGAGGAAAGATCAGATCCTCACGCCATGAAAGAAATTCTCTCAAGAAGATTTAATCATCCCGAATGGGGAATGCCCGATTTAATTGTTCTCGATGGGGGAGTACCACAGCTATCGATTGTCTCTTCTGTCATACCATCCAATATTTCCACCATTGCTCTGGCCAAAAAAAGAGAAACAATCTATTTTTACGACAGTCAAAATATTACTTCACTAAATCTAAATCTCGAAGACCCGGTTTTGAACCTATTTAGGAATATTAGAGATGAAGCGCATCGTTTTGCCACCACTTTTCATATCAAAAAAAGACAAAAATCTTTTCTTTCATAATCTATACTAGTAATATGAAAGCCTTTCTTCGGGCCATATTGATTAATTTACTCGTCATATTTTTAGTTGACGCCGTCTATCCTGGCTTCTCCATCATTCACGATGCCAAAACCCTAGTTACAGCAGCCGTAATCTGGCTACTATTAAACAAAATCGTTAAGCCGATTATCAAGCTGCTTCTTCTTCCGATAAACCTTATTACTCTTAATCTTTTTTCGTGGGCAGTGAGTTTAATCACTCTCTTTTTGTTACCCCTTATCGTAAGCGGTATCAGCATCTCTCCTTATGATTTTCCGGGATTTAATTATCAAGGTTTCAGCGTTCCCGCCTTTCATCTAAACTTGTTCTTGTCATTTGTTGTTGCCTCTAGTTTCCTAAATCTTTTTCACAATGGTATTGTGTGGATTATCAAGAAAGACTCAGATTAGTCTGCGAGGCGTTATAATTGTTTCATGAAGCTAACACTCATCATCCAAATACTGCTGTCTTTGATTCTAATCATTTTAGTCACCCTGCAATCAAAAGAAACGTCTTTAGGTTCAGGATTCTCCTCTGTAACTCAAAGCGGACTCCACACCAAACGTGGCCCCGAAAAAATGATTTATTTAGCCACAATTGGCGTTGCCGTAATATTTGTCGTGTTTTCCTTTCTTAATATTGCTATTTGGAAATGATCAAGAAGATAAGAGAAAGAATCTGGTTTATCAAAGGATTCCTTCAAAAGTACAGCAAGCAAATTGTAATTAGCGTCATTATTACAGTTGTAATTTCTCTTCTTGCCAACATTCTCACCCAAAACATGCCTAGCAGAGCATCAGAGCTTAAGGTGGGTATCGTGGGCCAGTTTGGAGCTGGGCAGTTGCCTTCCTATATCATCGATTATCTAAATGCCGGTCTTGTTTCAATCGACTCAGAACTTCAGCCATCACCAGGACTTGCCGAAAAATGGGATATTGAAGATGGTGGAAATACCTACACCTTTTACTTAAAATCAGGACTCAAGTGGAACAATGGAGAAGAGGTCAAAGCTTCGGGTATAAAGTTTTCTATTCCCAATATTGTTGTTGAAACTCAAGATCCAAATATCATAAAATTTCGCATTCCCACCAAATTCGCCCCCTTTCTTTCTCTTTTAAACATTCCACTTTTAAATTCCAAAGGTTCAATCATCGGCGACTACGATATTCGGCTGAAACAAAAAAGCTCAGGCATTATTACTCAAATAATCTTAGAATCCAAAGACAAAAAAATAATATTTAATGTCTTTTCAACCGCCAAACAAGCAATTACAGCTTACAAGCTGGGTCAGCTAGACCTTATTCTGGGGCTATCTTCAGAAAACTCAGAAGGTCTAAATTTATATGCCAATCTCGATAAAAAAATCGATTACAACAAGGTTGTCATGCTTGTGTTTAATCAAACGGATCCAAACCTAAAAGATAAAAATCTTCGACAGGGGATTGCTTATGCTCTAAAGGATAAATCATTTGGTCAAACCGAAGCACTAACAACCATCAATCCAAACTCTTGGGCCTTTAGTCCGCTAGTAAAAACATATAGTTACAACATCCAAAGGACAAGAGAGCTCATCAAAACTCCAGTCGTTTTGGAGCTGGCCACCACACCGGAGCTTTTGCCTGTTGCAGAAGTTATCAAATCACAGCTCGACTCTGACCTCATCACGATAAATACCAAGGTCGTCACTTCCACCCCTGATCAATTTCAACTTCTTCTCACTACCTACAACATCCCCATTGATCCGGATCAGTACCGAGACTGGCACTCCACTCAAACAACCAATATTGGCAAGGGTGCAGACGAAAAACTCGATAAATTACTTGAAGATGGAAGAATAAATATGGATCAAAAAGAAAGAAAAAGAATCTACATTGATTTTCAAAAAACATTTTCGGAAGAACTACCTGCTCTCGTTTTATATCATCCTTTTGTCGTTGATGTTGCCCGAAACAAAAATAGCTTTAGTGTCATCAATAGTGGCGGTCGCTAAACAAAAAATCACCACTTGGGTGATTTTTATTACTGAGCGGGAAACGAGACTCGAACTCGCGACCTTCTCCTTGGCAAGGAGACGCTCTAGCCAACTGAGCTATTCCCGCATCGGTTGCAAAAGCAACCTTGTGCCAAGCTGAGGAGTCGGACCTCAATTTCGTGTTTTTCAGACACGCGCCGTGACCACCTTGGCTAGCTTGGCATCAGGCTAGATTATATCAAAAAGCCACCATGTTGTGTGGTGGCTTGGGTGTAGCTAAGACTCGAGTTTGGACAAAAGAAAATTTATTTCATTATTTAAATGCCTAAGGCCTTCTATGCCTTTTCTGTTTTTATATAGTTCTCGATACAGTTTTGCAATTAATTTATCCCTGTCGGACGTTTGTTTTAATCCCAGAAGTTGCTTAAGAGCCAAACGGACAATGCGCTGTTTCTCTTCAAGAGCATGTAGTTCATCACAAACCCTAAGGTAACGTCTATACAAATTTTCCCTAACTGGATCACGTTTAGTCAAAGTTCACCTCCACGAAAAGAATGAAATATTTTAACATAGAAGCTATATATATGAGAAAATAGACAAGTTGGGCTGGTGGCGAAATGGTAGACGCGCAGTGTTCAGAACGCTGTGAGGCAACTCATGAGGGTTCGAGTCCCTCCCCGCCCACATAAAAACACTAAATTTACCCTTGTGGTAAATTTTGTATAGTATATGGTGTCACTACGGATTATTTAAAAAACTCTGCCATTCAACCTGTGCGAGGCAAGATTTTTGAAAACGCCAACGTTGTATCTTCGACAGGTGAACCGCAAAGTCGAATCGCCGGTGTTACAACAGAAACTCAAACATACAGTCTTGGAGACACTCTAGGTAATCTTGAATTTTCAATTGATTCGTCCTCATGGCTTCGTGTTAGAGAAGATGCTTCACCCAAGGCTAAATTGCTCGGTTTCACTCGTAGAGTAGAAGGAATACAATCGGGAACTGAGATAATCGGCGATTACTATACAAACGACACTAATACTGAACAGCCATTGCTTGATTCGAATGGAAATAAAGTAAGCAAGTGGATCAAAACAAAAGTTCCTCTTTGGGAGAAAAAGACTTGTGACTCAGCTGAAAATGCCGCTTGTGAAAATGGCTCATACATTCCTGTCTTAAATGATCAAGAAGCTCAAGAACAAACTGAAGGATATATTGCCGAGCTATCAATGGAAATTCAATCTGAAGATAACTCTGGAGCTGTTTTGGCAATCACAACAGAAAACACAACCGGATCGTTACCCGTTGTAAATATTGCTAGTGAATCGGCTACAGCCATAGAACAACAACGGAGAGTGCTCGAGATTTCTCCTGAAGCTCAAAGAGTGGCCGTAGTCAATCGCTCCACTCTTCAAGTGCTCAACCTCAACGAAGTTGATGCGATAGGAAAGAAAGTAATGCTTACATTTGTAATTGTCGGTGAATTAATCGCTGACCAAAAAGAAAAATCGAATCAGCTCCGGGAGAGTACACCATTATCGGTGTAACTCCGGATGAAGGAACACCTGTTGTATATGTTCCCTTTATCGATTTACGATCATTATGAATCACCAATTATTCCCAACTGAAACTGATTGTCGTTGACACCGAAAGCTTAGCCAGAGTTCGAGCAACTGTCGAGGCTAGCGGATATGGCACAATCTCAGTTGCCGACACTGTTGCACAGATAGATAAACTATTTGCCAGCTTCCGTTTGGTGTTAGCCATCTTGGGAATGGTTGCTTTGTCAGTTGCCGCTTTAGGTGTGTTTAACACTCTCACAGTATCTTTGTTGGAACGAACTCGTGAAGTGGGATTGATGAAAGCTATGGGAATGAAGTCCAGCGAGGTCAAAGATCTTTTCCTAACAGAATCAATGATCATGGGATTTTTTGGCGGAGTAATTGGGTTAATTGCGGGCACTTTAATTGGAAAAGTTTTAAGTCTTATTCTTACTGCATTTTCACTAGTAAAGGGTGTGGGTGTTGTCGATGTTTCCTATGTCCCGCCCGTATTCATAATCGCAGTTATGTTACTCTCAGTCGTTGTGGGCATCTTGACAGGATATTTCCCAGCAAAACGAGCAACCAAGATTTCTGCCCTAAACGCACTTCGTTACGAGTAAGAAAGCGCCAGGGTGTACATAAAACACTAGTTATAAGGTAAAATATACAAGTTGCCGAGATGGCGAAATGGTAGACGCACTACCTTGAGGTGGTAGCGCCCTTTAAAGGCATGGAGGTTCAAGTCCTCTTCTCGGCACTATTAAATATTTTTCGGACTCTTAGCTCAGTTGGTTAGAGCGCCTCGTTTACATCGAGGAGGTCGAAGGTTCGAATCCCTCAGGGTCCACCAGAAAAGATTACCCTTGCGGTAATCTTTTTGTGTATGAGGGGTTCGAATGGCGGAGTCAGTTTCGTAACGAACCTGACGAGCCGGGGTCGATGAATTTACGAAGTAAATATCAGTGACCGAATCCCTCAGGGTCCACCAGAAAAGATTACCCTTGCGGTAATCTTTTTGTGTA
>CAZENT010000010.1:0-2739 GCA_964513845.1 uncultured Pseudomonadales bacterium | reverse complement strand
TGAGTATAATATTCTTACGTGATTAGTAAAAAACAGCCACCATCTGAATTTGAAAAGCATTTAGTTTTGGAATACTTCAGGCTTGGTTCAATCAACAAGGTTTTTCAAGATCACAAATACAATCTTCCCATTTCATTCGCCGGTTACGATCGCATATTAAATAAATTCGGCGTTATCAAATCTGCAGGGCCAAACTCAAAAATTTCTGAATCATTATTTGTATTAGGGCTTCTTGCCAACTATAAAATTCCTCTGGAAAAGGTATACCATCGTTTTGCTCCCAAAACGCTTCAAATATCAACCAATACTTTACATCGAATCCTTCACTACACTCGTCTAGGATTAACTCGCAGGCAGGGAACAGCTTTAATAATTACCCCAAAAGAAGATCCAAATAAAGTATTGTTCGGCAAAGATCTTAGCCTCACCGGCTCATCGTTGGGTAACAAAGGGGATATTTCACTACCCATGGGTCACTCAAAAATCGGAGAGCCAATCAAAGACTCGATTTTACGAATACTTCAGAATGAGGTTTTTACAAATAATGTAGTCGACCAACAGTTTTCTTGGAAAATAATTCCTAAACACATCAAGCCAATTATGTATATCAATATTGCTGACATACAAGTATCTGTCTACAAACTCGAACTACCCTCAAAATACACTCAATTTTCAAGTTTTAAGTTATCCGACTTAAAGTATCTAAACATCAACCGACTGCCAAAAACAAATTTCCGACCTGGAATTATTGATATTATTGAGCACTACAAGGGTGTGCAAACAAATACTTCGGAGGAAACATCACTTATTTTTGATTCAGAGCTAAATACAAAGATTTTCGCCCTTGCCGAAGAGCCTGTAGAGTAATTTGGCGAGGCTAATGGTAAAATACAACTGATATTGCCGAGTCGTCTAGTGGTAGGACGCCTCCCTTTGGAGGAGGATATCCTAGGTTCGAGTCCTAGCTCGGCAACTAAACATATCGCTCCTTTACGGAGCGATATTTTTGTTCTGTTAAGTTAGGACTCGAATGGCGGATTAGGTGACCGAGTCCTATTCATATCAATTCATAAGCGGTAAAATTACGCTATGGATGAAAAACCCAAAAAGATACTTGTTACCGGCGCCTTTGGCCAGATTGGCAGTGAGTTAGTAATCGCTCTTCAGCAAAAGTGGGGAAAAGAAAATGTCGTTGCCATGGACATCAACACCCCTGAAGAATTTGACGGTATTGCAGAAAAATTTGATATCTTAGACCAAGAAAAGCTCAGAAATTGTATTGAAAAGTACCAAATAAACGAGATTTACCATCTTGTGTCCTTGTTGTCCGCTAGGGGAGAACAGAATCCCCAGATTACTTGGCAGCTCAATGTCGACGGCCTAAGATTAATTCTCGAGATTGCAGTCCAAAAAAACATAAAGGTCTTTTGGCCAAGCTCCATTGCCGCTTTTGGGCCATCAACTCCGAGAGAAGAGACTCCTCAAAACACTATTCTCGAACCAACAACCATGTATGGCGTTACAAAAGTAACCGGAGAACTCCTTTGTCGTTACTACCATCTCAAATATGGCTTAGATGTTAGAACTCTTCGCTATCCCGGATTGATTAGTTGGAAGGCTGAGCCGGGTGGTGGAACAACAGATTATGCTGTTGCCATCTTCTATGAGGCCATAAAAAATGGCAAATATGATTGTTTTGTATCTGCAGACACAACCTTACCCATGATGTATATGGATGACGCCATCAGGGGAACTCTTGAGCTAATGGACGCACCCAAAGACAAGTTAGAGATATACAAACCATACAATTTTTCGGCAATAAGTTTCAGAGCAGATGAGCTAGCTCAAGAAATACAAAAGCTCACTCCCGTTTCAGTCGAGTACAATCCAGACAACAGGCAATCTATAGCAAACTCTTGGCCAAAATCCATCGACGATCAAGAAGCCAGAGCCGACTGGGGATGGCAACACCAATATGACCTTCCCAAGATGGTGGCTGAAATGTACGCTCAACTTAAAAAGAAATTGTTGAGAGGTTCTTAGTCTTTCCAGAATCATGAATTTAGTCTAAAATGTGAACTTATGGACGATAACAACACCCAAACAACATTACCTGCAGGTACCAACGAAGAAGTCACCAACCTCTTTGCCATAGAAAACCTAATCAAAACTCACATCAGCCACATTGAGACAGTCAAAATTGAGCTATCCAAACAAAACGAGATGATGAATGATGTTCTTGCCAATGACCCTGGATACAAAGAAGCTGCCGAACAAGGAAAAGAAGTCAACAAAAAAAAGGCCGAAGCCAAACAAAACGTACTCAAATCTCCTTCAAACGCTTCACTTAATCAAAAGATCAAAGACATGCGCCAGGAGCTAAAAGAACTCAAGAATGCTCTTTCAAACTATCTCCAACAATATCAAAAAATCGCTGATACTGATCAGATTGAAAGTGAAGATGGTGAAGTACGTCAAATTGTTTACTCGGCTCACTTAGTCAAACTCACCAATAAGTTCGGTAAGTAGATAGCAAACATACGCCATATCAAGACCATAATGCGTAAGCAATTATAGGCGCACGATATAACAGGAAACGCAGAAAGATATTTCCATAACAGACCTTGTTATGGAAAAGATGACGAGTAAGCTGTTATAGGGTACACATTTAGTGTACAATAGACAGGTTAATTACCGAACCTGGCGCTCTTAAAACGTCAAAACTCAAACTATGTTAAA
>CAZENT010000009.1:0-20620 GCA_964513845.1 uncultured Pseudomonadales bacterium | reverse complement strand
ACGGATTTGCCAATAGTGACTGACTAACTGCTTAAGCGCGTGTATCTTCAACACACCGCCCAGACTATCCAACTTCGTCCCGCCCCAATTAATAACGATTACAGACAAGGACTGGAATATCGACCAGTAATCCATCGGCTACGCCATTATGGCCTCACCTAAGGGTCGCCTTACCCTACGTCGACGAACGTTGCGTAGGAAACCTTGCTCATTCGGATATAAAGATTCTCACTTTATTACGCTACTCATGCCGGCATTCTCACTTCCTGCCGCTCCAGCAAACCTTACGGTCAGCCTTCAAAGCTACAGGAACGCTCCTCTACCACTTGCATCTTGCGATACAAATTCCTAAATTCGGTAATATATTTAGCCTCGTTACGTCTTCGGCCGTGTATCTCTCGGCTAGTGAGCTGTTACGCTTTCTTTCAAGGATGGCTGCTTCTGAGCCGACCTCCTAGGTGTCTGAGAAATGACACGTCCTTTACCACTTAATATATATTTAGAGACCTTATTTGAGGATCTGGGATGTTTCCCTTTTGCGACTGGAGCTTAGCCCCCAGCCACTGACTCCCGTACAATTGATATGGGTATTCGGAGTTTGGTTGGAAATCACGATTTTATTCGTAAAGTCCATTCAGCACTCTACCCCCCATACCGTAAATACGAGGCCATGCCAAAACATGTTTCGAGGAGAACCAGCTATCTCCGAGTTCGTTAGGCATATTACCTCTAACCACAAGTCATCAGATGATTTTGCGACATCAACCCGTTCGGTCCTCCAATTCGAGTTATCGAATCTTCAACCTGCTCATGGTTAGCTCACTCGGTTTCGGGTCTACACAACACAACTACACGCCCTGTTAAGACTTGGTTTCCCTTCGGCTTCCCGAAACTTATCGGTTAACCTTGCTGTGTTGAGTAACTCGCCGGCTCATTCTTCAATAGGCACGACGTCATCCACCTTGCGGCAGACTCCGTCTGTTTGTTAGCAATCAGTTTCAGGATCTTTTAATAGGGCTACTCGCCCTTCTTTTCACCTTTCCCTCGCGGTACTAGTTCACTATCGGTCAGTAAAAGTATTTAGTCTTGGACTGTGGTCAGCCCAGATTCGATCTAGAGTTTGCCGTCTCTAGATTTACTTAGGTACCAAACTGTAATTTTTCCAATTTCGAATACGGGACTCTCACCCCCTATGGTCAACTATTCCAAATTGTTCTTCTATCGAAAAAACTACGTTATGTCTGGCCCTGCAACCCCACGAATAAATTCGTGGTTTAGACTCGCCCCTGTTCGCTCGTCGCTTACTAAGGGGTTCTCATTCGATTTCTTTTCCTCTCCTTACTTAGATATTTCAGTTCAGGAGGTTCCCGAAACTCTTTGATAAATCAAAGCGTAACAACCAGATAAATCTGGTTAGGTTTCCCCATTCGGACACTACCGGATCATAAGTTCTTGCCACCTCCCCGGTAACTTTCGCAGGCTTGAAACGTCCTTCTTCGGCTTTTACTGCCAAGGCATCCACTGATTGCATGAGTAGAATAAATTAAAAATTTGCTTCAAATTTGATTTGAATTCACATGCGATCTACTTGCATAATCTATTCACTTTTCAAGGAGCAACTTTCAAGCTCTCCAAGAGCTCGTGGTTGATTCTAAAGTAGTTTATTCTTAGAGTCAATCACTAGTTCTCGGGTTCCGGACGGTGTGGACCGTGCCGGACTCGGACCGGCCACCTCTACATTGCAAATGTAGCGCTCTACCAGATGAGCTAACGGCCCGTCGTGCTTTTTCAATAATGTGCGTCTAAAACTAAAAAACTTCGCCTTTCGCGAAGTCAGATTCTAACACCATAGCACAAAAAAACCTAGGGGGCTTTTGAGTTGGCTGTAAGGGTTAGTAACATAACGTCTGCTAAGGACAAGTGATAGTATACCAAGTCAACTCAGTTATTTCAAGCTCCAAACCACCGTCACTGTCTTACTCACACTTGTGCTTCCCGGCTCCACCGCTGCTCCTCCGCCTCCACCCATTCCATCCATCTTGGCATACAAAGGATAAACTGAGTTTCCGCCAGTTCCCTCACTCACGCTAATTATTTCTTCCAAACTTGTTCCGCTGGCTTTAGCCATCGCTTCAGCCTTGATTCTGGCATCAGCAATTGCATCGGCCATCAGGCTATCTTCCACTTTTTTACTCGTGTCTAGCTGGAAGTTGGGTCCATAAACATTAGTTGCCCCACTCTTTGTCAAAAGATCGGCCATTCCGGCTGCTTTATCAACATTTCGGAGAGTAATCGAGATTGTGTTGTTTACATCCCATTGTCCGGGTTTGCTTTTTTGTACTCCATTGTCGTAGTAAGACTCTTGTCGTTGATATACACTCATCGACTGAGTTTGAATATCAGATGGATCGATTCCAAAAGTCTTCACCGCCTCAGTTATTGCAGAAATTTTGTCATTAACCTCTTTTACCGCTTCATCCTTATTATCTTTCACTGAGTTCACTCCCGCACTAAAGTTGGCAATCTGATTTTTTTCCTTAGATTGGGCATACCCCGTCACCGTCACCATTCGCTCTGGGCTCATCACTACTTTCCCCCAAGTAATATTTTTCCAGGGGAAAAAGTAAAACAAAGCTAACACTAAAGATAAAAATATCAAACCCACAAAAATCTTTGTTGATTTCATAATTTACTATACCAACGCTGTCCACATCACGTCAAATATTCACCATGGTACTAAATGTTATTCCAATCTCTCTGCATTCATCTGTCATAAGTTTTTTGTCGGGTTAACAATCAAAGAGACCAAATCCGGATTCAAATGTATTTTATTACTTCTGATCAGATTAGATATTTTACCAATTGTTTCCTTAGATAAATTTTCCTGAAAAACCAATAAGCGTAGTGCAAGATCGTTGGTGCTTGAACCGTATTTGTCAAGAATTTTTATTAATCTGTCGATTGTATTGTTTGGTAAGTTTTTCTGATATCGCAATACCTCAAGAGCATCACTCCTAATTTTTTCATTGTTATTACCTAACATTTCAGTGAGTTTATTAATTGGCTCTATTGGCAAATCTTTTTGATATTGCAATATTTCCATGGAATTTGATCTGATATTTTCATCACCATCGCTAATCTTTACTGTTAATTTGTTTACCGTTTCTATGGATAAGTTATTTTGTCGTCTTAATATCATACACACGTAAGAGCTAATTGTTTTATTACTATTAAACAATATCTCTACTAGTCTATTGTTCGTTTTCTGAGTTAATTCTCTCTGCGCTGCCAACACCACATGGGCATAATAGCTGACACTCTCATTACTTTCAGTTAGCCCTTCTAATAACCTGTCAATCGTTTCTATTGGTAAATTATCTTGATATCTCAGTATATTAAAAGCAGAGTCTCTAATTTTTTCATCACTATCGTCAATTAATTCTGTTAATTCGCCAATAATTTCTTTGGAAAAGTTTTTTTGATTTTGTAACACTTTCTGAGAAAGATGTTTGATGTATTCATTGTCATTCCTAAGCATTACCATTAATCTGTCAATTGTATTGTTAGGTAAGTTTTTCTGATTTTCTAACGCACCCAGAGCGCTGTCCTTGATGTCTTCATTTTCGTAGTCCAACATTGCTGATAGTCTGTCAACCATTTCTCTTGGCAAATTATCTTGATGTTTCAATATAATAAGAGCTTGGTCTCTAGTGTTTTCACTATAATCGCCTATCATTACTGTTAATTTGTCAAAAACTTTTTTGGTAAAGTTTTTTTGTCTCTTTAGTATTATTCTTGCGTTGAAGCAATTCTGCTCATCTCTGTCATCTAACATCTCCATTAATCTATTGACAGTTTCAACTGGTAAGTTTGTTTGACTTTGTAACACTCCAACCGCGTGGTCTATAACATGAGAATGGCTATCACTTAACATCTCCATTAATCTATTGACAGTTTCAACTGGTAAGCTTTTCTGTTCTTTCAAAACCAGCCGCGCAGTGTAACTAACAGTTTCATCACTGTTGCACAACATCTCAGTAAGCCTGTCAATCGCTGCTCTGGGTAAATTTTCCAGACTTTGCAACACTTCAATTGCGTTGGATCTAATAATTTCATCATCATCACGTAACATTTCAGTATAGATTAATGACTTATTTTCTAAAAAATTTAGAGTGATATTATTGTTTAACTTTAAAGCTTTTTCATATGAATTAAATAATACTTTCTGTTTATCGATTAACCCAATCTCTAATCGTTCGATACCTTTTATTTCACTAAAGTTATATTTCAATAATATCTCAATGGGGCTGAATAACTCTAAGGGATTAAACAAAACTGAATTTTTTTCTCCACGCATAGCGAGTATTGCGGCTAGTCTCGATTCTGGTTCAGTTAACCTGCAACAATAATATCCTCCCAATAAGCTCTGCCAATTTAAATCGTCATTTTCTGAAATATTTATTTTTTGGTCAACATCAAATTTTTCCTTACTTCCAATTGCTAAAAAATTAATATAGTTAATCAGCCCACTTGCATTACTTGGCAAGCCCATTCCCCACACCTCTGTTCCAAGATTATTCTTTATTAAATAAATCATCCCTTCCATTAGCTGACTTGTTTTAGGATGTACTTCTGTGTCTAAATGCAGATGAAGCGTAGCCAATTTTTCTTTTGGCTGATCACCCAACCAAGTCTCCAATCTGTAAAGAGACTCCATATATGCTTCATCAAACCCAAGTTTTTCATCATTTGTCCTTATTTCAACCACTTGCCCCACATCCGTTCCCGCCTCAAATCTATCAGGGATATTTCCAACGGGAAGCATCTCCGGGTCAGGCTTATACTCACACTCAATTCCAATTCTTGCCTCGGTCAAATCATCCATATCCACCCCAACAACCAACCCCATTGCCATTTGAGTAATATCGGAAAAATTTTCGTAAATTTCCTGAGGAGTACCAGACAATATCGATAACATCTCTTCTCTTCTTTCTTTTTGATGTTTCAAAAAATCACAGTCAGGTTTCTCTTTTCGAAGCTCGAAAAATAATTTTAGCGCCAAGTCATGCCCTAAATCACCATTTTTATCTATTACTTGCTCAACCTCTTCCAGAAGGGAATTTGGAATCATCACTTGTTCCAAAATTTCGTAAAGGTTTTTTCTTGTATTTACGTCGAATGAAATTTTTTCATTGCTTAAGCAGTCTATAACAGCCTCAACTAAATCAGGCATCTCAGGTATTTGTTCGATTTCCATTTCCAATCGAGTATTTTTCAATAGCTCTGAAGCATGGCTAGACAAACGCTGATGAGCTTCTGAGTTAATCAGTCCACGGTTACTTATACAATCAACAGCTTCAGTTAAATACTTTTCCATCAATCCTGATGATGAGTTTTCTATTGTCTCAGTTTTGCCGGTATTTTTATCAAAATAAGTTTTTTCTACTTTTTTTCTATCAAAAATATCTTTTGTGACCTTCTTCTTTTTAAAAGGGTCAACCTCCCCTCTCTTTGCCAAACTATCGATAATAAATTGACCAGGATTCTGGATTGCCTTTGCTACCTCAGTCGAGTCTGATATTGGCATTTCTTCTTCTGAAGTCTTAACTTTAAAATTTCCTGGGTCAGTAATCACACCTCTTGCGACACTAACGACTCCAGCCCCCTCTTGTATTGACATATCTCCAAGCCCTATTTTGTTCAAAACACCACTCGAATCAGGCGCCAAAACTTGACCGCTCGGTACAATTACTCCAAATGTATTTCTTTCCCATCCTTTTCCCAAATCACTTTTTGGCATCAAAATCGTTTTTGATCGGTCATCATTCAGGGTTAAAACCTTAAATCCTTGTTCAGGACCGTTATTTTCAGGCATTTATCAATTATTTAGTATCTCTCATCAACTTTATCATACCGTAATATTATTCAGAAAAGTTATTCAAAGAACCTTTCCTCCTTTTTTGCAATAAAATGGGCACCCCGTAGGGTGCCCATGTCAAACATTTTTCCTACCGAATAATTATCGGCAGGAATATTTTTTTGCTATCGGGAATGGTGATATAAACACCATTTTCCGACGTTCTGCCGCTCATGCTTACTTTCAGCATGTACGTACCGGCAGGAAAATTATTTGGCAAATCAAACCTGATCTGCCGCGGCTCCCAAGAACCGCCAAAATCCTCAATCTGACTCATTTCATAGCTTATCGCCGACCAGTCCGGCTTAATAAACCAAACCCGAAATGTAGCAGGGTCAAAGTCAGCTCCCAAATAGGGGAAAAAGTTATCCCCCTTGATGGTCACTGTCCGGTTTTCACCGGAAGGGAAAACTACCCGGGGAGCTGGGATGTTACGATAATCCCATTCCAGGATGGCACAACGAGGGCCATTTTCGTCTCCAACCAGCAGTTCAAGACTGCCAATTTCCGCCGTATTTGTCACCTCATATGTACCACCAGGTGACAACAGGCCGGCAGGTCCAATCTGATCCCCAAGCTGCAAAATTATTTGCAACGTGAGGCTGGTTGTGTTTTCCACACGGGCGATAAAATTTCCACCTCCCCGACTAAAGAAATAATCTGGTCCAATTGGGCATATTTCTTGATCGTGAGCGGAAAATATCCTGGTTTTACCCAAGGTATTTGTTAGCGACCAACCACTCACTTCTTCGGTTGGATAATTTTCCCAATACGGAAACGAATCGATATAAAAATCACTTATCGATCCGTCTGGGGACCACTTTCGAAGCAGCTCTATCGGCTCATCGGACATTCCGATTGAAGCTAATGCCTCAGTCCCCCAAAGGAAAGTAATCTGGGAGTCCAAATCAATGGACACCAGATGTGTGGACCAATCATTGGTCCAGGTAACTTGTGGGCTCATTACAGCCCTCATCCCGTTTACATAGACCTTGACTTGATCCCCCTCCTCGCATGCGAAGATCTGGGGATTAGCGCTTAGGTCAGACCCATACACATGGGTCCAGCCTAGCACTCCACGTTGGGTTTCTGAATAGTCATAGGTTTCCCCATGACCAGACAGGTTTTCCTGGCAGAAGAAATCGACATCAGTACCCGTCGCGGCCGGCTGACCAGCAATAGTCACATTCCCCCCAATGATCGTAAACCAGGGGGTCGGGGAAACCTCACCATCAGCCTGAACAACCGAACCGGGCATCATCCCAAAAACCATAAAAACTACCAGAATCGCCAAAGCAATTTTTTTCACGCCTCACTCCTTTTTGAAAAAAACAAAAAATTTAAAGTTCTCCGGTCGCGCCGGAACGCACCATATTACCACAATTAAACCTAAAAAGCAATATTATAAGACTTTTATCCCAATAGTTTCCCCAGCTCGGTAAAATCTTCAAACATATACGTCGCTCCCCATTTAAGTTGCGTTTCTCGGTTATAAAACTCTTCATATCTCTTCGGGAAGTACAATCCCGTATCCATACCTGCCGCTTTTCCTGCTCTAATATCTTTCCCATTGTCCCCAATCATAATTGCCTCATCTGCCCTTCCCCCCATTAACCTCAAAGCTTTCACAAGGCTCTCCGGATCAGGTTTTACATAAGTTACATCTTCTTTTCCCAAAAACACATCCACCAAATCACGCAGTTCGTTATTTCTCAGCGCTCTTTTCACCCATCTTTTTCGAGAAGCCGTCACCACCGCAATTTTTCCTCCGGCTTTTTTTATTTGATTTAGCATCTCAAACACGCCAGGATTGAGCTTGGCCACGTCAAGCCTGTCGAGTACTTCACTTTCCAGATCTGCGAAAAAATCCTCAATTTTCACCACACCCAAACGCTCAGGAGCGCTCCAATCTCCCAAAACCTCTTTCATAATAATTTCGTTGTTCACGGTAACCCCATGCCTGGTAAATATTTTCCTGTAAGCCTCAAACCAAATAGGCAAAGTATCTGCCAAACTTCCATCCCAATCAAACAAAAAATACTTGTAATTCATCCCTCTATTGTACCCATAAAAATTGCCCCCTATTAAAGGAGGCAATATTCCGTACAAAAAAATTAAGGAACTAAGTTCCAGTTAATGGAAGAGCAATATGCCCCTCCCTTAACCTGGAGCCCAAATCCTCCGGAAGTATAATTTCCGGTGACCACGACCGTTTTCCCAGGGCGAACAACGCCCCGAGAACCACCAACACCAACAATTCTTAAGGGCTGGTCACTGGTATTTTGAATCTTAACCTTCATAGACTTTCCGTTTCCGGAAAGAGAGTAAATCACACCGCCCGAACAAATATTTTTCTCCCAAGTTGAGCTCAAGAAAGTGATGTTCTGGTTGGTATTCAGCCCCAGATACTGAGTCCGCCATCCTGCGGTCTCAAAATAGAAGAAAAGAAAGGGGAGTTCCTCAATCTTTCCGTTCGGGGACTCCCAAATTGTGCCATTGTGCCAGGCACGATGAACCAGTTTTGCTGGCATCGTCGGCAAGGCAGAAATCTTCATGCCGGAAACTTCGCTTCCGGCCGGATTTTGTCCAAACATAATCTGGACATTGATATTTCGACCACCGACAGCGGCCGCCGATACCGTCCCCGAGGGGAACGCCATCAGCATGAAAATTACAATGGCGAGCAAAAATCGTTTCATGAAACACTCCTTTGAAATTTGAATGAGCCTACACGATGCGTAAGCATATCATTAGACCCTCAAAAAGTCAACACTATAAGATACAAGCCCCTCCTTTTACTGCATTACTACTCTGTTTCTAGCCTTAATTTTCTTGAATAGTAAAACCGCACCAATTATCGCTCCCCATACTGGTGCGTATACTACTAGCCAGATAATCAGGCTTCCAAACTCTCTCAGCGTGCCTACCAAAGATCTCACCGCGCTCTTAAACACCACCACAGGCCTCCACGCTTTATCTGGAGCATAAGGCAGTGCCAGCTCATCCGTTGATAAATTAATCGAAATCAAAGTCAGTTTTGCAGTTTGCTCCAAGTATTTTTGGCTTCCTTTGTAGCTATCAATCTGTTGTTCAATATTAGTTAGCTGTCTTTGAATCTCCATCAAGTCGGTTACTCTTGTCGCTTGTTCTTGCAGTCCCTCAATTTTTGCTTTCGTTTTGTTCAAAGAAGCAATTCTAGCCTCGATATCTACATACTGATCAGTCACATCATGGCCTGTTACATTCTCCGAAACCACTTTCACTCCCAAAGCTCGAAACCCTTCCATCGCAGCTTCTCTTTTTTCGACAGGCACTCTCACGGAAATACTTCCGTTTGCCGCTCCCTCAGGTTTACTAATGCTCTTATTCACCATGTATCCACCTGCAGTTACGGTTTGTTTTTCAATTCCAGACAGCGCTTCAGCCACATCTTTTACCAAGATAGACATATTTGTGTTCTCTATCACCATTCTATCCAACCCCTCAGTTGGTGCAGGCTGGTATCCATATCCTCCAGTGGAATTGCTTTTCATTAGGCTCGGGCTCACAGACAATGACTCGGCATAATCCATAGCCACCCCACCAATCGACGAAGGCATTTGAACAGTACTTCTTATCCCCAAATTATTACGAAGTAACAAAAATATAATTACCAATCCCATCAAAGTTACTAACCAATTCCTCTTTACAAAATCAATTATTTTACCCATAAATAATATTAGCATTTCCGAGTTTCTCGCGTGCTATATTATGTATACCTAGCGAAAAACATCATGTCAGAAAACCGCCCCTCTCCCCAAAAACCTTTTAGTCTAGAACAAGAAAATCTCCGTCTCAAAAAAGAAATCGAAGAACTCAAAAATGCCCTTGATGAAGCAAGAAATGAAGCTGGAACGGATTTTTTGACCAAGCTTCCCAACCGAAGCTCTCTTCTAAATAGCTTAGACATTGAACTCGACAGAGTAAAACGAGGAGGAAAGTTAGCCGTCCTGATGATTGATTTAGATAAATTTAAGGAAGTAAATGACACTTATGGACACGAACAGGGAGATACTGTTCTGAAAGAATTCTCCAAGGGTATCAAGAATGGCTTGAGAAAAACTGACACTTTTGGTCGGTATGGCGGTGAGGAATTTTTAGTCATCCTCCCCCTAAAAGACGGCACCTCACCAGAACAACTAACCTCAGTCCTCAAACGCTACAAAGCAGCTGCTAGAAAAATCTCTCGTTCAGGAAAACCCAGGAATGAAGACTGGTTAACTTTTAGTGGTGGTTGTATCATGGTCGATAAAAATATCCCCATTTCGGTAGATGAAATTATTCGTCTTGCTGATGAAAATCTCTATGTTTCAAAAGAAAATGGCCGAAACAAAATCACCCTCACCCGTATCCCTAAACGTTTTAAGTAAATGGAAATAAAAACCCTGTCAGTCGGACAGCTTCAAACCAACTGTTATCTCATCTGGGACAGGCTCTCTTCAGACTGTTTAATTATCGATCCTGGCGACGACGCTGATTTTATTTCTTCCCAAATTCTTGAGCTCAAACTCAAACCCCAAGCCATTCTTCTCACTCATGGTCACTACGATCACTGTTTGGCCTGCCTTGAACTCAAGCTAAATTTTGATATTCCCATTTATCTAAACCCCAAAGACAATTTTCTCTACCAAAATGCCGCCAACTCCGCTCGTCACTGGTCAGCCACAAAAGCTCTGAAACAGCCACCCCCACTTCCACTTCCCCAAGAGCTTAAGCTAGGAGAAGACATCATCAAAGTAATTCTCATTCCTGGTCATACTCCAGGATCAGTATGTTTTTATTCTTCACCCCATCTTTTTGTTGGTGACACTATTTTTGAGAATGGCGTTGGTCGCACTGACCATTCCTACTCCAGCGCCTCAGATCTCAAAAAATCAATTGATCACATTTATTCTTTCCCCGACGAAACTCTCATCTATCCTGGCCATGAAAACACTGCAATTTATCTTTCCGATATTAAAACGGGACCTTTTCCAGATTAATATACGTACCCAAAGCATTTCCAAAAGCAAAGGCTGTTATCAAACCCCAGTTATTGTGAAGATTGTTTGCTACCTGATATATCACAAACATAGCCACGAAATTCTCAAAAAATACTAAGACAGCCGCAGCGCGTGATCGGCCTTTTGAAATCCAATAAGTTCTTTGGGTGGCCAAAAACATCTCGACAAAGCCGATTCCAAAGTACATTAGTGCCTGTAATAGTATTGACATAGTTAGTTGCCGGGGTCTTTCCCCGGATAGTCGACGGAGGCTCTCCTCCCGGTTCGTCTAGTAGTTTTTGAACAGTTTCTTGTTCCATTTCAACCAACATTGTACCATAGCCTTAATTATTGCCTCTTATGGGTCAATTTATTTATTGATTATTTCATCCCTCAAAAATTTCTTCAGATCTTCAGCAATTTCCGGTCTTTGCATGGCAAATTTGTATGACGCTTTCAAAAATCTCAAAGGATCTCCGGTGGTCAAAAACTCGCCCTGCACCGTCTTTGCATACACCGGTTTTTCCACCAACAGTTTCTCGATTGCATCAATTAACCACAGCTCTCCATCTTTTCCGGTACCATCGGCTTTCAAATAATCAAAAATCGCCGGAGAAAAAACCATTCTGCCAAACTCTGCCAAATCCGAAGTCACTTCTTCCAAACTTGGTTTTTCCACCACCCTCTTTATTCTTCCATCACCTGAGCCGTCAACCGTTTCCACCATGCCCAATCGAGTAATCTCCTCGCGAGGCATTCGCACCGTTGCCAGAATTCCATGTGCGTCCGCATTAGCCTCATACAAATCCACCATCTGCTTCACCGCTCCTTGCCCTCCCGGATTGAGCACGAGGTCATCCCCAAAACACACCACAAACGGATCATTGCCCACCAAATTTTTCACTGTAAGCACAGGACTGCCGTTCCCATACGGGAGCGAAGTGTTTTGATGAACAAAGATATAGTTAGCCTTGCCTGCGACCTTGTAATACCTCTCCAGCTGCTTTTCCTTGCCTGTTGCCGCCAGTTGTCGCTCCAGCTCAGGATTCGGAGAAAAGTAGGTCATGGCCGCCTCATTACCCGGTCGAATAACTACAATAATATCTTCGATTCCCGCCTCCACACACTCTTCGGCAATATGGTGAATAATCGGCAAATCTACAATCGGGAGCATCTCTTTCGGAATATTTTTCGTGGCCGGAAGAAATCTAGTGCCCAAACCAGCCGCAGTGATAACAGCTTTCTTTACTTTTCTGTTCTCCATACCAAATTGTACCAAACTAAAGTTTTTTCTCACTTCCAATAATCACAATCAAATCATATTTCTCATCTGACTCCAAAACTTCATTGGGTTGCATGGTGTAATCATCAGCTAGATGTTTCCGGACAGTATCAACCACCATCTCAGGAACGCTCTCTTTTGCCAGAATTTTTCCCCCTGAAGTTGCTTCCGTATTGCCAGTAATTACCTTTTCAAATCCGTCCACCAGCAAAGAGGCTTTTATCTTTGCCGCTTCTCCGGTTATTCCACTTCCATTTAGCACCTGTACCTGGAAAACGCTCAGATCAATCCCGGTTGGCTCAGGTGTAATTTCAACTGTTGGACTAATGCTCGGCACCACTTCGTTAACCGCTACCTTTTTGGAAAAAATAGCTTTAAGCAACCCCGTCTGATACATAGTTGCAGCTCCCACTCCGACGATTAATAAGAGAAAAATCAAATACATCCACAACTTCGATTTTTGTTTTTCCTTTCTTTCTTCAATCCAAATTTTATTTTCAACACTTGTTTTCTGGATCTCGGTTTCATTTTTTTCTGTTTCCATTAAATCTTTTAAAATTGGTAAATTCAAAATCACTTTATCTTCACCCTTTGTTTTTTCCGAGAAAACATTTTCAGACAAATTAAACTCTTGCTCGCTCATAGTAATCATTTCCGGATTAACCGCTAAATTCCATTTTTGTTTGGCATAAATCATCAAATCTTCTTCGTTTATTTCCGAAACTACCAAATCCACCAAGCCATTCATCGCCAACACCGATACACTTTCTTTCTCTGTCCATTTAATCACCACGGGCACTTCTCTGTTTTTTGATTTCCCTCCCAACAACACCCCAATGGCTGATACCAAATCAATCTCCAGTCCGTTCTTTAATACTGCCGTTGACAGCTTGGAAAGAAACTCCTTTTCAGACGCAATCACTTGCAACCAAATCTCATCATGACCCAACATAATCTGTTTCCAATCAAAACAATTACTGTCAATTTCAAAGGGTATCCAAGGCTTCACCATTTTTAAAACATTCTCTCTCGATAGAAAAGTATCTTCAGCCTTAATCGCAGTCACAAAAGAAACATCGTTTCCCAAGACCACTCTAATCTTTTTCACTTTTAACTCTTTCTTAATCTTTCCAAAAACGGCATCCAAATTCGTTCCGTCCCAGTCAAAAGAGGTCTTTCCCGCCCATATC
Organism: uncultured Pseudomonadales bacterium; assembly: GCA_964513845.1. Classification (GTDB taxonomy): domain Bacteria; phylum Patescibacteriota; class Microgenomatia; order UBA1400; family MFAQ01; genus UBA2277. The sequence continues at coordinate 7,210 of CAZENT010000009.1, read as the reverse complement.
TTTTTTCTTGTTATGTATACGACAGTTTTCATGTTTCCCATCACAGAATAATCATAACATTCTCCCCTTGTTTACTCTGTCCCCTATGGGTAGAGAAAACCAAAAAGTGCTTCCCTTTCCTTCACCACTTCTAAACCCAATCTTTCCACCCGAAGACTCGACAATGGTTTTTGATAAATACAATCCCAATCCATTTCCGTCTGTTTCTTTTTTAAGTGCATTACTGGCCCTAAAAAACTTATCGAACACTCTCTTTTGTTCACTCTTTGGAATTCCGATTCCATTATCTTTTACTTCAGAAATTACTCTATTCTTTGAGAGAAACACTTTTAGCACAATTCTGCCATCTTTTTTTGTGTACCGTATGGCATTGGAAATAAAATTGCTGTAAACATGCCGAATCAAATCTTCATCCACCACTACCAAGGGAATCTTTTTGTCTACAATCACTCGTAATTTTTTATTGGTATTTTCCAGTTCGACTTTAAAGTCAATAATCAAGCTCTCGATTAACTTATTTAAATTCGTTTGTTTTGGATCAATCGTTATTTTTCCGGACTCAATTCGACTAACATTTAATAACGAGTTAACCAATCGAATCTCTCTCTCATTTGATTCGTTTATTTTCTCCACATATTCTTTTTGTGTCTGGCTCAGTTTCCCGGCATCACCATCGATCAACATTTTTCCAAACCATTTTACAGCCGACAGTGGTGTTCTTAATTGGTGACTAGCCAAAGAAATAAACTCAGTTTTGATCTTCTCAACCGCTTTGATTTTTGACAAATCTTTTTCAATTCCCACGAAGAACAAGAGGTTCCCCCATTCATCCAAAATTGGCGAAACGTTGATTTCTGCCTCATACAAATCTCCATTTTTCCTTCTATTGGTTATCTCTCCCCAAAACGGTTTTTTATCTTCTTTTATCGTTTTCCAAAATTTTTGATAATACTCTTCATCCATCTGTTGTCCCCACAATGAGGTATTTTTCCCAATCATTGCCTCAATTCGATAGCCGGTAATTTTCTCCGCCGCCTTATTTACATATAAAATAGTTCCATCATTATCGGTAATTACCACCAAGTCCGACACACCCTCAACTGCCTGTTTAAACTTTCTTAAATCTTTTGTTGCCTCAATCGCCATTTTCTCTGCCATTTCCCGAGCCCACATAATTGACCATACCGTGGCAATCCACAAAGTATTGATAATCATCAAGCCAATCAGAGTCACCCAGGGCAGATTTTCTGTAAACTCACCAAGAATTTTATCTTGATTCCCCACAAACTCAAACCGCATTTTTTTATCCAAAATCACCACTTCTTTTGTCTGTTTCAAATCCCCAGACCCGCCATGGGTAGAAAAAACTTTTTCATCTCCATCAATAATAGACAGGGACACTCCTTTAACTTCCAGCACATCTTGAATATCTTTTTGTGTCAAAAATCCGCTGGGGAATATCCAAGACCCCACCAAACCCACAAAATACTGTCTTTTCTCTTCTTTAGAAAATTTTTCGATGTTTATCTGGCTATACACAGGTAACATCACCACGTATCCCACTTTCGTATTTCCGGACATTACTAACCCAAGATGAAGTAGGTCAGTAATAACCGGCTTATCATCAGCAACAGCCGTTTTCAGAGCAGCCACTTGCGTTTCGGAAGTGCCAATATCATAGCCCAACAAAGATCCCAAATCAGAATCTGAAGAAAATATATATTTTATCGGAATTACTTCTGCGTTTTGCGATGTCGGGAACACAGTATAAGATTGAAATCTCTCTGATTTTTCTTCTATTTTTGTTTTCTCCACAAACTGTTCGATGTCTTTCTTTTCAACTCTCGGTCCAAAAGCAAAAGTGTACAGTCCGGGATATCTAGTTTCCACCCCAACAGACATCAGATAGTTCTGCCATTTATCTTGAGTTAAATCTCCGCTACTTACAAAACCCCTCAGATCATACAGCCTCTCAACCACAACTTTAATATTATCCTGAACTCGCTCCTCGGTTTTTTCTACGACATTGACAAACTCAATATTCCTTTGTTCTTCGACTGAATTTCTAACATACAGCCAAACAAACAAAGAACCACCCAAAAGGGCAAATGATGACAGTACAAGCAACGCCGAACGAATCCTTCCGGTTGCTTTTATTTTGATAAAAATAGCCATTCCTACCTTTCGTTTTTTTTCAGTATTGAGGCTAGAGAGTCTTCAATGAGGTTTAAATCCACGTCTGTTTTCATGAAGCATTTTGCCGCCCCCATCGCCATTACCTTATCCACCGCATCGGGCAAATTAGTTATTACCAATACTGGTATTTTTGTTGTTTTTTCGTCTTTTTTCAGCTCACGCAACACATCAATTCCATCATACTTTCCTGGCATGTAAATATCCAAAAGAATCAAGTCCGGTTCCCAAACTTTAGCAGTTTTCAAACCGCTTTCACCATTTGTTGCAATCCTAATATCATACTTATCTGCATATTTTCTTCGATAAGCCTCATCCAAAAGCATGTCATCCTCCACCACAAGAAGTTTTACCATAAACCCAATATAGCATATCTGTACCAATTATTACTAAAACTCGGTTATTTTCTTCGACGTCCCAAAACCTTATCGGTTAATCCCAAAAGCTCCAAACCTCGAAGTAGCGTAAACGCATCTTGCATATACTCTGTTTCGTCAGCGCTTACTGTGGGAAAAGCCATGTAATCTTTTTTGCTGTTACCAGGCATAAATATAATTGCCTGTCCTGGATCAGCTCCAGGCATTACGTTTCCCTTGCCCATCGTGTCCACATATTTTGCAAACCAGCCAGGTGCTACCAGAATTGGTGTGTTTGTTTCAGAATTACTGCCATCGTAAAATATCATCGATCCAGCATTAGGCATATGTCCTCCAGCCACAAATCCAGGTTTCTCCTGGGTATATAGGTCATACATTCTTTTCAAACCAAACTCAGGGCGAGAGTAAGATCCATGTTTCAAAAGCTCATCAGCAAAGGCGCCAGTATAAAGTGGCTTTTCTCGAATCAATCCTCTTGGGCCAATCGTAAATTTAATAAGAGACAAGTGATGAATCAAAGGCGTGTTGGTTTCATTTGCCAAATACGATGCTGGTGCAGTCGGCATTGAGTACAGATTTCGAACTTTTGTCTTCCCCTTTTCATCTTCGTAGCTCTCTTCACCAATCTTGACCTTATCTCCCCAGGCACCATTTCTCAACGATTTACACATCATAATCGCTAATGTCTGATCCTTTGCTCCGTTAATTATTTCAATAAATCTGTCCAAAATTTCCATTCTCTTTGGAGAGCTACCGGCTTCCTTATCAATCATGTTACGAAGATAAACCACCAGCGAGTGAGCGTTGCTGGCAATCTGTTCTTGATGATATTTTTTTAACTCATCAAACCCCTCAGAACTACTTCCCAAACGAGCGTTTGATATTAGATGTAAGGCGACAGGAAGTCTTGTTTCAATATCGTAAGTAATAGAATCGTAAGGCGCTCTCATCGTCATATTAGAATATGGATTTGTTACCCATTCTCCACCCACCTTCACGGACTCCATTGGCCTTTCTTCTTTGTACTCATCTCCACTTACTCTGCTTTTTCCGGCAATTAGGGTAATTTTAGGTTTTTTCTCAACCTCAGTTCTAATTTTTTCCAAAAGTTCGGCCGTCATTCCCCTTTTCTCTACCCAGTCCAGCAAACTCAAGGCATCATTCGTTAATCTCCCATGTTCCAGTGAAGCAAAGGGGTAGTTTTTCTCTTTTTGAGTTCTGGTTCTAGGCTCAATAATTACACCCTGACCCAACGGATCAGTCAAAGGAGCTCCCAGCTTAATTCCAAAACGATCTGGTGGAATTGACTCAGACGATCCTTTTGCAGTTCCTGAAGAAATAAAATACACCGCTGCTTTCGCTCCGCTATACAGTTCTTTTCCCACTCCCATTTTGTGAATATGACCGCTCATATAGCCATCAGATCTGTTCGGCTCAGAAGTCGCAAAGGCCGCATTTCGAAGGCCATACACTGTTTCGATTCTGCTTTTTCCGGGTGGATTGTGCCAGATTGTTTCCGAATGTACATAACCATTGGGAAACTTAAAATTAATTCTTCCTCCGTTTTTAATAATTCTTTCCTGACCCAAACCAACTTTTTCCGCCAGCTCAATCCACGGATTAGAGGTGGTTGCATCCTCTTCCCAGCCATTGTGTCCCCAGTATCCGGAAACCATTCCCGCCACTTTATCCGCCGCCACCAACGGTCGAAGTAACTCTGCAAAAATATCTTTCTGTTTTTGAGTATCACCCACGGTTCTAGCCGTATTGGTATTCATATACTTCTCCTTCATCCCTTCAATTTCATCCCCCAAAAGAATCAATTTAGCGTTTGGCGTGTTCATCACAAAATCAAACAACTCTATCACCGCATCGTGATCCGTTGCCATTGAGCCAATGTGTAAATCGGAAGCGCAAATCAACATTACAGACTCATTTTTCAATAAAGAAATCTCCACCTCGTCCCGACCAATATAATTTCTTTCTATTTCTTGAGCATCTTTAATTTGTGCAAAAAACCTATCGTTAAGTTCAGCCTGCGATAACACTCTTGGAGATGAAGCAACTGATTCTCTTCGGGCTATATCTTTTTCTTTCATTTATAAAAAATATGTTATCTAACTCCCTCATGGTAATAATAATAAATCTAAAACACAACTGGCAAATTTTGCGGAAAAAGACTCAACAACAGCCTCAGTTTACCGCTGTATCAAGATAATCATTCACAATTTTCAAAACTTACCCCTCATTCTCCTGCAAGGAGTCTCCTTGCAGGTAGGCACAAACAAGAAAAATTAACCCTTCTTTGTTTACCTCTAGCCTCAACAGTCCTGCGAGGATGTCCTGCGAGGAGTCTCCTTGCAGGTAGGCACAAACAAGAAAAATTAACCCTTCTTTGTTTACCTCTAGCCTCAACAGTCCTGCGAGGAGTCTCCTTGCAGGTCGCATAACCGCCAAACTACGAAAGTTGTAGACTGGTCAAGATTAATCCAATTTATCCCTCGAGAAACTCATTCACAATTTTCAGAACCTCATCTGCACCGTTACTTACAACCAATTTTCTTCGCAATCCGCCCGCCCCCTCAAAACCATGAGCATACCAAGTTAAATGTTTTCTCATAATTTCAAATTTATTCCCTGGCAAATTCTTTTCAAACTCTCTAGCATGTTCCACGGCCGTCATTAATTTTTCTTTTACAGTCGGCTCATACCCATCTTTTCGCAAAGCCCAGGGATTGCCAATTGCTTTTCGGCCAATCAAAACTCCATCAAACTCCGCCCCCAAACCAACTTCTTTCCCATTACTCAAAACTACTCTTGTCATTCCGGGCCCTGACCCGGAATCTATACCAATTAAATCATTGTTCCCTTTTGGCCATACTATTTTTTCCACATCTCCATTACCCAAAAATAAAGCTCCGCTCTCTTTGATTATTTTCGAAGCCTCACGCAATATATCCCAGTCTGCCTCTCCGGAGTAAAGTTGTTTAAAAGTTCTCCCATGCATCGCCACCACAGGCAGTTCTTCTTTTGCCAAAGCCTCCCACCATTCTTTATCAGGGCTACTACTTCCCACTCTCGTCTTCACACATACCGGAAGTATTATTCCGTCATTGCGAGGTGGTACTCCGACGCGGCAATCTCCGCATTTCAAGGTATCAGAAACCCCCTTTCTTACTGCCTCGATCACTCTATGTGCCAACCCCTTATCTCTCATCAGGCCCGCTCCACCCCCTCTTTTTTCCAAGCCTGGCGAGGGGCATCCCATGTTGATATCGATTCCATCAAAACCCATCTTGGTCACAATTTTTGTTGCTTCATAAAAAGAATCTGGGTCGCTTCCAAACAGTTGCGCCACCACTGGTCTTTGTGTTTCATCAAACAACAACTCTCTCCAAATTTTATGTGTTGTTTCGCCTCGCTTTTCAATTCTCCAAAGACCATCCACACTTACAAACTCGGTATAAATTACATCAGGTTGGCCATATTTCTTGGCAATAAAACGCATCGGTGCGTCCGTTACTCCATCCATTGGCGACAGCCCCACAATCGGCTTGGCTAGATTATTCCAGAATCCTTTTTTCATTGTATCTATTTTCCCACAAAAAAAGAGTCCATTAAGAACTCTTTTGAAAGTGGGCGCTCATGGGGTCGAACCATGCACCTCGGTCTTATCAGGACCGCGCTCTAACCAGATGAGCTAAGCGCCCTAGCAACGACATATTTTATCATAAGTGAAGCACTTCAAGCACGAAAAAGGACCCCTTGTTACAGGAGTCCTTTAGAAATATATTATTTCATTCCAATTTTACTTTCAAAATTAGAATGGTCTACGAGATCGGGATAAAAAATATTACTATTTTTACCCTTAATCTTGATTTTGTATGTTCTGACCAGAAACAAAATAGTCACCCCGGCACTCACAATGATTAGGGCCAATAGAATCATTGAATCAGCAATTCTTATGGCAGAAAAACTTTGACTATTTACCCATTCGATGAAGTTGATATATATAGCAATCAACCTGAATGTCAGAAATACCCAAACAAGGGCAAAAACAAAAGATTGAAACTTTTTCATTTCTCTCCTTTTTAGCTGTTCAACGCATTGTCTAAAAACACAAACAATGCCGACAGTGCGCCTGCAACAAAAGCAATACTTAGCAGCACTTTTGCAACATTGATTAGCGTAAAACTCATTGCTAGGCTTACGGCTGTAGAAAATAAAGTAAAAATTGATACAACTACCAACAAAATACATAACAGACCCAAAAAAATTACCACAAACCTCTTGAGAAACGACTTAATCACTTTTCCTCCTGTTTTTAATCTGCAAGAATTCAAGAATCCCAATAATCATATTATACCACAATATAGGATAAATACGAACCCATTTCACCTCCAAAAAATCCGCCTATAAAAGCGGATTTTCCGTGTTCTTCAGTGAAGCAGCCTGTCATCCCGGACTTGATCCGGAATCTTTACAAATTATCATTTCAAAAGCGGCAAAGAGTCAGGTTAGATATATTTAGACACTCTCCAACCAATAGTGTGGCGATATTATCATCGGACTCGTGAAGTCCTTAACTCCTAGAAAGGAGGTGATCCATCCGCACCTTCCAGTACGGATACCTTGTTCAT
>CAZENT010000008.1:0-22914 GCA_964513845.1 uncultured Pseudomonadales bacterium | reverse complement strand
CAACCAGAAACCCCGGGTGAAGACCGAAGGTCTACCCGGGGAGTACGTCATTTGTGCAAAAAAAGCGGGTGAGATTGGGATTTCTGAAAACGATTGACTCTTGGGAAATATGCAGTATTATGAGATGTATACATGAATATTGAAGCTAAACCTGGTTCGGAGTTAGCAATACGCAGTTCATACGAAAACTTCGTAATTGAACTGGCGGAAGGGATGAAAGTTGATGAGAATGTTTATCTGCCCAAGAAAGAGGGTGAGTTTGATTACGAAGATATTTATAGTTGGATTAGAGCAGTGGATTTTAGAAATGGGAAGCCTCCTAAGATCGAAAGAACAATCAAAGAGAATAGGGGAATAAAGACTCTGGAGTTGAAGACGCGGGAACTAGATGAGATTACAGATGAAAATAAAAAACTGTCTTCGGAGAGTCAGTTATACGCAATGGCCGTGACCGAAGCAAAAATGGCAGTGGTGGCAGAACTGGCAGAGGATACTTATCCGGCGGTGAGATATCAGATAAATGAGATCCGGAGAGAAATGCAGAAAGTGCGTCAGGAAATTTTTGGGGTAGAGGACAAGAAAAAATCTATTAAGGAGGTTTTGGACAAGATGGTCAGCAGCAAAAAAATTCAAGCTGCGACAGCTCTAATTATCGCGTCGATGATACTGGCTGCCTGTACAAATCCAACACAAATAAACGCGTCGGAGACAGTAAACCCGACACGTCCGGTGGCAACAGAGGTGAGTCCTACTCCTGCGACGCCTACGGCAGAACAGGCGGTGTTGGAACCAACACCAACGGTGGAGATTACCCAGACGGTTGAGGAAGAAGGTAGAGTAGAAATAGTAAGAAATATAAATGAATTTTTACTGGGGGATGAGGGCAGATATTCTGATGCTAGTTTGTCTGATGAAATATTTATTTATGGAAAAGGAAGCTGGCTGGAAACACAAGGTTTGATTGAAAATGATTTGGGTCTTTTTGAAGTGAATGACGAGTTTGCTAGAGTGCAAGGTTTCAATTTAGGATTTGTACAGGGAGAGAACTGTGTCTGGATGTTTTTTGGAACGAAATTGGGCGATGAGGGGAAGAAAGTAGTATTGCCAATTAAAATTCCTCTGGAATCAATAAAGTATAGGATTCCGATATTTTTTAATTATCTTGACCGTCTTGATTTACACAACGATTTTGCTGCTCCGACAATGTTGAAACAAGATAAATTGACAACATTTGAAGAGATTGTGGACGAAGGCAACAAATTGATCGATGAACCGATCATGCTGGATCTTTGGTATAACTATAAGGGCAATATGGCCGAGGACTTGCGCGGTGTTGTAGGTGAGCGTGGGGGGTCTGATGATGATTTCGAGAAAGTTCTGGGTTTATATACTGAGATGTATGGTTTGTATAAAAAATCTTTTTGTAGTTTTCATCCAATTCAGAAAGATATTAATGACAACCCAGGTTGTGGAAGTGGGTATAGTGGAGTAGTAATTGATTCTGCTGTAAATACAATTGATGAAAACTGGTTTAAAAATGAAGATAATATTATGACGACTATTTTGACAACTTATGTTGACAATGATAATTAAATAATTGATACTGGAACATATGAGGAGAATCCTTTTGATAGTTGGTGCTGTGTTTTTGGTTTTTTTCTTTGCCGGCTGGTCATTTTTGCTTGGTGAAAAGGTGAATTGTACGACGTTGACTATTGATGATCTTGAGATTGAACAGGCCGGGTGTGCGTATTCTGCAGATTTAGAGGATGGAATGGCGATAAAAGTAGTTAATTTAAGACGTTATTATTACTTATTTAATCGTTATTTATTGGTTGATTTGGTTCAATCTGACAAAGGGAGGAATAAACACTATGTGTATTTAGCTCTGGTTTTTAATGATTCAGTGGGAATACAAGTGCATTTGAACAACTCAAGGGGAATGTCGACTGATCCGACCGGGAAGACAGAAAATTTGAGTCTGGCTGAATTTAAGAGTTGGCTGGATAAAAATGATTTCCACAATAAGCAGGTGGTGGCATTATTGTATACGAAACCGGGTGAGAAGATTCAGTATCTTGCCGGAATTACTGTATATAAGGGAGATGTTAAAACTGACTAAATTTTTATTGGGTTTGTTGAGTTTTTTCGCGTTGATGGGGTTGTGGAGAAGTGAAATTCATGCTGCCCTTTGCCAAGGGCAAAAGTACATTCCTTATTATGTTTGCACTTCGACAACGAATCCTATTACTGGAGTAAAAACATGTACAATTTCACAAAACGGCACAAAAGGGGAAGCTTGTTATTACGAAGCCGGTAAAAACGCGTGTATTACATATTTTAGCAATATGACGTGTATGGGACAAACCTGTAACGCAAATAAAGATTGTGCTTATTATGTGAACGGCACGTATAACTGCGCAACGACGTCAGATGCTAATGCGGGGCCCGATGGTTGTACAACGTGTGATGGAGCGTGTACGGGTTTCGGTAAATGTGATGTGGTGGCTGGTTCGTGTGTGAAGTCGGGGCATATGTCGGATTGTACAACGGAATCTTGCTGGGAATATTGTTCAGCTGGTGATGCCGGTTGTTCCAACGAGAGTTGTCCCACATATTGTGATTATCCTGGAGGAACCGTTAATGACGGAAGTTTAGGGACCGGATGTAGCTGCGCAAAAAAAACCTGTCCGGCAACTGCACCTTGCTGCACTCCGACAAATCCGGATGCGCCAGTTCTTTCTAACCCGGCAAATGCAGTTCAGGTACGGGTGAATCAAGCTGTTTCTTTGAATTGGGGAACAATCAGCAACTGGGGGACAGGGTGTCCGACAAACAGTAACCGGTATGAGGTATGTGTGATGTCGGGATCGACATGTGACTTGGTGAATTATGTCAGTGCGGGGACAAATACGACATATAGTTGGACACCGACAGCTGCCGATGCTGTGGTGACGTGGAAAGTGCGGAGTAATAACGGAAGCAATACCAATGAGTCTGGAACAAGGACGGTCTGCGTCGAAGGAGGAGAGACTTATGGGGTCTGGTCCGCTTGTAACGCGAGCACTCACAAGAGAACGAGAACATGTACGGAGACTTGCGGGACAGATGACTGTACTGCGGCAGGAGCGGTGGGGGGGGTGATTACGCAGGACTGTGTAGGGACAATACAGGGAGCTTTGTTTGATGCTTCAGATATGACAACGTGTCCGGCAGATATAATTTCCAATCCTGGTAACTACAGTGGTGCATTGATTGCCAATAGGTCATTTAATATGACTAGCCCTTTTGGGCCACCAAGCTGGCCAGGAGTGAATGCGGCGACGAGAACGCTGACGACTAACGCAAACGGTTTTTATACAGTGAATGCCTATGCGCCGGGAACATATACCTATGATTTTAGTGCTTTGGCTGGGGATTATACGGGCGTTAATGATCCAAAATTGAAGTGTACCAGCGCGGCAGCAGGCTTGCCTGGGTGCAGTACTGAGGATGAAACTCAGCCTTGTAGTGCTGCGACTTTACCCAATATGAGCTTTGGCTTTTGGAGAGTGTATGGTGGCTGGTGGCAAGCTGTAGGGGGAAGCGTGTATGCCGAGACCGGATTAAAAAGCAATATTCCTGCCAGCGTGCCTCCGTTGAGTTCTCCGTATAATAATCAGAAATTGATTGTTTCGGATGCGGGTCGAACGGGAATACTGGTTCATGGATTTAATTGGCAGGGAACTGAGCTGGGAACAAACCCAAATGCTGGTGTAAGTGTGGCTGGCTATCGAGCTCAGAGTTTGTATGACGGATTGCGTTATGACTATAATTTTTACAAGACAAGAATGGATGTGTTTCCTTCGAAAAAATGGGAGGCAGATAGCATCGTTAAATATGATGACGGGGGAACCGGATTCCAGATATTCACTAGCGATACGGATGTGACAATTGGCTCACCATCGCCGATTGTGGTGGATACAGGGAAGAAAATTATCTTATTGGTCAATGGAAATGTAAATATAAATCAAGATATTAGTACAGCCACGAATTCATTTTTTGCAGTGATTGCGAGAGGAACGATTACTTATAGCTATAACGTAAATATTGCGCAGGGATGGTTTGTGGCTAATAGTATCAGTGTTCCTTGTAGGGATGTGGTGGCACCGATGGGAACATGCGATAAGGCTGACGTACAGTTTGTAGGACAGGGATCGTTTGTGGGCTGGTCGGGGATTAATCTAAATCGAGATATGGCTGCTGCTGCGAACAATACTGATCCTTCGGAGAAATTTATCTACAGACCCGATATGCTACTTAATGCGCCGACACCAATTCGGGTGTATTCGAAGAAGTATAGTCCGTTTATTCCTTAAAAATGTACAAAGGTATTTCTGATTGGGTGGTAAAAATACACCAGAAAAAAGTACGGTATATAACCAGTTTGGTAGGAGATTTTCTTGATAAGAAGGGAAAAATTATGGATTTGGGGTGCGGAAGTGGCGAGATTTCAAAAAAATTATTGGATGACGGATATAAGGTGACTTCTGTGGATGTGGTGGCTAAGCTAAAAGTAGAGGGAGTAAGGGAAATAATCTATGACGGAGGACATTTACCTTTTGGGGATAAAGAGTTTGATCAGGTACTACTCATTACAGTGCTTCATCATGTGCCTAAATTTCAAGAATTACTTAAAGAAGTGTCACGAGTGAGCCGTGAAATTATCATCGTGGAGGATGTTTATGAAAATTGGTGGGAAAAGATAAATGTTTGGTTTTGGGATAGCGCTTTGAATCTGGAGTTTTTTGGGCATCCACACAATAATCGAAGCGATGCGGAGTGGAAAGAGATATTCAAACAGAACGGATTTACCCTAAAAGCTGAAAAATCAGGATCAATAAAGGAGATTATTTACGAGTTTAGACAGAAAGCTTATTGGATTTCGGTGTAGTTTGGGGGAAAAAGCTTAATTCACCAAGATAGTCAGCAAGAAGTTGAAGGGGAGATTTGATACCTCTAACAAGTACGTAAAGGGGGTAAATGAGGAAGCCAGGGATAATTTTTATCAAAGCAACTTGAAGATTGTGGGTAAGAATGGCTTTTTTGCTGGGTTCGTAGCCATATTCGTGAATAGCCGTGGATCTCACCTTGCGAGTGACATTGAAGGTTTCGGTAGGGTTAGTAAAGGTAGAAGAACCTAAATACTGACGATATATAAGTAAAAAATTAGGAAGATTGTGATATTTTCCAAACTGGCCTAGGCGGAAGAAAAGATCGTAGTCTTCGGCAGGGGGGAGTTCTGGATTGTACCAAGAGAAGTTTTGAGGAATTAGAGATCTGTTTATCATTACCGTAGGATGCTGAATGGGATTGGTGGTGTAAAGAGCCTCTGTAATCTGTTTGTGGGATATTGGAAATAGCTTTCTACCGATCAATTTATCGGTAGTATCCATGGTTTTACATTGACCTCCAAGAATGACAACGTTTGGATGTTTTTTGAGGTATTTGAGCTGTTGGGAGAATCTATTGGGTAAAGATATATCATCTGCGTCCATACGGGCGATATACTGGCCTTTGGCGAGCTTGAGGCCTCTGTTGAGAGTGCGAGCAATATTTAAGTTCTTGGGGTTCTTGTAGATACGGAAGCGGGGGTCGAGTTTGGCATAAGTCTTGAGAATTTGATATGAAGTATCGGTAGAGCCATCATCGATAGCGATAACCTCGAAATTTTTGTAAGTCTGGTATCTAAGGCTCTCAAGAGCCTGCGCGAGATATTTTTCCGCGTTAAAAACAGGCAGGATGACGGAGATTTGGGGTTTCTGGTTAATTTGATATCTCATAGTGATATATACAGGATAGTACAGGATTATCCGTTTGTCAAGTCTTATGGGGAATTAGGCTCATCTCATTCGTAAACTGATCGCCAAGTCCATTTTGGCAAACGATAATCCGGCTCTCCTGCGGAGCCGGTTACCTCGGATTCTCGGTGTAAATTTCCCCGCTAAGGCGGGGAGCCAAGCAATTTACACCTGCGAAGCGTTGCAAAATGTACTTAGCTCTCGTTTACTATTCGATGTATACATGAAATGTTGAAAAACGAAGCTAATTTTGAATTTTTTGTATGAAAAACCCCGGCTGTTTAGGCCGGGGCTGGGTGAAAAGGAAGCTATTAATTTAAGGGGCAGCCGGGGTGATCGAAGACCGATCCAGAATCGAGTGCCCAGGGAGCTACACGAATATTGGCGTTTGTGTGGCCAGAATGTCCCGCAACGTATTCACACGCGAACGTGGGGAATCTTGCGGCGGCGCTGTAACCGCTGGTATACACGTAAACGTGCACTAACCAGCCAGCTGGAACATCAAATGCACTGGTGGCAGTCCAAACACCTTCACAGGCAGCACCTGTGGGGCAAGTTGCGGCCCAATCAGCCACTAAAGCTGCTTGACCAGCCTCAAATTTGATTTGGGCTGTTTGGTTGTCGTAATACAGCTCGTATTCGCAGAGAACTCCGGGATACGGGTTTTCTTTGAAGATAAGAGCTTCCCCTGAATGGGGGTGAACTCCAATGGCCTCGGTGGGGCAACTGTTGATTGTGATATCAGGTTTTACATCTTTGATGATATCTGAAATATCCGACTCGACATCTTCAACTAACACCACATCAGTGGAAACTGATGTTAAGCGGTCGTAGAAGACTTTGCGAGTGAGCAGTACGCCCACAACCAGGACGACCAGTGTGGCAATGATGGCGACAATGATAAAAACAGTTTTCTTTTTTTCGATCGCTAAGATAACCAAAAATACCAAAATGGCCAGGGCTGCTGCCCAGATTGGAAACAGCCAGGAATGGAATAATATTGCCATAATGATTGTGGCCACAATTCCAATCGCTGCTGAGACAATTTGCCATACAAACCCTTTGACCTGAATGGCAATCACCGTCATTGTGACGATGAAAATAGCAAAAGCAATTGCGATTACAGTTGAAAGAAACATTGTTCCTCCTTATGGAACGAGATTGATTCCCGCCAATTGGCGGGTTGATTAGCTTCCAATTTCAACGTGCATAGACCCATTTGGAAATGAAGTCTACTCTCTGATTTCTACGTTAGGTTAGAAATCAGAGGTAAATTTCAATACTTATTTTTTAAGTGTTTTGGCTTTGGCGAAGGAGAGAAGGCCACCCATATAGGCAAGTCCGGCAAAGTTGAAGAACATGGCACTTTCGGCACCAGTGTCAACAACGACGTGTTCGGTACAAGTATCAGCAGAGCCGTAAACAGGAGTACAAATAGTAGTCTTAGTTGTGGTGGTTGTTACCGGGGCAACAACTGATTTGTTTTCCTTGACAACGACGCTAGCAATAACTTTGTCTGTGACAGTGGGCATGGCTGTAGGAGTAATGGCGGGAGTAGGGGTAACAGCAATGTTGCCAAAAGTGACTTTGGTAACTGTGGTAGGAGAAGGAGTAAGAGTGCTTTCATTTTCAAGCTGATTGGCGGAGATACCAATACTATCAATTGGCTTTTTGGGAACAGCTCTTTTGGCCAAAGAATAGGTAATCGCGCCCGTGAGAGCGAGAACAATGAAGATTATAGGCAATATTGATTTCATATACGGGGGAGTATAACATATATAGGCTTGCGTGTCAACCTATAGTTAAAGATAAGGTGCCGTGTGATTTCTTGAAAAGGGTAAAAATAGTTGATATAGTGATTATTATTAGTAGAAAGTAATATATATGGATAACAATGTAAAGAGTACAGAACTGCAAGAACTTAAGCAAAAACTTAGTGAGTCTGGATTTTCTGAAGGAGTGATTAATAAGCTGGACGCTTTGCTTGAGAAGTCGATTGCAAGTGGAAGCATGAGCGAAGTAGATAAAACTCAGCTGAAGGGATTGATGAATATTGATGTTGAAGCCATGAAGATTAAGGCCAAGTCAATGGAAGATGTAGCGGCGTTGATTGTGGGGGAGTTGTCTGAAGTTAAGGCTGACAGTGAGGCTGGCGACGATGAAAATGTTTATACTGAGGATTACAAGGGGGTGACCAGTGCTCCAGTTGAGCCTGCGACTCCAGTCTCGACCGAACCTGTGGTTCCCGTATCGAATCCTGTGACTCCAATCTCGACTCCTGCGGCTCCTGTAACTGAAGAACCAGCTCCTGTTGTGTATCCTTGGAGTCAGCCTGCAGAACCTGTAAAATCTGCAGAACCGATGGCTCCTGTTGCTCCAACCGTTCCAACTGCTCCAGTTGCTGCAGAACCAGCTCCGACTGTTTCTCCTTGGAATCAGACTGTGGCTGAAACACCCGTGACTGAAACTCCGGCTGCGACACAACCAGCTCCATTTCCCGGAAGTACAACTGGACAAGTTTAAATTTGTAAATATAGTTATTAAAAAAGGCGCCTCCGGGCGCCTTTTTGGTGGGTTAAATTATGTTGGCGTAGACGAAGAATCGAACGGGTGAGTTCCAGAGTTGACAGGTGTACAGGATCAGATTCGCATTGTATTCGGTAATCGTTGTGCCTGTGGATACTGAGTAAACTTTGTATTCATAGGGTCTTTGGTCCCAAACGATCTTAATAGTGTCGCCAACTGCTAAATTGGGAAGACTGTAAAAAGAGTTTAACTTTCTAAAAGCAGCGGACCAGTCGAGATAGCCCCATCGGTGGGCGGCAATGATAATGGGAAGAGAGTTGTCTGAAGGAGTGCCAAAATCGGGAACACGCCAAATGCCGTTTTTGAGAATGTTTTCCCAGTCTGTGCCTTCGTGAATGAGCCCTTTGACACCGATTTTGTCGATAATTAAGCCGTTTTCTTTGGGTAGAGAGGGATCGATGTCTGGAAGAGGGGGGGTGACGACGGGAGTTGGGGGAACAATGGTTGGCATAGGAGTGGAAGATGGAAAAGTACCTGGATGTGAGTCTGCAGAGACTGTAGAAGCAATTGTGGTAGCTAGTGTGCCTGAAACTTGCGGAAATATGCGGTAGTAGAGGTGGGGCCAGGAGGGAAGGAAGGCTAAAATGGTGGCGGAAAGCCAAAAGGTAATTCCTAAAACGACGAAAGACTTTTTTCTGAAGTGCATATTTAATTTTAGCAGAGGGGAAACCATTTTCTTTTTTTTGGCGAATGTCCATATTCTTTGTTGGCAAACGATAATCCGGCTCTCCTGCGGAGCCGGTTACCTCGGATTCTCGGTGTAAATTTCCCCTCCAAGGAGGGGATCCAAGCAATTTACACCTGCGAAACGTTGCACAAAGAACATTGGACTTTCGCCAAAGAGAAAACGTTTGTAGATGTAGAAGTTGGTAGATTGTTATAGATGAGTAGGCTTATAAAGTGTATTATTGACAATGCTAGGTTCGGGTGATATACTACGCGTTAGTTTGACATACATTTGAATCGATTAAAGGTGAAATGGGTTTGGTTCGCAGTACCAACCTTAAAACCTGGCGCTGCAGCTAAGGCCTTACGCGTTTCACCCTTAATCGACTTATTTGTCATCAAACTAACCTCCCTTTCCGTTGATTCTAAAAAGATCCCCGAAAATTTCGAGGGATTATACATTTGTGTATTTATCCAGATTTTGAGGTTTTGACTGTCAGCTCTGCTTTTAGTAGGGAATGATAGTCACTTTGTTCGAATTGACAGACTATTTCTCCTTTTCCGCTTTTGTCACTTAGTTTTTTTGACGTCGCCAGGAGCGACTGTCGGTTCCTATTTTCTTGATTCTCGTCCGCTCATCGCGTAGCGTCGCAGACAGTAGTCTGATCGTCAATAAAATTACGGACGTGCGACTCATTGTCAAAAATACTAAATGCCAGATGGAAAAAGAAATATGTCTTTTTTCTTACGTTCAAATCAAGTCTGTTTTGCTCTTGGGCTTGACAGTGAGTCCATCCGTTGTAGAATTGAGTTGTTCCCAACAATTTTCCTCTACCCGTGATATTTTCAAGTTTCCAAATTTTTACTAAAACAAACTAATTTCCTATCTTATGGCAGAAAAAGCCAAGACTCGTGTTAAAAAAACTGTTGCTGTTTCTGATCCTGTGACGAAGCCAATTGAGGCTACTGTTGAGGCTAAACAAACAGTCATTGAACCAAAAGTGGAACCTAAGGTTGAACCAGTTGTTCCAATCAAAAAAGAGACCCCTATCGCTACTCCTGTGGCGGCTCCTGTTGTGCCTGTAACCCGTCCTATCGTCCCTGGAAATCAATTACCTCCTCAGTATCAAGGCAGGCCGTATTTAAGACCACAGTACCAGCAACGTTCCATGATGCGCCCAGCGTTTACACCTCGTGTGTCTGAGCCTGTGATCACCGAAGAAGTAACTGGAATCATCGACATGTTTGGAACTGACGGCCGAGCTATGGCTCGTGCGGAGTATCGCCCAGGAGAAAACGACGTATTTATCACTTCTCAAATGGCCAGAAGTGCCAAACTTCGTGCCGGAGATGTGGTTGTGGGACTGGCTCGACGCCCGAAGGAAAACGAACCTTACTGGAACATGGTGCAGATCACAAAAATTAATGGGGTTGACGCGAATACGATAACCGAAAGACCAAGATTTGAAAAAGGAGTGCCAATTTACCCATTTGAGAAATTGAAGCTAGAAACAGGCAAAGAAATATTGTCTACTCGACTAATTGATCTTTGTGCTCCTATTGGCCGGGGACAACGTGGAATCATCGTTTCGCCTCCAAAAGCGGGGAAAACAACCGTAATTAAAGAGATTGCTTCCGGAATTGCGGCCAACTATCCTGAAATTCACATCATTGCTGTGCTGGTAGGTGAGCGTCCTGAGGAAGTGACCGATATTTCCCGACACATAAAAGCCATCACCAAAGACTCAAACATGCTCGGCGAGACCGCCGCGAGTAACTTTGATGAAAAGGCTGAAGAACAAACCAAAGTGGCTGAAATTGCCCTGGAACGTGCGAAACGATTGGTGGAGCAGGGGAAAGATGTAGTAATACTTCTGGACTCGGTGACACGTCTGGCTCGTGCTTACAACTTGGCGATTCCTACTTCCGGACGTACCTTGTCCGGTGGATTTGACCCAGCTGCTTTGTATCCACCTAAGAAGTTCTTTGGTGCTGCCCGTAAAATCGAGGGTGGTGGAAGTTTGACCATCATTGGTACCGCTTTGATTGATACCGGTTCACGTATGGATGACTTGGTTTACGAAGAGTTTAAAGGAACCGGCAATATGGAGCTTCACCTCGACCGCCGTTTGGCTGAGAGACGAATTTACCCTGCTATTGATGTAAATAGATCGGGAACACGTAGAGATGACTTACTTTTTGATAATGTAGAGTACCAAAGTATTATCCTCATGCGCCGCATGCTTGATATGCTTGGTGACAATGAGAGAACAGAAGTTCTCACTTCAAGGTTGCAAAAAACAAAATCTAACAAAGAGTTTTTGGCTTCGTTGAAGGATGGGGGATGAGCTTTAGGATTTTGACAAAGAAAAAACCGCCCTTTGGGGGGCGGTTTTTATTAGTGGAATTAGGGGATGAAACACTCAAAATTACTATATGAGATGGTTCCATCTTCCTCTTCTTCCATCTGGAAGGTGAGTTTCAAAACATCCACGCCCTCAATAGTTTTGAGGGCCATTTTGATTGCATTTTCGCGATCCTGGCCAGACAGCTCGACTTTGTCTTTGTAAGCGGAGGTGTATGAAAATTGGTTGGCAAAATTGGAAAAAGTTACCCAATATTCGTCGCTTTCACCGAAACTTACTCCCGGTGAAACCAGGATTTCAACATTTGTGGGGTTTGACCCCCGATCAAAATCGGCTGAATACATAAATGCTCCAGCCTGACCGATCCAGTTCGCTTTTCCGACACAATTTTCCTTTACAAGGTCGGAAGAATTAATGAAAAAACCGTCAAAATATTCGACGGGTTGTGTTGGTTCCGCGGTTGGGGTGGTGGGGTTGGTGTGGGTGGACTTCATGGTACGTCCTAGTAGTATCCCCGCAATTGTCATCATAATAACGACAAATATTGCCAGTAAAAACTGATTTTTCTTCATCGATTCTCCTTTGTGAAAAATGTTAAATTTGCGATTAGGTGTCCTATAGTAACACAATGAGGCTGATAAGTCAAATGTGTGAGATTGCCACGTCGAGTACTCCTCGCAATGACTAAATGGAGATACAATTGAGTTATGGATATAAGAGGAAAATCAATTTATGCTTTCGTGGATGCGGCTAATATGTTTTATGGCGGAGAAAAAAGTCTACGCTGGAGAATTGATTACGAAAAGCTATTCAAGTATTTGAAGGAAAAGTTTAGAGCGACAAAGGTTTTTTATTATTCCGGGGTGGATGTTGAGGGGTACAAGGAAGAGGGTAAGGAAATCAATTTAGATAAACTAGTGGCATATTATGAAGCCGAGTTGAAAAACAAAGAGAAAACTGAAGCGGAAATAGTGCTTTTGGGGAAGCACTTGGAGAGAGCAAAATTTTATCAAGATTTGAAAAGAATTGGTTATGATTTGCGTATTAAAGCAACAAAAGTGTTTACTAGTATCGAGGGGACAACGACAACCAAAGCTAACTGTGATGTGGATTTGACGTTTGACATGATGAGGTTTATGTCGCAGTACAACGAGGCGGTGGTTTTGTCTGGAGACGGTGATTTTGCACCTATTTTGGAGTATTTGAAGAGGAAAAATAAGAAAATACGAGTGCTGGCTCGATTTGAACGAACCGCGCGTGAGATAAAAGAAATTGCCGGGGATGATTTTGTAGATTTTAAGTCTGTTCGCGAAGAAATTGAGGCGGAGAAAGTGATGAAAAAGGAGGAACGGGATTTGAATAAATCTCAGATAAAAACTGGAATGGCGACACAAAATATTGTTGAGAATAAAGGGGTGATTGATGATTCCCGTAAGAAGGGGATTGCCACGGTTCGGGGTACCGAAACTCGCAATGACAGAAACAGTAATGCGGGGATTGCCACGGTTCGGGGTGCTGACTTGCAAGGAGACTCCTCGCAGGTGCCTTTGCGGGTGTTTTCGCAGGTGGTGGAGAGAAAACCGTTTGGAAGAAGGATTCCGGAGTTTCGAAAGGGGTTTTAGTATTAGGTGGGTTTTGAGGAGTATTTTTCGATGAAGATTTTGTGTTTGATATGAAGTTATGATTTTTATGTGTTAAAAAACCAGCCTGAAGGCTGGTTTTTTTTGGGTTGTGGGGGCAACGCTAATCTGTAACGCAGGAAATTGACGGTGCTGCGTTTGATTCGTAAACAGCCCCTACAAAAGAGTCTACGACTATAATGCAGCGCATTCCTGCATTTGAGTATTCATAGACCGAATACGCCGTGTTTCCATCTTTGTCGACCAGGTTTGCGACTGGAAACAAATTGGAAATGTCTGGATTGGAAATGTCTGGAATTGTCGTATTGCTCACCGGGGTGCGCACCTGGTTTTGGACGGCTGGTTGCTGCTGTTGTTGGATAACAGGCTGTTGGTTCGCGCTGGAGGGCACGGGGGCGCAGGAGGCCAGGGTGAAGGCCAAAAATACAATAACAAACACGAGCATGAATTTTTTATTCATTACTATCCTCTTTTCTTATGGAAAAATTAAGGTTCAGTGAGGGAATTATATCCTATATCTATGAAAATTGCAAGTCTATGGGTATTTAGGGGAGGAAGAAATCTGCGGTGAGGGGGGTGGAATATGACTTCCCGTTTAGATTGATTGTTTGAGGAGAAGTGGCAAAGCCATGCTGTTTGAGAATAGTGAGAGAGTAGTTTTCCTGGGAAACGGGCAGGGTGTAGGAAAGATTTACGATTGTTTGGTTTTGAGCTGGAGTGGTTTGCCAGAAACCCAGCTCGGTGAGGTTGTATTTGACAGAGATGTCTGTTTTGATCTCTTTTGTCGGGGATTGCTTCGTCTCTATGTTCCTCGCAATGACAGTGTCTGATGTCGGGGATTGCTTCGTCGCTTCGTTCTTTCCTCCAAAGGCGGACTCACGCGCAATGACGGTGCCTGAAGATGAGGCAACTTGGATATTTTGGGCGTTGGAGGGAAGGTAAAAACGAAGATAGGTGATGTAGTCACCACCATAGTGAAAGGGAGGATTGGGATTGGCCTCGGCAGACGAGTTGGTAAACTTGACGGAAACGGCGTGAATGGTTTGACCATTTTGGAAGGAAATATGGTGAGTGGTTTCTCTTTTGACATAAGCGTTGGCTTTGTTGGCACCTAGATTGGTTTCGATTAAAAGGTAGGTGTCGGGAGTGTTTGAGCTGATTACCCCGGCAAAGTTTTTCTTTTCCAAAAAAGCTTGGAACTCCGGATTTTGGGAGTTGATGACGATGTTCTGATTGACTAGATCCTGATATAGAATTTGGGCGACTTTGATTTTTTTATTTAATGGGAGATCGAAAAGAGCTTGTTTAAAGGCGTGGCCGACAGCGGTAAGGGTATCTTTTTTTTGGGTGGAGCCAGGAAAGAAGTTCACCTCGGTTTTTCCTTGGAGAAAAAGATAAAGATTGTCTGGAGTGATTTTGGCTTCGAACTCGGGAACAGTAAAAGAACCAACTACATCGAGGATTTTTTTGATGGTGGTGAGATTGATAATTGCTAAATTGTCGGGATTGATTTCGTTGCCTTTTTCAAAAAACCAGCGAAGAGAGGTAGCTGAGGTGGGGAAGTCCGGTTCCCAGTCGCCGTTGGATAGCTGCCAGGTTCCATGATGAAAGGCTTCTTGAATGGGTGCGGGAGGGGTGACATAACCCTTGAGCTGGCCATCGGGAACGTAAATATCTTGAAAGGAAAGGTCAAGGTTGGGTACAGAAAAAGTACCTGCAAGGAGACTCCTCGCAGGTGAACTTGCGGGTGATGGGGATTGCTTCAGCACTTCGTTTTTTCCTCCAAAGGTGGACTCACGCGCAATGACGATTTTTGCATATGAGCCGGTAAAGCCGCCGTTGGCACGCACCTCGGCGTCGTTGCCTAACAAAATGAGATATGAAGTGGGCTTTTCGACTCCTAATAAATAATTAGTAAAAGGGAGATAGGGCTTAAAAAAGCGAGCAATGGGTGATAAACAGATGATAGAAAGACTGAGAAAAATGGATAAAAAGAGAAATAGTCTAGGCCGGAGCATGTCAGCTAAATACAGCAGATTCAAGACGGTCAAGTCTTTTGTCTTGCTTTTCGATTTTGCCTCGGAAAGAGGAATTTATATCGGTTTCTTGGCGAAGTTCAACGATCTCAGTAAGAATTTCGTCCTTGAAATTTAAGATATTATTATTTTGAATACGCATCGCGTCCTCAAATTCTTCTTTTGTCATAAAGAATTTTTTCAAAAGATCAATATCTTTAAGAGTTAACATACTTTCAGTATATCAATTAAAATAGACGTATGACACTTCGAGAAAGATTATTGATTTCACCGATTTATGACTGGTTTGGCAAACGCTCTTTTGCTCAGTCGGGAGAGGATATTATTGCTGATTTGGAGTTAGGAAAGAAGAAAAAAGGCATATATATAGATGTGGGGGCGTTTCATCCTAAATTGTTTTCGAATACATATTTGTTTTATAAACGCGGTTGGAGCGGAGTATGTGTAGAACCGAGGCCGGGGGCAAGAGAGGATTTTTTAAAGTGTCGACCGAGAGATAAGTTTGTGGAGATGGGGGTGGGGGAGAAAAAAGATGTCTTAGAGTATTTTGAGTTTAAAGATGGGGCGGCAAATACTTTTTTAAAAGAGCAAGTGGAGAAAAATGTGAAAGAAGCAGGAAGAAAAATGGTAAATAAAGTAAGCGTGGCAGTGATGCCATTGCGGGATATTTTGGCCAGCAAGGGGATGGAGGGAGTGAAGATTGATTTGATGTCTGTTGATGTGGAAGGAATGGACTTGGAGGTTTTGAGATCGAATGATTGGAAAAAATTTAGACCCAAACTGGTAATTTGTGAAGATTTGGAGTTTAATTTTATGAAGCCCCAGTCTTCCGGAGTGGTGAAATATTTGATGGAACTGGGATATGATTTGGTGGCCAAGACACCGTACAGCTTGATTTTGAAGGAATTGTAATAATTGTGAAAGTTTGAGAAAATTAGATACTTTTACTCAGATTCGGGAGATTTTGGGAGCATTATGCTAAAATATTGGTCGATAAGTAAATAAATGAAACATTTTTTTAATTACTGGATAAGGGACTTTTTTAATTACATAGGGCTGCTTTTTTCTCATTTTTTAAAGAATTATTTGTCACCAAAATTCGCCGTTTTTGAGTCTTTTAAGGGTCTTTTGGTAGGAAAAATGTATCAACAGCGTGGTAAAAACGCACAGTTATTCGTGAATGCGGCAATGGTGACGGTGATGGTTTTTGGAGTGGCATTGGGCCCTTCTTTGGTGATTAACGATTCGCAAACACAAGCAGTTTTGACCTCTGGCTTTAGAAGTAAATTTGCCTTTGCTCAAGATAGTATTGCAGCAGACGGTAGTCAAGTCTTGTCACTTTCGACTGATACGCAAATGAGCGTTGATCCTTTGACTCAAGTATCGGACAAACCGAGAGCGGATATTTTTGAATACATCGTGGAGAACGGGGATACTTTAGCTGGAATTGCCAAAAAATTTGGCGTAGATACTGACTCGATAAAATGGTTGAACGCTGGATTGAATGAGAAGAAAATCAAGCCCGATTCTGTGTTAAAAATTCCACCAGTAACGGGAGTAATACACACAGTTAAGGGTGGTGAAACTGTTTATTCAATCGCAAAAAGATATAACGTGTCTGCACAGGCGATTGTTGACTTTCCTTTCAACGAGTTTAGCAATGATGAAACTTTTGCTTTGGCTATTGGCCAGCAAATTGTGGTGCCTGATGGAGAGATGCCGGCTGAGATTATTAGTTCACCAAGAAGCAATATAGCTGGCGCGTTGACGCCGAATGCGGGAGCGGTGTCGGCAACCGGAAACTGGATTTGGCCAGCATCGGGAACGAAGACTCAGTATTTCAAAGCTTGGCATAAAGGTTTGGATATCGCGAATCGTAACGGAGGGAATATCTTAGCAGCTGATTCAGGAACAGTCGTGGTAGCTGGATGGCCAGACAACTCCGGTTACGGAAATCGCGTAATGATTAATCATGGAAATGGATATCAAACACTTTATGCTCATTTAAGTAAAATTTCGGTGGTTGCTGGGCAAACAGTGAAAAGAGGAGATGTATTAGGTCAGATGGGTTCAACAGGAAGATCGACGGGAACACACTTGCATTTTGAGATTCGATCGAGTTCGGGAAATAAAGACCCGTTGAGTTTGTTGAAGTAAGGGATGTTTAGAATATTTTTCTCTTTCTGACTATTTTGTAATTTTTTGTTTCTCTATATCAAGTCCTGCCGTCTACACACCTTTTCAGGGCAGCCAGAATATTCTTTCGATATGTGAGTTTGTTTGATAATTCTTCTCAATTCCTCTCGTACTTGTCCTTCTGAGGACCGGCCATGTCAGTTCGCCAGCGCGAACTGCAGCCTATTACACAGCCAAAAACTTTTTGATTACAAAAAGACCAGGCTTTTTTGGCTTTGCGTAACTTCCTCATAAGGACGAAGTACTGCGGAATTTTCGGAGAATTTATTGACAATATCCTGCCGAAAAGGGAGTAGACTGCGGACGTGCGACTCATTGTCAAAAAATACTAAATGTCAAACGGAAAGAGAAAAATTTTCCTCGTTATGTTGAGTAGATATAGAGATAACGGACTTATTGGGATGTTGAAGTTAGTCTTGTTTCGAAAAGTATCTATGTATGGGTAAAAAGGCGATAATGGAGATTGCCACGCTACGCTCGCAATGACGTATAATGTACGCATGGTAGATCAAGTAAATATTTTTGTACGAGCGGGGAACGGTGGAGCTGGAGCCGTGTCTTTTCGTAGAGAAAAATTTATACCCAAGGGTGGTCCGGATGGCGGAGATGGTGGAAAAGGTGGAAATGTGTACATCGAAACTGACCCCAATCTTTCGACCTTGCAAGATTTTGCTCACAATAAAAAGTTTGCAGCTGGGGATGGGGAAAAAGGTCACGGAAAAAAGATGTCCGGAGCCAAGGGTGAAGACATCATCATCAAAGTACCAGTTGGCACTTCTGTAAAACTGACAAGACTTTCTTTGGAAACTGACGAAGAAAGAGATGTGCGGGTACGAGGGATGAAACTAGGAATGTTGGGTAAATTATTTAAACAAGGACACATCGAAGGGGAAACCTGGCAGTATATCGACATGAATGAGCCTGAAATGAGTTTGCGAATTGCTCGTGGAGGCAAGGGTGGACGAGGCAATGTGCATTTTAAAGGATCGAGTCGAACTACACCAATGATTGCTGAGGATGGCCAAATGGGAGAGTCTTTTGACGTGGAGATGGAACTTAAGCTTTTAGCTGATGTGGGTTTGGTGGGCTTGCCCAACGCCGGAAAATCAACTTTGTTATCTGTATTGTCCAATGCTCGTCCTAAGGTGGCCGATTATGAGTTTACGACCTTGGAGCCCAATTTGGGTGTTTTGAAAGCAGCCGGTAAACACATGGTGATTGCTGATATTCCTGGGCTTATTGAAGGTGCCAGTGAGGGAAAGGGATTGGGAATTAAATTCTTGAAACACATTGAGAGAACTAGAGTACTGGTGCATTTGGTGCCGGCTATAGGAGGAACTCCTGAAGAGATTTATGAAAAATACGTGGTGATTCGTAAAGAGTTAAAGGCGTTTAACGCCGGACTGGAAGACAAACCAGAAATTGTTGTTCTATCAAAAATCGATTTGGTAGATGCAGATTTGGTAAAAAAAGTGGTGAGTTATTTTAAGAAAAAGAAGATTGGTATTTTACCAATATCATCGGCAACGGGGATGGGAATGAAAGAGTTGGTGGAAAAAATACTGGCTTGCTAAGTTATTTACACTGTCTGTTTGCTCTGCTGCAGTTATTGCCACAATCACTTTCGCAATAATTTGGAACGCATGCGGTTTCACCATCTTCGGCAACAATAACACAAGCATAGTTTATACATCCATACAATACACTACAGACCTTTTTGAAACTACAGCCATAAATAATGTCTGTATTTAGCATACCAGTGGAGGTGAAAGCGATAGTTTTAGGACATTCAACAATATTGTTGGCCTGATCATCGAAAAATGAGTACATCTGGGCGTAAAAAGCAAATTGTTGGGGGCAAGTAGAGCCTTCAGGGGTGACATATATAGTATATGGGGTTTTTTCAGTTGGATCACAGGGCATGGAGTCAAGATATGGCTTCAAAATATCAGAACCACAAACATAACTGGGACGATTCATGGCATCTACTATGGGGAATTCGGGATAGCAGTCGTGGTCGGAGTAGTATGCCTCCATGGCTATCTTTATCTTGGACAAATCGGATTTGCGTCTGGCGTCATAACCTTTGAATATCTGAGACATGGGATTTAAACCAACCAGAATGGCTAAACCGAGAAGAACAATGATGGTGACAACAATCAAAACTTCAGCAAGAGTAAAACCGTTTCGTTTGATTGTCATAATTTATTATATTACTATTATTGATTAAGCAGTTTATTTCGTTTCGACTAACCAGTAGTTGAAAGAAACGGTTGGAGTGTTGGAGTTGCCGGTGATGGCAACAGTAAAGCCGACACCTTCATTTTTTGATTTGACGAAGAGAACTCGGCCCTGGGTGTCGGATGTTGGAGTGATATATATTAATGTAGTTGGAGTAACTTTGGTGTTCAAGATGGAAATTTCGGAGGTGCCAGCAGTTATGGTGGCGACACCAATGGTGGCATTGGAATTGGTTTGGGTTGAGCCAGACCCTGAGGCGTTTTCATTTCCAGAAGCAATGATTAAACCATTAGTAGTGAGCTGAGCAAACTTGGCGGATTCGGTGGAGATGGTGGAAGAACCGACAGCAATGTTGCCGGAAACGGTGGCTGTTTCGGAGTCTAAGCCTTTGGCTAAAATATTTCCGGTAACAAGAAGATCGCCATTGATTTTGACGGTACCATTTGGATACAAAACCATAAGATCGGCAAGAATATGAACAGGTTTGTCGGCAAGCTGGATATATAAATCAGTGTCAAAAGCGGAGATGGAGTTGGTGAAAATGGCGCCGTTGGTCATGAGGTCGTTGGCTATTAATGTGTGGACATTAAGTGAGTTAAGAGCGAGGTCTGAAGGGATCAAGGGGGTGGTTTCGGCTAGAGGAGAGAGTGAAAGAGGATCTCCGGAAACTATGGCTGAAGAGGTAGCACCAAAGAGAGAGCCGTAAGTGGAGTATTGAGCTTGAAGATCGGCCAAAATGGCTGACGCGGTAGAGTATTTCTCGTCGAGAAGATTAATTTTGGTTTTTAGATTGTCGACCGTGTTGCCTTTGATATCGTTGGCGTATAAGGTTCCGGAGATGGTGGCGTTGATGGCATTGATTTGGTCAATGTCAGCAATGGGAGAAACAAGTTTTGTTTTGACAACTAAATTGGATGTTTCTAGGTTTTCGGCAACTAAGTTGGCAACAACAGCGGCACCGGCCTGAAGATTGGCGATGATACCTTTCATAAAAGAAGCAACTTCTTTATTTTCAACACCATTAATTTTTAGAGAGTATGAACCATCGATTTTGGCAATTAACTCTGGAGAAGTGGCGGGATTGTCAAAAATACTGTTGGTGTTGGTGTAAATATTTGAATCGTTGATCACCAAACCAACAGATTTTGATTTGCGAATGTTTGTCCATTTGTATGCGTCGAAACGAGGGGCGGAGAGGCGGAAAGTAATGTTGGTGGGAGTTGAAGAATATATGGCAAGGATTTTGTTGATTGCGTCGACTTCGTACCAGGCCTTGGCTTGACCTTCGGGTGTGAGCAAAACGGAAAGATCATTGATGTGGGATTGGATGTTGGTTGTTTGGCTAAAGAGCCAAAGATTGGAACCGATTTCTTGCTGGTCCAGATCGATGAGGGTGCGATAGCCGAGCCCGGGGATATAACTGTCTTCTGAAGTGGTGATTTTCCCGACAGTTTCTTCTTTAGCTCCAATCATGGAAGCCATGTATGTGGCATATTTAGATCCATTGATAGTATACGGAGGGTCAACCATACCGACGTCAATCTTGCCGGCACCCCCACCAACCACGATATCGACTGCGCCCGGAGTAGTATCAGGATTATCGACAGATAATATACCTGACACACTGGCGTTTCCGACAACCCACAGTTTGTATCCAGAAGGAACTGGAAGTGCGTCACCAATTCTTAATCCGCCCGCGGATACATTCCAGTCTCCACCAGCAAGATATTTGTTACTTACCGATAGTCTAAGATTGCCTCCGTAATAGATACCATCATTAAGATTAAGTGCTCCCCATGGGTTTGTACTCGAACCAATGTCATATCCACCTGCGGTGTCGCTTGGAATAATATTTCCGGCGACTACCAGCTTCTCCGAGGGGCTAGTCACGCCGATGCCGACGTTGCCACGATCTAGAACGAACATATCAGAATATGCGGTGCCGTTGTTGTACATATCGAAACCCCAACGAACAACTCCTGAAGTGACGGTCTGTTTTAACTTGAGATTGTAACCACCAGCAGCATCCCCGTTGCTGGCTTTAGAATATCCCCAGCGCTGAACAACGGCTTGGTTGATGGTGGTGGGTGAAATAACATTAAGAGGATTAAGGGGGTTGGATGTACCGATACCGACGTATCCAAGGGCGGTAATTCTCATTTTTTCCGACGGCGCTGTGGTTGAGGTGGTATTGGTGGAGAATATTAAACTAACATCGTCGGAGAATCCTCCGACGTAACTTTCGATTTTTGAACCAAAAGTGTTCCCGGATGTGGAAGGGAAGAAGATGGATCCAGTGGTGCTGTTGGTACGAGTATTGGTTGTTTGATTACCACCAAGCCTTAACTCGGGATTGTTACTGCGCACGTCCAATAGGGCACCTGGTGTGGTGGTGCCGATACCGACATTACCCATATTATTGATGGAAAGCGCGCCATTGTTTCCGTATCGAGCGGTAAAAGAAATATTATCGTATACTGCTAAAACGACATCTCCACCGGCATCATAAAGCCCAAATTCGTCAGCACTAAGCATACCTCCATTCCCAATATATGCTCCCAAACCACTACTCAAGAACCTGACCCGTCCATCATTTTCTATAAATAAGGGACTAGTGGCACCAATTGATACTTGAAAGGGTCCCTGAGGAGTAGTTGTGCCAACGCCGAAGTTGCCATTATTAAGTAGAGTAAGCTTTTCTGTTAATCCTGTGTCTCCACCCAGCGAGGTTCTAAATCCTAGATTCTCACCGTTTAAGATATCTATCTTAGGATCGGTAGTTCCTCTGAAAGCAAGGGTGGCTGAGGTAGAAGCTGAACCAACAATGTCTAGTTTGGCTGTAGGGGCGACGGTGCCGATGCCGACTAAACCGGTATCTTGCATATATATATTGGTATCAGTACCACTTCGTAGCGCAATATTCCCTCCGTCGAAATCAAGCCCGCTCAGAACAGTACTCGAATATTTGTAGGTTAAACTACCCACATATACGCTATTGACCAATGTTAGGGAAGTGTCCTCGTTACTATCATAGAGTCGCATTTGATCACCGGAATTAGACGTAATGTCTAATTTATAACTTGGATTTGTATTGCCGATACCGAAGTTGCCATTATTAAGTAGAGTAAGTTTTTCTGTTAATCCTATGTCTCCACCCGGCGAGGTTCTAAATCCTAGATTCTCACCGTTTAAGATATCTATCTTAGGATCGGTAGTTCCTCTGAAAGCAAGGGTGGCTGAGGTAGAAGCTGAACCAACAATGTCTAGTTTGGCTGTAGGTGTGATGGTACCAATGCCAAAGTTTCCAGTACCGAAGTTAAAGAAGCCATCTTTGTTGGTAGTT
>CAZENT010000007.1:0-25267 GCA_964513845.1 uncultured Pseudomonadales bacterium | reverse complement strand
TGTGTTGAAGATACACGCGCTTAAGCAGTTAGTCAGTCACTATTGGCAAATCCGTAGTGGCGTTTACACGAGCTGTGAACACGAGTCTGCCGTAAGGTGGGCAAGTCAGATGATTTCAGTTTCCGAGAAAAGCGTCGCAATGAGAGTGCAGATAATCCGTACCACAAACCGACACCGGTGCTCTGGTCGAGTAGACCAAGGATAGCGAGAGAACTCTTCTTAAGGAACTCGGCAAATTAGCTAGGCGTAAGTTCTACGAGATGCCTTGCCCTGAGCAATATCAGGGCTACAACAAAAGATTACAAAGGGGCTGTTTAACAAAAACACAGGTCTGTGCAAAAGAGAAATCTTAGGTATACAGGCTGAAACCTGCCCAGTGCCGGAAGGTTAAATGCGTGGCTGATCCTGTCGCAAGATGGGCCAGGCTGCAATTGAAGCCCCGGTGAACGGCAGCAGTAACTATAACTGTCGACTATAGGGCAGTTTTAAAATTTGGCTATATGCTGGAACGTCTGAGTATCCTACACTAGTTGACTTCGGATAATATTCGGGTCATACTGATAATGTGATAGGTGCAGAAAATCAGCAGGAAAGATTGCCAAAGAAGAAAGAATTTCTGAAATGGTATTTAGCGGGCTTTATAGATGGCGAGGGATGCTTTAGTGTGTCAATCAGAAGGAGCAAATTTGCTCATCTTCGATGGACCATTAATCCTTTATTCCAAGTTTATCAACATAAAGATAACTCAAAAGTATTATTTCTATGTAAAGATGTTTTTGGTTGTGGATATGTTTCCCAAAAAGGAGGCAATCCATCATGTTTTACTTATTGTGTTGATAAGATCTCGGATCTTACACAGAAAGTAATTCCTTTTTTCGATATTCATCAACTTGTTGGTGAAAAATACGATAATTTTTTGCTTTTTAAGCAAATTGTTATTGAACTAGAGAAAAAGACACATAAAACCAAAGAAGGATTTTTATATTTATCTGAACTTGCTTTCCGAATGAATCGGAATGGTAAGTACAGAAAGATAACATTTAAAGAAATTCAAGATTCTTTGACAAAATCCTCAGAGACTACACGCCAAACGCAGATTAATTTTGATCTGTGATGATATAGTCCGAACTTTATGGCGACATAAAGAACCTTCAAGATTTATCTTGAAGTGATAACATATAAGTCTATGGTAGCGAAATTCCTTGTCGGGTAAGTTCCGACCTGCACGAAAGGTGAAACGACTTTGTAACTGTCTTGAGAAGAGACTCGGCGAATTTGAATTGGCTGTGAAGATGCGGCCTACTGGCAGCAGGACAAAAAGACCCCGTGGAGCTTTACTACAACTTGGCACTGAAATGTGTAAAGTAACTGTTTAGCATAGGAGGGAGTATCAGTATTTATATTGGTACATCAATGAAATACCTCTCTTTGCTATATATGTTTCTAACCTAATCCAAATGCAAACTTTGGAAGGAACACTGTCTGGTGGGTAGTTTAACTGGGGAGGTTGCTTGCTAAAGAGTAACGCAAGCGCACAAAGGTACCCTTTCTCCGGATGGAAATCGGAGTGTAAGCGCATAGGTATATGGGTGCTTAACTGTGAGACATACAAGTCGATCAGATACGAAAGTAGGTCTAAGTGATCCTCGTGTACTTCGTGGGAGGTACCGGGCTTAACGGATAAAAGCTACCCCGGGGATAACAGAGTAGTCGCACCTGAGCGTCCACAGCGACGGTGCGGTTCGCTACCTCGATAGACAATGACCCAAACATGTCGAGGAAATAAATTTGGCTTATAACGAAGAATGCCTAAAAATGAACACTTTAGGTTAACATCGTGGGAAGTCGTTCGAAAGAATTGACCCCGTAGAGACTGATTCAAGAGCCGTTTAGGCTTGAGATGAGATACCCCATTTTGAATGGGATATAAAACGCCAATAAGATTGAGTTACGAGTGAAATAAAAAAGTAATTCAAACGAAAGATATAGTCCAAACCACTAGTAATAGTTGGAGAGCACAAATACACATAATTTTATGTATATTTTTGGTCGGCTCAGCGCATCCTGGGGCTGAAGAAGGTCCCAAGGGTTGGTCTGTTCGCCCATTAAAGCGCTACGTGAGCTGGGTTCAAACCGTCGTAAGACAGGTTGGTTTCTATCCGCTGTCAGCGTGGGATTTTTGAGGGAGTTCGCCTCCAGTACGAGAGGACCGAGGTGAGCCATTCCCTGGTGTGCCAGTTGTTGTCGTCAGACGCATTGCTGGGTAGCCACAATGGTATTGGATAATCGCTGAATGCATCTAAGCGAGAAGCCATTCCCAAGATGAGAAATCCATGTTTCGCAAGAAACGAAAGAACCGTAGTAGACCACTACGTTGATAGGCAGAGAGTGTAAGCAGCGTGAGTTGTTTAGCTTATCTGTACTAATGTTCGAAGAGTAAATTAAAAATACTTACATGCAATCTTTTTGCAAATCTATTCACTATTCAGGGCACAACCCAAAAGTAGTTTAAAATTCTAGTCGTCTTTGAGAAGAAACGACGAGTCGATTCCCAAGTCGGGGATTGCTTCGTCGGATTACCTCCTCGCAATGACGAGTCTGATGACCAGACAGACAAGGTATTGAATCTCGATATTTTATCTGTCCGGTGATCTGAGCGACTTGGCCCCACCTCTTCCCATTTCGAACAGAGAAGTGAAACAGGTCAGCGTCGATGATAGTGATTGAGAAATTGATTGCGAAAGTAGATCATCGCCGGGCAAACAAAGAAACCACAGTAATGTGGTTTTTTTGTTGGCAAAAAATTGATGGCGAAGAAGACTAATTACTATTGGACTATATATTATTGAAAATTTAGATTATATTTCTCATATGATTGATACAACACTAGAAGAGGTGGTGGGGGGCGTAAAAACAGTTGACCCTTATAAGAGGGAAACGACAGATTATTTTAAAGACGGAACAGTTCGTGGTGAGGAAAATCCATTTTCTGCACTAGAAAAAGCTTTAAAAAATAAAACGAAAATTGATTTGGATGATTTGATGATATTGCATATTAATGATACTGATGATGAAGAAACTCAGGTTCAAAAAATGAATTTAATATCTCTTGCTCTTGATAATCCAAATGAACAAGTGACGCTGGCTCTTTATAACCAATATAAACGAGTGGCAGAAATAGCGGTTGAATATATTCCTGAGTTTGGTTCGAGAAATCCTAAGTTGATTGAAACCCCAAATCTTGAAAGGCAAAAAATGAAGTTGTTGAAGAAAGCACTTGATAGTAAATTTGGGCTAGTAAGATCTGAGGCTGTTGCAAGATTTAGCCATCAGTTTTTTTCAACCGACTCTGAGCTGGTTTTGAGCTGTAAATATGAGGCATTGAAATACGGGTTAGGAAGTATAAAAAAAGATGTAAGGGAAGGGATAATTTCTGATATTAAGTATAGAGATGACGATAATGAAAGATTGATCCTGCTAAAAGATATGCTGGTCAGAATTGCTTTGGAAAGTGAATGTGTAGAAGTAAGGGAAATTGCTAAAACTAAAATTAAACCTGATAAAAAGGAGAAAACATTGATGGATTTTTTGAAAGAGAAAAAATGATGCCTGTGATATATTAGGAACATGATTGAAAAGAACATAAACATTGAAATAGGAGCTGAATTGGAAAGACGGGTAGTGTTAGATTTAGTGGATAAATGGAGATTTGATCTTGGTTTTTTTGCAGAAGAAATTAATGCAGACAAGCCTTGGGGAGCATACTGGAAAATTCGAGAAACCCAGGTTGAGCAATTTATATATAATTTTTTCCCCAAAATGCTGGAGAAACCGGCAGTGTATGGAGAAAAGTTGAGTCCGAAATTACTCTTGGTGGAACCCGGTCAGCAGCTTTCCTGGCAGTATCACGATCGAAGAGCTGAGAACTGGAAAGTGATCGTAGGAGACGTGGGAATAAAATGGGGAAGAGCGATGTTGAACCAGAAAAAATGGAAATATATCGAACGGGCTGGGAGGTGAAAATTGATCAAGGTGTTCGTCATAGACTTGTTGGTTTGAAAGGGTGGGGTTTGGTGGCTGAGATTTGGACACATACCGATTCGATAAATCCATCAGACGAAGAAGACATAAAAAGAGTGGCTGATGTTTACGGAAGAGAGATGTAGCAGAGTATGATAAATGTAGATGAAGAAATGGGGACTAGTGTTGATTGGCTTGTGTTTTCTGGGGCTTGTTTTGGCTCAAGTGTTTCTGGCTGGAGTTCGATATGAAAGATTGGAGTATTTACGGGTAGTTGACGGAGATACTTTTTGGGTGACTAATCTGCGAGATGGAAGTGAGTGGAAGGTGAGATTGTGGGGTGTGGATGCGCCAGACGCAAAGGAGTGCTTCTTTGAAGAAGCGAAAACAAGATTGGATTGGGAGTTGTCGGGGAAGAAAATTGCATATGAACGATTTGGTTATGATGGCTATGGCAGAATTTTGGCAAGACTAACTGTTGGGAGAAGAGAACTAGAGGAAATATTGGTAGCTGAGGGAATGGCGAAAGTTTATGACGCTAAGGATGTTCACGATGAGCTAAGACCTGATGCGGAGTATCTAAATAAACTAAGGGTGTGGGAAGAAAAGGCAAAATCGCAAAAATTGGGGGTGTGGTCGGATAAATGTTTGTGATTTTATGTGGTTTGGTGTAAAAAACACCTCCTTGCGGAGGTGTTGGGTGGGTTTGCTATCTAGCTTCAAGAATATCTGCAAAGTAGCAGAATATCCAGATGGCAATCAGCATATAGAGAATGTCGATGGCCGGGAAGCTGATAATTGTAATTTCCTTACTCGTTTTCGAGTACACACTAACAGTATCGCTAGTGCGGTAATCACTGCCTTCGTAGGCCAGGAACTGGCCATAAAAGGTCTGGTTTTGACCTAAGGGAGTTTCTCTCTCAACCGTTTGGGTGAGGTACTGTTTTTCCCTGTTTTCGTCAAGGAAAAAAATAGTAACGGGGTTGTTTTCCGACTCGAGGAAAATTTCACCCTTACCCTGCAACCTGTCGTTCTTTTGCCAGGCGTAAGGCGTGTTTGGGCCAATTTTTATGGTTTCGTGATCAAGAGTGATCATGTGCAAGGCAAAAATGGCAATAGCCAATGCACATAACACCATAACAAATGAGGCGACAGAACGAAGATTTTTGTTCATTTTATCTCCCTTATTTGGTAATGTCTTTTACAAGGTAATAAAAACAGGTGCAAGAAATTAGAAGAAACAAGGCCACCCAACTTAATAGGTGGATCGGGCGAAATTTGACAACGATGTTTGTTGAGCTCAGCGAGTAGATGCTCACATCGCCGTCTGTCTTGTATTCGGTGTTGTCTATGGCTTGAAACTGGCCATAGAAGGTCTGGTTTTGACCCAGGGGTGTTTCTCCCTCAATCGTTTGAGTCAGGTATTGCTTCTCCCTTTTTTCATCCACGAAGGAAATCGTGATTGGAGTATTTTCCGATTCTAGGAAAAACTCTCCTTCCCCCTTGATTGATTCTCCCTTGTCCCAAATATATGGGGAGTTTGGCCCTACCTCGACATTTTTGAAGTTTGGTGCCAAGGCGCACACAGACATTATGATGGCACACAGAACGCTCAAAAGTGTCACAAATGACAGGAAGTTTGCTTTCATCTTTTCTCCTTTTGATATTAAAGTTCTTTGAGGCAGATTATCCTATATTTATGAAAATATGTCAAGTTTGGTGGTATAAAAAACCCGCCAAAAAGATGGCGGGTGGAGAGAGTTGGGGGTTATATGAAATTATTTATGAATATATATAGGCCCACAATGAAGATGACAATGGCGAAAATCACAATTGCGCCTGTGTTTATGGTTCTGTCAAATTTGCTTTCCTGGGTCGTTATGGATGCAGGCGTTTCCGAGAATAGTGCGATTGAGGCACGAGTTACTCGATATACGCCCTCGGGTGGATTGGTGATGACAAAGTGAGGGTTTTCTTCACCAACTGAAGGGGGGACAAAAACAGAGTAGATGACGTCTTTGGTGTCTTGATTTTCTAAGATGAAAAATCCATGACTGGTTGCGGTGATATTAGCCTTGGGAAGGGTGAGGTAATCGCCGATTGAAACATATGCTGTTTCGTGAGGACCAATAGCAGCCGGGTTTGGACCCTGAGTGTACTCTATCGCCTTTATGCTGCCGTAGATTAGGCCAATCACAAGAGCAATCATGAGCAATATTCCGCTGGTTGTTTTCATTACTACCTCCTGGGGATTTAAAAGAACTTTGGAGAATGATAGCAAAATTGAGGCTAGGTGTCAACAGAAGAGGAGGTGTTTGAGGCTAGAATGGGGCGATTTATGGTATAACAGCTTGCTCGATTTTTCAATATAACTTTGTTATATATCTGAAAAATCTTGCGCTTCCTGTTATTCTGAAACCCCATAATCACTTCGTCATTATGTGGTTGGAATAATACTCTACTTATCCTGAAGAAAAGATTAAATTCTATCTCGAGGCACGATCTGTGGTAAAATAGTCAGGTCGAAAAGACAGGAAAGGAATTTTTATTAAAATGAGCAAAGCTCAAACAGAAGTTATTACAAAAAAAGTTATGTCCGTCATGGACAAGCTGATGGAGGGCGCTGCAAGCTTCCCTGGAGCCTTGAAAAAGGGTCAAAAGGTGGAAGGTGTAGTTTCTTCGATCGGTAAAAAGATGGTGCTCGTGGACATTGGAGCCAAAACAGAAGGTGTCGTTACTGGTGAAGACTTGGTAGAGGCATATGATGTGTTGGCTGACCTTAAAGTGGGCGACAGAACCGAAGCCTATGTTAAGTTCCCAGAAAATGACCAGGGACAAATAATTCTCTCGCTTAAACAAGCCGCCGATGAAAATCGTTGGTCACGTTTCAAGAAGCTGATGGAAGAGGAAAAAGAAGTCGAAGTAATTGGTGTTGAGGTCAACAAGGGTGGAATGGTCGTCAAGGTGGGCGAGATCCGCGGATTTGTACCTACATCACAGTTTGGTGAGAAGTTCCTGGGTAACATGGATGAACTCCTAAACAAAACTTTCAAAGTCCGTGTGATTGAAGTTGATAAAGATCAAAACAGATTAATCTTCTCTGAGAAGATGGTGTCCGACTCAGAGTCTCTTGCCAAAAAAGGTGAGGCGCTTGAGCTTGTCACTGTGGGTGACAAGTTTGACGGAACCGTTTCCGGAATTATGCCTTTTGGTGTGTTTGTAACTGTCAATGTTCCTATGAAGGACAAAGATGGTGAAACAGCAAAGGTCGAAGGACTAATTCACATCTCCGAGATCTCATGGGAGAAAGTGGAAGATCCAAATGAAATGTTTAAGGTGGGTAAAGATGTTAAGGTTCAGGTTATCGGAATCGATAAAGGAGCCGGAAAACTTAACCTATCTATCAAACAGATGACACTTGACCCCTGGAAAGAAATCGAAAAGAATTACGCTGTGGGTACCAAACACACAGGAAAAGTCGTGCGAATCGCTCCTTATGGCATTTTCGTCAACTTTGAAAAAGGTGTTGATGGCTTGATTCATATTTCCAAGAAACCAGCAGATAAAGAGTTTGCTATGGGTGATAAGGTGGAAGCCTTTGTGGAAATGATTGACGTCAAGGCTAGACGCATGTCTTTGGGTGTAGTACTGACCGAAGTGCCAGTGGCTTACAAGTAAAGTATTTTAAAAGAAGCGGGCATAAGTGCCCGCTTCTGGTAAAAAGAGAATAACTGTATAATTTATATAGATTCCGGGTCAAGCCCGGAATGACAACAATAACAAACAAAACAAAAAATGGCAAAAACAAAAATGATTGTTAAAGAGGATCAAATCCTCGTAGATGTAGAAACTATCTTCAAAGAAATCGAAGCAGCCGGGGGTGACTGGAAGAAAGTATGGGAAGAGTTCAAGAGCTACCTCAAAGACGTAAAAGGAGAGTAACGTATTATTGACTTTGGGGGAGAAGTGGGATGTAATGGAGTGTATGAGTCAAGATAATTTACAAGAGAATAATTTACTACCGGGGGGGCACAATCTGAAAGTGTTGGCAACACAGGTGCGTCTACAGTTGTGCCTGCTGAGCAAACTGTAAACAAGCGTGAATATAAAGACCATGACCCTGGTGAATATGATAATTGGGCGAAAAACCATGGCTCGATATATGGTGAAGATGGGAAGATAATAGCTGATGTGGGTGCGGCACAAGATGTGGCGGTGCTTGAAAACGCGGGGCATATGAATCCTGATGTTGCAGAGCAGGCGAATGAGGCCTCGCGCTTAGTTGAACAACAAAGAGCCCGTGAAGCATTTTTAGGGGGCTTGACTGAGGAACAAAAAGGGAATCAAGCATTTATGGAGAAAATGAAAGAGAAATTTCCAGATGCCTTTACAACATTTACAGACAGCAAGGGAAGAGATGTTATGATGCTAAATATATTTAGGGGAAGTTCAGATCTGGCGAGACCGATTGGGTGGGAGCATTCTCAGCTACTGGAAGATGTTAGAGTTTTTACAGTTTATGGGGCGTTTGAATTCCATCAACCTCAAGATTATGACAAATATCAATTTGTTAAACAATTCGATTGGACAAAAACGTTGGACTTGTTGGCTGCTTTTGATGATAAAAATCCGACAAAAGCCAGTCATGAATATAATGATGAAACATCCTTTGTGTACATACATCCTTCAGATATCTTAAAAAAAGATTTCGAGGTCCCATTTTTTTCGCTTGAGCTAAGAAGGTGTGATTTGGGCGATGAACGCCAAAGAAAACTGTTTAAGGGTTATATAGATAAATCAATAAAGGTGAAAGAATACATTGATGAATTTGAAAAAGTGAAAGCTAGCAAGCCAGAGGGTGCTGATCTGGCAAACCTTTTTTAAAATACTCGTGAAATTTATTTTTCAACCTGATAGCCGAGGTTGTGGATGGCGTTTTTGATGAATTCGAGATTGGTTTTGGTTGGGTCAAAAGTGATTTCCGATTCTGATTTGGCGTAGTTGGTATTGGAGTTTTTTACTCCCGGAATATCTTCGATGGTGAGGTCGATGTTAACAGCGCAGGAGGTGCAGTGGAGGCCGGAAAGGTGAAGCGTTATGGTTTGCATGCTTTCAGTTTTTTGTCTAGGGTTAGTAATTTTGCCTGTTTTTCTTTGCAGAGAGAAAGATATGAGGCATCGTAAAAAGAGAGATTGTGTTTAAGAGATAAATACATCGTGTCGGAATTGTTTGGTTCAAAATATATTATCTTGAGTTGATTATAGATTTCTATAATACTTGTTGCAGTTAATTCGTTGATGCGTTTTTGTTTTACTGCAGACCTGATTGCGTTTCCGATTTCGTAATACAAAAGATTGGGTGCAAGCAATACTACTAATCCCTTAGCAGATTTTCGAAAAACAGCAAGAACTTCTTTTGGGGTGGGTTCGTCGGGAAAGATAAAAGACAGTATTGAAGAAGCATCAATTACAACACGATTGTTAATATTTGCGGCCATATTCTATGAGCTCTTTGTAATTTATTCCCTTGGTGTTTGAGGACTTACCAAGTTGACGAAGCTGCTTCAATAACTGAGATTGAGATGTTTTTTTGGGCTTGAAAGTTTTATTTATGGCGTGGCGAATGAGCGCTCCGATTGTTTGATTATTTTTTTTAGAAAGATCTTTGAGCATTTTGTAATCTATTTCGTCAAGTAAGACATTGGTACGCTGAGTTAGTAACATATTACATTAAATGTAACATGTTATTTGATGAGTGTCAAATTATTGTTGATTCAGAATCCTGGTTTGAGATAATGAATACGTCAATTAATAATATTGAAGCGGCCGGTGTACATGCCCATTGAGCAGGAAAAGGCGAGGGCACCGAGAGTTTTGGGGGTAAATTCCACGATGGTTGTGCCTGTTTCCGGGAGTAGCTGTTGAATGTTGAGAGTAGGAATGGAGAAAGAGCGAGAACAGCTCTGAACGTCTTGGGTGATAAGGGATAGACGAACAGGGACGTCTTTTTTGAGAGTAATTACTTGAGGAGTGTAGCCTGAATTGGTGACTGTAATAGAGGTTGACTGAATACCATTTTCTATTTGAGATTGTTTTGCAGGAGTACTCTCTTGAGATGATGACGATACTGCAACTTGATAGAAGTTTTGGAAAGTGTAAATAGAACCTGTGAGGCCGACGCCATTGTTTATGGAATATAGTGACATACCAACGAGGGCGACGGCGGCTATTTTGGGGAAGTACTTCTGGAAAGCGTTGGCGCCAGAGTTTAATAAGAAACCAAAAATGACAAAAGTGGGTGAGGTGCCGAGAATAAAGGCAAACATGATGATCGCTCCATAAAGAGGGTTGCCAGAGCCAATAGCAATTATTTCTGTGGCTTGAGTGACGGCACAAGGGATAAAGACGGTGGTTAATCCTAAAAGAAAGGGTGCAAAGGTCGATTGACTTCGTGATTCGTTTCTGGCTAACCTGGCTAAGAATTTGGGTGGCTTGATTACAAAATATCGAAAGAAAGGATGAAGGTTAAGAAGATTGCCGGCAATGCCGAGAAGATAAATGCCAATGATTATTTGGAACCAGCCTCGAGTGATGGGAGATAGAGTAAGAGTTTGGCCGAGAGCACCCAGGAGAAAACCGAGAAGGGTGTGGATGAAGAGCTTGCCGGTGAGGAAGGAAATAATTGGAATTAATGTGTTTGATTTAAATAGATTCCGGGTCATGCCCGGAATGACAGGTCGCTGGTTTGTAGAAATGACAGAGGTGAGAAGCCCACCCTGAAGAGCCAGACAGGTTAGGCCGCCCGTTGTGAGGCCGGTGAGGAAGATGGTAATAAGATTGAAGTCGGTCATTTATTGTTTATTAATTGTAATGTATATTTTGTTTTTGTCGTACATTCTTGCGCTTTCGAATGATGTAGAATCGAGGTATGAAAGAAATAATCAAACCCGTATCTGTTGATTTTGAGGCAGAAAAATTAAAAATTGAGGATAGAGTTTGTGATGAAGGGTTAATTGAGGATATGGAAACCTGGAGAAAGGTTTTTCCGGAGATTAGATTTATGGATGTAGACGAGACCTTTAGTGGTGCCGAGATTGATTGGGACAAACGAACTGTAGCGGAAAAAGCGTTGTTTGTGGCTTATTGTAGTGATCCTCAGGCCACAAGAGTAAGTTATGAAATGCAGATAGACGGCATGTATTTATCAAAGACAGTAACTAATCCGCAAAATATTTGGTGGATGTGGCTGGCGGGCTGTTTCTCTGACGAAGAGCTGGATGAGCGAGCCATAAGAACGTTTTTGTGGAATGTTGATGATGGTGTGTTATCAAGAGAGTACATTCACGATATGGATCTGGAAGAGGTGAGGGATATCAAGTGCAGGATTTCGGTTTCTCCGGTGAAATAACAAACTAACTTCTTGAAATAACAAAGAACCTCCTTGCGGAGGCTCCTTGCGAAAATTACTTTCATAATCTTCTGACTTAATGATTGCTCATTAAGCTATCTATAACTTTAATGGATGTAATAAAGTTTGTCAAGGGGCAAAATGGGCTCGATTATAAAGTTGGGTGGTAGACCTGCGAGGAGACTCCTCGCAGGGCTGTTGAGGCTAGAGAGATACGTTGAGTGGGGGATTTGTCTTGTTTGTGCCTACCTGCAAGGAGACTCCTCGCAGGTGGATGGGGTGGTGGGGAGGGGATGGAGGGGGTGGGAAAAAGGGGGGATAAAAAAGAGGCCTCCTTGCGGAGGCCTCTAGCTTACAACCTGCATTGTAGAGCTGGTTATTTGTAACATATCTTACAAATATAGTCAAGACTTACAAAATTTAAATGTGAATTTATATAGATTTCGGGTTTGCGCTCGGAATGACAAACATTCTGTATCTGCGAGGAGACTCCTCGCAGATACCTGTCGCAAGCACCTTGTGTGTTTGTCGGAATAAATAGGACAAGAAAAAGGCAGGGGTAACCTGCCTTTTGGGGTGAATATTATTTCTTTTCGCAAAGCTTGAGAAGCTTAATTTCGATTTCGAGTACTACTTTTTTGTATAACAGCTTGCTGGTTTCACAGCCGGCTAAAAAGTACTCTTCTCGTCGATAAAATGGTTTCTCGCAAAGATGGTCAAATATCTTGACCACAGTTTTTTCGTCTGCAATATCGACCAAATCTTTTACTTCGTGCATCCTGTTTTGAAGAATGAGGTTGTATTGTAAAAATTCATCGGATTCAAGAGTAAGTCCGATTTGGCGAATGGCGTCAGAGTATTGATTCTTGGCTACAAAAGGAATTGCGACAATGAGGGAGAGTGGTGCGTCCATGCCAAACAAAAACATCATCAGATCGTGAGGAGCCAGCTCGTAGACAATGTCATCCTGGTAACACCGAAGATTTAGATAGTGACTGAATGAAAGCTGCTTTAAATACGAAGCGATAGTCTTGGGCAGGTACTCACAGTTTTGAAGATGGTTGGCGTAGATTTGATCGACATGCTCTGGGCTTAAGGGGGGAACATACAAATTCCGATTGTAATAAGGTGTACTCCTTGAAGAGCTCGAATTCATTTATTTTCTCCTTTGACTAAGAAATTTACGTGTGAAAGAACAGATGCGCAGATTTTATCATTATTAGGCTCATTTTGCCAGAGAAATGGCGCGGATAGTCTGATGCGATTCTGGAGAGTAAATCTTGCTATATCCCAGAGCTTTGGCTTCTTTGAGCATTTTTTCGGAGAAACCAACTTTGCGAATTTCTCCAAGAAGACCTAGCTCGCCAAAACAAATAGAGTTTTCGGGGAGAGGAATATCTTTGGCTGAAGAAACAATGGCCAAAGCAATTCCCAGATCGGCTCCCGGATCTTTGACGTCTAAGCCCCCAGTGACGTTGACGAAAACATCTTTTTCGACAATGGATAAATGTAAATGCTTGGTGAGAATGGCGCAAATTAATTGGAGTCTGTTGGTAGAAATTCCTTTGGCAATGCGACGGGGAATGGGAAGGGGGGAAGAAACAACTAGGGCTTGAATCTCAACTGTAAGAGGACGAGTGCCTTCCATAATCATGGTAAGACATGACCCCGGAG
The DNA here is from genome assembly GCA_964513845.1 of uncultured Pseudomonadales bacterium. Taxonomy (GTDB): domain Bacteria; phylum Patescibacteriota; class Microgenomatia; order UBA1400; family MFAQ01; genus UBA2277. The sequence continues at coordinate 12,166 of CAZENT010000007.1, read as the reverse complement.
CGTTTTTTATTCGGCCCTCCAATAGAATGGCTCCCGGATCTTTGACTTCTTCCAGACCACTGCCGGTCATTTGGAAAATGCCGGTTTCATCGGTAGGACCAAAGCGATTTTTGACAGTTCTAAGCAAGCGTAAAAGGTGCTGTCTATCGCCGGAAAGCTCAAGAACTGTATCAACCATGTGTTCAAGCATTTTTGGCCCGGCAATGGTCCCATCTTTGGTGACGTGGCCGACAATAATTAGAGGGGTGGAGTGCTCTTTGGCGGTTTGGATAAGTAAGGAAGCGCTGTCCCTAATCTGTGACGGAGAACCTGGAGTTGTTGCGTTTTGACTAGTGTAAACGGACTGAATGGAGTCGATGATAAATAACGAATTGTGATTTTTGGCAATGGACTCACAGATGTTATCCACAACAGAGGTGTTGACTAGATGAATATTGGGGGTGTCTTTTTTGGATAACCTTTTTATTCTGGTCGCGACCTGCGCGGGGTTTTCTTCTGAGCAAATATAGTAAACATCGCTGGCGACAGAGATAGCAAGCTGGGTTAAAAGAGTAGATTTGCCAATGCCCGGCTGACCAGCCAGAAGATAGACACCGCCTCGAGTAATTCCAGGACCCAAAACGCGATCAAAATCAGAAATGCCTGTGGTTTGGGTGTAGCCTTCTTGAGAGGTGAGGGCTTCAGAGATAGAAAAAGACTCGGCCGGCTTTACGGTGGTTTTTTTACCTCCCGGACGCTGGGTTTTTAAAAACGGAGTAGCTTCGACTAGGGTGTTCCATTCGTGGCAGGCGGGGCACTGACCTGCCCATTTGGCAAACTCATTGCCACAGCTATTACAGAAAAAGACGGTAGTGGATTTCGACATGATTTATTGTATCGCATGGGGTTAATTGATTGAATAAGTCTTATAGTATATAATATGGTTATTCTTTGACATTCTGGAGGAAAAATGAATCGAAATCCGTTTGCGTCAGTGATTTTCTTTGCTTTTGCGATCCCCATGTTGGGATGGATGAAAGCAAGCCCGTGGTATCTGCTTAGTCTTATCCCCGCCGCACTCGCTTGCTGGGTGATTGCCAATTCGACTGAGCGGTGTAAATTATCGATGAAGGTCATGGCCACAATTTACTTTTTGGTTGGTGTGGGCATGAGTTTGGCCTTTTCAAATAGTGCCTTTGCGATTTTTAGCTGGCAAAACGCACTTATTACTTGGCCCGCAATTGCCTTGGCCTTAGTCCTTTCGGCAATCTTGTCTGATGTTGTGACAGGTTACATTCTTGCGTGGCAAAAAATAAAATAAATTAAGCATTTTTGACTAACCGCTCTCTAATATAGGGGGCGGTTTTTTATGGAGAAGTGACTATATATGAAAACTCCGCCCGGAGGGGCGGAGTTTGAAATCTATCGAAGAATGAATAATATGAGGATGGATATCAACATTGTCGCAACAAACGCGACTGCAGCCATCCCGTTGTACACTAAAAAGTGTACAAAAACATCCCACCAGAAGGCTGGCCAGTCCGCCTTTTTGGAGGACTGTTCCCTCTTAAATTCGACATATGTCGAGATTAAGAGGAATGTGTTTACGAACGAGAAAAAAACATGGTACGAAACCAGTACGATCTGGTTCCAGGTTTCAATGTTCATTATTCACCCTCCTTTTTAAGGTGTGTCTTATAGTATCATATTGTTGTTCAAATGTCAAATTTATTAGACCTCTATGGGGGTATGTTTGAGGCTAAAAATAGTATAGGGTAGGGGTAAAATCGGTTATAGGTTGATATGCTTGACAGGATGTGATATATTTTCAGATAGATCCAGTAAATTTAAAAACTAATGAAAAATCTGCTCAGTAAATTAGTCAATTCTCGTAAAAAAACGGTTCGCGTGAGCCGAAATTTTGGCCAGAGAGCCATCTCTTTTCAGATAGCAAAAATGGGAAGAATGGGTCAGCAGTTGGTGGTGGCCAGCCGTTAAAAGAATAGATCTTTAAATAATTTATATAGATTCCGGGTCAAGCCCGGAATGACAGTGAGGAATTTTTCTGTCTAGTGGAAGCTTAAATTGAAGCAAAACAAGGCAAGAAAAAAGCATTACTACCGTAGCCTAACTCGAATAGCAATGCTTTTTTGCAGTGGTTAATGAAAGGACAGTTTCCATCAACCACCTACAGATTAACATCAGATAAATTGAGTGTCAACTGTAACAAAAGGCCTCAGAGTGGGGAGTGATGACGAGTTGGGCAGGCACGTCATCACCCCTACTGTGAGGCTTTTTGATAGATGTTTGTATCAATTGCCTCGAGTTGATTGATTCTTGCGTTTGAGAGAATATCAATTCAAATTATGACAAAATTTATATAGGAGGAGAGATGTCAGACAAGTATTGGTGTTTGACGATTTGGGTAACCGAATTTGGTTTCGTTTATAAATCCACTGTGGCTGATCTTGAAAAATTCCCTCCAGGTCGTATTACTTGGAGCAAAATTAAAGATGGCGATTTTTACAGAAGTATTTTGGGTACTTTGGCTGCAGATGGTTGGCGGATTGAGTCTACCTCTGCGCCTGATGAACATGGTATTACCCGATTTATTTTTTACAAGCTATTTTAATTTGGCTTAGCATTCCTAAAAGGAGAAGATATTGGGCAAAAAATGGGAGTATTTGATCTTTGAAAGGACAGGGAATAATAGAGTTGTTGGAATTGTTTGTAAAGACAGCATCACTGTAATTGCAATTACCCTACTCGATGTAGATAGAGCACTGGATAAAGCCGGAGAACTTGGATGGGAACTGGTGTGTGTGACACCTGAAAATCATGATAATACAACGAGGCGAAAATTCTATCTCAAGAGGCAGTGTCAATAGTTTGGTTTCCCCCGGTTTAATAGCCGGGGGTTTTTATACCTGATTAGTGTTTTATGCGAAGCTTTTTGAGAATATACGAGATGAGGAGAGAAATCGTCGGGACGAGAATAAGAAGAGCTAAACCAAAGGTTTCCAGGTACTGAGGAAGATAGATAATGATGATTGAGTGAGATGATGACGATGTGGGAAGGGTCCAGGAGTTGTGCCAAAGGCTGGTATCTGCCTGAGCAAGCCTGGGCAAGTAAGGGGCCACCACGGGAGCCAGTTTCATCAATAGCCATGAAGGGAGGCGGAGGTCTTTGGGGGACACTTGTACAGCCTTCCAGTGTGGAGATTGGGTTTGGTAGAGGTTTAATTGTGCGGCGGAGATTGCCACGTCACCTTCGGTTCCTCGCAATGACGAGGTATTGCTTGTTGTAATAGAGGCGGTGTAAAGGAAGGGGTAGGGGTGGGTGGAGGATTGTATAGATCCCCGCGTTCGCGAGGATGACAATTCATCTAATGACGACGAACCTTTTGTGATGGTGATGTTTTGGAGAAACTGGAGAGGAATGGGGCGAATGGAGATAGATTTGATGAGATTGGAGGTAATGCGGGTGCCAAAGGATTGATTGTAGAGATGCAGGGTAAAACCGGGGGATTCGGTGGAGTTCACGATCGGCTGAATGAGGTACTGAGGCTCATTGGACTTGATAAGCCTTTCTTGGATATCACAACGACGAGAAGTGTGATTTTCGAGGCAAACGGTGGGGGCAAGACCCCTTTGAAGCCGGGCGTCGATGGAGATGAGATAGCTGAGCGTGTGAGGCAAATGGCGGAGGTTGAGGGTGTCGCACTCGGTGGCTCCTTGGCTTTGATAGAGGAAGCCGGCATCGGTGACTTGTTTGATGGTTTTGCCATCGTTCCACTGATCGCAGTTGAGGTTTTCGGGGAAAAGGCTGTTGGATGAAGGGGTTTCCAAGAGATCGTAGGGGGTGTCGGTTTGGTGAATTGAAACTTGAATTCGTTTGACCTGATTTTTTAGAACAATCTTTTTTTCAGGAATGACAGGAAGTGAAGCTGAGGTGGAGTAGATCTGAGGCAGAACGGCAACTTCGATGTTGTCGTAGTTTATTTCTTTGACGGTTTTGGTTTCGGCGGCCTCAAGAAGCAAATTGACTTGTTGGAAGGCCCCCGACGAAGGAACAAAAATACGAGCACGAGAAGATTTTTCTTTGGTTTCGAGTGGCTGGGAAAGACTTTGGGCGGAGAGGTCTGAGCCGGAAATGTTTACATTGGCGGTGGTGAGGGTGGGTGAGGAGTAGGTAAAAGCGAGAGAAATGAGATTGCCACGACTAATAAAGGGCAAGGGGGCGGAGAGACAGCCAACCACATCGGTGCCGATGAGGGAGACTCCTGTTTGGGTAGAAATTTTTTCGATTTTACGATTGGGTTTTATTAAGTAGCATTGTGCGGGTGTGGCCTCGCTGAGATTATCAGTAAGCTCAAAAAGATTGATTTCGGAGCTAGAAAAAAGCGAAACAGAAAAAGTTTTTTGACTAGGAAGGTAAACGGTGGTGAGAGGATAAAAATCGGAGAAGCTGTCAATCTCGGCCGGAAGCTGGAGCTCAAAGTAATTTTTATCTAACTCGAGGATGAAACCGGTGCCAATAACGCCGGGAATAGAAAGGGTGATGGGTGTAGTTTGGAGATCTATTTGGCTGTCATCCAGAAAAATGGTGGGGATGATGGGCGTAAGGCGAAGATTGAGGCTGTTGCCGAGCTTCTGGTAATCGATCTGAACCGGTAAAAGAGTTTCCGAGGCTGTGAGGGAAGGAATGGTGAGAGTGTCACCTTCCTGGCTGGATATGGGTTTGCCGGTGTTGAGAAACTCACCCTTTTGGGTCCAGCCGGTGTTGGGGCGGAGAGAAAGGGAAGTAAACGGCCGCACCGAATTAATCTCATTGTCGGAGATTGCCGCGTCGCTTTCGCTCCTCGCAATGACGCTGTTGGTTGAGAGAAAATTTTGAGGTTCATTTTTCAACTTCACCTTGTACAAAGAAATTTCATCGCCAAAGAATTTATCAAGTTTAAATTTGTCCGAGTTAGCGAGAAATTTTTTGAGAGTAATGAGTCCCGAGTCGGTGGCATTTTCGGGAAGAGAAATGTTTTCGTCGACTAAGAGCCAGTTGATGGAGTATTTGTCTATGACGTTCTCAAAATCTTTTTGTTTGTTGCTATATAGTGCTGTACTCATTTCCTCGTAGTATCTTTCGCTGTTTTTGTCCCAGGCATCAAAAGCTCGATCCATCAAGGGCTGTCTGAGACCGTACCAGAGGAAACCGGAACCGCGATAGCCCCAGTCGTAACTTTCCCAACCCCAGAAGGCAAACTGAGGAAAGTTCGCTATACGAGTGGCCGGGTCTTGGATTTTCATGTAATTGAAAAGTTCAAAGTACTCTGGGGGAATGGTGCGACGCATAGAAGGAGAAACTAGATTGCCGGAGAAAGCGGGTGACATAAAGACAACCAGAGAAAAAGTGACGGTAAAGAGAGTGAGGTAATAGGTGAGGCGAGTGTGCAGGAAGGAAAAAAGATCGAGAAGGAAGATGGTGCCGATGGAGAAGAAAAAAGAGTAGGCCAGAGAAAGAGGAATGGAGAACTTGGTAAAAGGCGAGCGGAAAAGTTCGCCAATTAGAGGAATTTTGTTGTTGATGAGCAAGCCGCCCCCGAGGAGGAAAAATAAACACAAACAGAGAAGGGCGACGAAAGATTTGGTCCAGGCGAATTTCTTTTTGAAGGAGTAGTAAAGGCCGGTGAGAACGAGGACAAAAGAGAGAAAGCCCAGAAGATTGACGATGCCAATATCCAGGTGAGATCGCCAAACAGAAAGTAGATAGGTGTATTTGTTGTCTTGGCCGAGATCGAGATAGTTGAAAAGGTAACCCTTCATCAGGGCAGTGTCTTTGAAGGTGGCGAACTGAAGATTGCGGGCATAGGTTTCAGGAGAGGAGAGTAGATTGATCTTGGCTTGTTCGGGAATGTGGCCGTTGGTGAGAACAAAAAAAGCAACCGGAAGAAGCCAGAAAAGATGGGGAACAACTAGGGAGATGAGAGAGTAAATGGCTGTTTTGAGGTGCTGGACTTGGTGCTTTTGTTGCTTGAGAAACTCGACGAAGAAGGGTAAAACGGCCACAAAAAAGACCAGAAAAATAGTTTCGACGTAAAAGGAGGGAGCACTGAGAAAAGAGATAAAAAATAGGAAGAAAAGATTGGTTTTGGCGGGCTTGAGGAGATAGGAAATGATGAAAAAGAGAAGCCAGGGGAGGGCACCATAGAACCAAGTAAAAGTTTCGAAGGGGACAAAAAAAGTTTGGAGAGTGTTGAGATTTAAGAGATAGTAGAGAGCGCCTAGGAAAGAAGCAAATTGAATGGTTTTGGCATCGAGTTTGCCTTTGAAAAGGTGATTGTAAAAAAGAAGATAGACACCGAGAGGGCCGAGAATGAGGGGAGGGAAGGTGGTGATATAGCGGATGAGATCCATGGGGATTTTGGCGGCGAGGAGGAGGGCGATGAAGAGAACACGAGGAAGGTCGGCGGCGTGGGCCATGCCACCCAGAAGTCCTGGGCCACGATATTCTTGCCAGACGGAGTAGAGGGTTCTTTTGATGTTTTCTTGAATATCAAACTCAGGGTGAAGATTGTCCCAGCCGGTGAGAAAAGTGTTGGGCTCGTAGTTGAGAAAGATCAAAAGACCGGTGATGAAAAGGAGGGCGATGATGGGCCAGATGCTGGCTAGGAGTTTGCCCAGGTGGCGAAGTTGCCTGAGGGGGAAACTGTGGATTGCTTTGGTGATATTCTTGGCCACAGTTTAGTTTAACATTTAGCCGGTTTTGTAGATGTCGTGAGAGCCAATAGAGTGGAACCAGACAGTGTCCCTATCTTTGTACTCGAAAACGATTCGAGTCTTATGATTGATGGAAAATGCCCAGAATCCTAAAAGTTTTCCAGTAAGCGCATGGGTTTTGAGTCGAGTATCGTTTGGATCTTCACGAAAAATTTTTTCTTTTGCCTCGGATAGTTTTTTAATGGAGATGGTTTGCTTCTTGTACTCCCGATAAAACTTGCTGGAGTAATAGATTTGCATAATTTATCTTAAATCTTTTAAAGATTTAAGAAGTTTACCTTTGCCACTTTTCATTTCAATTCGGCTTTGGTTGAGTTCGTTAGCAAGTTGTTGCTCGCTCCAATTTCTTATAAGGGTACGAAAAAATTCACTTTTAGTAGCATATTGACCTGTAGCGACAGCACGCTCGACTGTCAGGGCCATTGGTTCCGGTAAAGAAATATTGATGATTGCACGCATATCTGTAATATATTGTATTACAGATAATTTGTCAAGTTGGTGTTAAAAAACCCCGCGGAGCGCGGGGTTTGGTGATAAGAGTGTTATTACTATAGCTGTGGAAATATCAAGCATTAAGGAGGGGAGCAGGATATTGATTTGAAGCGAGAAATCCTTATAATGGAGTGTAGTTTCCAGGTTCTGAATTATGAGATTTGCCACATATACAAAAACAGCGGCGGTAGGTTTTTTGCAGGTAGCCAACTATCGTACTGAGGTGTGGTTTCAGGTGTTTCAAAAAGTATTGGTTTTTTCCGGAATAATTTTGCTTTGGAGTGTGATTGGCACCGGAAATACGGGGCAAACTTATACTCAGTTGATCGCCTATTTCTTAGTGGCTAACGGAGTGCGTGAGTTGATCGATGCTTTGTATGGAAAGTTTGGGAGCACCATGATCGATGATATTAAGATGGGCAAGATAAGCTCGTATCTGTTGCAGCCGACCCACACAGTACTATTTATGTATTTCAAACACCTGGGGACAAGAGGGGTAACAATGGCTTTTTCTGTTTTATATATTATTTTGGGAATTATTTTGGCCCCACCAACATCTTTAATCGCCGGAGTGTTGTTTTTGGTGGTGGTCTTCTCTGGGGCGGTAATCAGTATGGCCCAAAGCACAATGATTGGCTGCTGCGCTTTTTGGATGACCGAAGCCAAGGGGGTAAAAAATGTAGTAAATCATATATCAAAAGTATTTAGCGGGGCATTGATTCCTTTAACTTTTTTCCCGCTTGTTTATCAAACACCGGTAATGCTTTCGCCTTTTGCTTCTTATGCATATTTACCGGCGACGTTGTTGCAAACAAAAGCGATAGATTCATTTTTGTTATTACAAGTTGGGGTGTCGATTGGCTGGGCAGTATTGCTAATTCTACTCAGTCGACTGGTTTGGAGAAAGGGGGTAAAACAGTATGAAGCAATTGGACTTTAAAAACGCCATAAAAATTCGCTGGAAAATAATTACCTCGTGTACGATGTTTGGGTTGCGTGAGTCCTTGGCATATTCTCTGAATAACTGGGGAAATTTTTTGTCGATGATTATTTACATGGCGACATACTTGATATTTTTGGATGTGCTTTTTGGACGAGTAAAAACGATTGCCGGATATGGCTATGCCGAGATGCTTTTTTTCACTTTAATTATTCAAATTAATTTTTATTTACTATTTATCATTACTCAGGCAAATACCGAAAGACTGGATCAAAGTATTAATACCGGGGAGCTGGATCTGTGGCTTGTAAAACCTGTGCCGGCTTTGTGGTTTGTGACTTTTCGAAAAATAAACATAGGAGAGCTGGTGTTCAGCGCCCTTCCAGCAACAGTACCATTACTTTTAATTTTGTCGGGAAAATGGAGTAGTTTCCACATGCCCTTTGAGGGAGTGGTGGCCGGAATTTTGTGTATTTTGTTGGGACAATTAATCATTCATTGCTTTGTGTTTATCATTGCGATGACAGCATTTTTTACCGGAGAAGGAAAGAGTGCGAGAAATGTATCGGTGGAGCTGACGATGTTTGGAGATACAATTCCTTTTGAAGGCTATCCAAAATTATTGAAATATATTGGATTCACGATTGTGCCATTTATTGTGCAAACGGCTTTGGCGGTGTCATATTTCTTGGGAAAAAGTACGAACTATTATTATCTGATTTATGTGTTTGGATTGGCAGTATTTTTCTTATGGTTAAAAACGGCTGCTTGGAAATTTGCCTTACGACATTATTCATCAGCATCATCATAAAAAATATGAAAAAAATAATTGAGGTTAAAAATCTCTCCAAAAAATTCAAGGTTCCGGTGAAACAGGGATTTGTCCGTAGTATTTTTATCCCCAAAAATATGGAAGTGTTGGCGGTGGATAAAATATCTTTTGCGGTGAATAAGGGAGAGGCAGTGGCTTTCTTGGGTCCCAATGGCGCCGGAAAAACAACAACTTTGAAAATGTTGACTGGGCTGTTGTATCCGACTGACGGGTCGGTGAAAGTGCTGGGTACTGTCCCTGTGGAAAGAAAATATAGCTTTCTACTTAAGATTGCACTCGTGATGGGGAATAAAAGTGGGCTGTCTTGGGATTTGTCGGCTCGTCAAAGTTTTGAACTGTTTGAAAGTATTTATGATCTAGATCATTTAGAGGCAATGAAGACGATTAATAACTTGGCTGAGATTCTGGAAGTGACCAAAAATATGGACATTCCCATTCGCAAACTGTCTTTGGGGCAGAGATTAAAGATGGAGCTAATCGGAGCCATTTTGCACAACCCGGAAATAGTGTTTTTGGACGAGCCAACATTGGGGTTGGATGTGGTGGCCAAGAGAAATATTCGGGAGTTTTTGCGAAAAATAAACAAAGAAAAAGGAGTGACGATAATCCTGACAAGCCATGATATGGCGGATATTGAAAAAGTGTGTGACAGAGTGATCGTGATCAATCACGGAAAAATAATGTATGATGATGCCATCGGAAAACTGACCAGTAGATATCGTGACAGAAAATATCTGACCTTGATATTTACGGAAGAGGTGACTCTTGCGGAGGTGGAAAAATATGGGAAAGTGATTGATGTAAAACCACTAACATATACTATTGAAGTGGCGGGAGAGGATCAAGCCAAAGTAATCGCGGCGGTGAGCGAGAAGCTACCCATCGATGATATTGATATAACTCACGTACCGCTCGACGAGATCATGGCGGACATGTTTAAGAAGGGGTAGAGTAAGGAGTTGACACAGTCGCCTTACTATTGTATATTTGCCTTACTATGACATACACGGCAACGATTACCAGCAAAAGACAAATAACCTTACCGGCTTCATTGTTTTCCGAGATGGGGTTGAAAAAAGGTCAGAAGCTGACCATAACAAAAAGAGGTGATGAGCTGGTGATGACATCGGCTTTGGCGGCGATGTATAAGCTGATGGGGAGTGTAAAAAGACCTGAAAAATATAAAGGAATGGATATTGATGAAATGATTGAGAAGGCCAAGATTGAGTACTTTAGCAAGAAAAAGATATGACGTTTGTCGATGCAAATTACTTTGTGAGATATATCGAAAACGACAACGAGCTTCAAGTGGCAGAGATAAATAAATTGTTTGTTAAGGGTGCGAGTGGAGAGGAGGAGTTGGTGAGTTCGATGGTGGTATTTTTTGAAATTTATTGGCTGATGAAGACTTATTACGGAAAGAAAAAAAACGATTTGGTGGCCGTATTACGAAATGTGTTCAATTTAAGCTTTATAAAATGGGAAAATCAGAAAAAATTGACCGAGGCGGTAGAGTTGATGAAAAAAACTAATTATGACTTAGAAGATGCGTACAATTTAGTTTATGCCAAAAGTGTAAAAGCCAGCGTAATGGGCAGTTTTGATAAAAAATTGCAGAGAGTGTGGGGAAATTAGGCTAAGAGAGATGGAATTTAAATTTTAAATTAAACAAAATCTAGGGTAAGGGAGGAAATATGAGCAATGTCTTCGGGACTTGGGTCTTCAACAAAATTTTGGTATGAGTTTTTGAAGAGTTTTTTGGAAAAGTGATTTGATATTTCACCGGGCTTGAGCCAGGCTTGGGAAAATTTGCCAAGATAGTTGGGGTATGAAGAGTATGGATACTCGGAAAGTGGCCTGCGAGGAGATTCCTCGCAGGTGGGGAGGTCGAGAGGGTTTCGGTGAATATATTTTGAAAGGTATATCCATTGTTCTTCGGAGTCGATTTTGACGGCTTTGTAGGTGTCCTGAAAAAGGTGCCCGACTCTTTTGTGGCGGGTATTAAAGTAACGAACATATTTGGTGGAGAGAGATCTCATGAAGAAATTGATGGCGGTGTCTGAGTTTTGGTGAATTAATAGGTGAAAATGGTTGGGCATCAGACAGTAGGCGAGAAGTTCAATTTCTTCTTGATAGTTCTTGAGAATTTTACTTGGAGAAATTTTTAAGACCTGCGAGGAGACTCCTCGCAGGTCTTTGGGGTTGATGTCTGTTGCTAGATTGAGATTGGTTTCCGGGGCTGAGAGATAGAATTTGAGATATGAAAGAAAAGTTTTGTAGTCTTTGTCGTCTTGGAAAATGGTTCGTTTCTCGACACCCCTGTTGTAGATATGATAGTAGGCGCCAGCTTCGTACTCCTTGATGGCATTTTTGGAGGGCATGATTTAACTTTACACCTAGATTTTGGTGGGGCCTGCGAGGAGTCTCCTCGCAGGCCTCGTGAGGCTGGATGTTGGGGAAAAATGATGGAAAATCCTGATTTGTGCCTACCTGCGAGGAGACTCCTCGCAGGTCGCTTTGTTTGGTGTTTCTTGTGTATTGTGGTTTGGGTCGCGGGGATTGACGGGGGGGGGTGGCTTACGGCTATGGACGCGGCTGCCAGGGATGCGGCGATTACTGTGACCGACGATATCTGGATGAATCATGATCCAGCGCAGTATGAAGCACTGGGTGACGCAATGTCGGCGGTTTTTGCAGAAAAGATCCGGCAAAACCTGGGATATCCACAGGACTTGTTCTGTGGATCGGGCAACTCTCAATGGGAGAACCCGAGTAATCCCGGCGTGGGTACTTTTACCTGCAGTCCAGTGCGAATCATCATCGATGATGTGCAGCGGGTGGAGGTACAAGCGGATGAGAGCACTGAAGGTGCACAGAACCTGAATGCTCAACGTTTGAATAATGCCAGAGCAATTTATGGTGATGACGCAGAGTATTGGCTGGGACTGCAGGACACGATCGAGGCTTGCGGTAAAGCCGGAGCAACGTGCGTGTTTAATATCGGCAACGGATCTAATTGCTGTTCGCCAGTAACGGTGCCGACCACGAATCCGTAGGATTTAGTTTAGGTATGGCGGGTGACTTGATGTCACCCGCTTTTTTGTACCTAACAGGAAACCCCGGGTGAGGAACCACGAACCCGGGGATGA
>CAZENT010000006.1:0-57483 GCA_964513845.1 uncultured Pseudomonadales bacterium | reverse complement strand
ATTTTGGAAGAATGAGCTGGATTGGTGTATTAAGTAATATTTTGATATTGCCATTGGTACCGATTTTAATGATTACTGGAGTGCTGATGCAAGTGCTGCCACAAGTATTTTCTTGGCCAACGTATGTTATTGCGCATTGGATGGTGGGGGTGATTAGGTTCTTTGGGAGTTGAGAAAGGATAAATATTTCTAAGTTTCTGCTGTGCATATCCATTTAAAAAACCGGATGCTCTTTTGCCCTGCGCAAAAGCCATCCATTACTTGCAGCCAAAAATTCTTGAGACTACTCAAGAAACCGGGCTTTTTGGCTTTGCGCAATATTTTTTAAATTGGATACGCACTTCGAAACTATAAATATATTTACATATTTCATAACTTCCTCATAAGGACAAAGCGTTGCGGAATGTAATGGAAAATATTTGAGAAGATAATAGCTTTCGGATTTGCCTTTTTAGAAATACAAAAAGAACCTATTGGTGGAGAGCTGTAAGATGGATTGTGAACTGGAAAAGATGGATGGTAGTTATTGTTTTACTGAGCCTGGTTTGGGTGTGGCAACAGTGGCCGGACGGGAAGCTTCGAGTAGTATTTTGCGATGTGGGGCAGGGGGATGCAGCGTTGGTTGTCTTGGGTTCATTTCAAGCCCTGATCGACACTGGCCCGAGTGAGTCGAAACTGTTTACCTGTTTGAGCAAGGAGATGCCCTTTTGGGATCGACGCATTAATCTGGTATTTATCAGCCATCCACAGGCGGATCACAACGGAGCCTTGAAAGGGCTGGCCTTTCGGTACAAAATCGATAAGGTAGTGGAGTTTGCGAGAAAGAATGATGCGTATCGATATAAAGATTTGTATTTTGATATATTAATGGGAAACGAACAGAAAGAACAATTGGCCTCAAGTAGCTCAAAAGAGGAAAATGAAGACTCGATGGTATTGCTGGTGAAGTATTTTGATTTTTCGGCTTTATTTACGGCAGACATAGGCGAGAAGACGGAGTTGGCACTATTTAATGAGGGAGTGCTAAAAAAGACGACTGTTTTAAAAGTGCCTCATCACGGGTCTAAATACAGTTCGACTAATCCGTTTTTGGAGAAGCTGAGCCCAAAAATAGCCATTGTATCTGTTGGAGCAAAAAACACCTTTGGCCACCCTAACAGTGATACTTTGATACGGTTAGATAGAGTTAAAGCGAAAGTGTTGAGAACTGATTACTCTGGAAGTGTTGAGGTGTTTTTTGATGCCGGTGAGATCAAAGTTTTTACAGAGAAGTGAGGGGGCTTGAAGTTTAGAAAAATATCTATTACTATGGATGAGGATGCTAAGAACATCCTTGTTAGTTGGTTGCCTTGATTGAAAAGTGACTTGAAGACGTTCAAGAGTTTACTCTCAATAGCCCTGATCAGGTTGCAACGACTAAATAAGTTTGTTTGCACATTGCAAGTGTTCGTGTTCGTGGTCCGTTCGTGTTAGTTGTTCGTGTTCGTTTCGTAAAGAGACAAGGGGCGAGGTGATGAACCAAGCCCCTTTTCTTTGTTCTCAAAAAGTTTTTCTCTTATTAGATTTGTTGCCTGTGATCATTTTCCTGATTCCTCTCGTACTTGTCCTTCTGAGGACCGGCCATGTCAGTTCGCCAGCGCGAACTGCAGCCTATTACACAGCCAAAAACTTTTTGATTACAAAAAGACCAGGCTTTTTTGGCTTTGCGTAACTTCCTCATAAGGACGAAGTCCTGCGGAATTTAAGGGAAAATGAATAATGGAGAAAATTACGGACATGCGGCTCATTGTCAAAAATACTAAATGCCAAATGGAAGGAGATTTGCTTTACTTCAACATAACAATGCTTGAATTTAGACTACGGACTTGTGTTATTGAGAAACAAAATTTTTTTATTTGAGCTTTTTGGCTTTGCGTAACTTCCTCGTAAGGACGAAGTACTGCGGAATTTTGTATATTGCGCAATATTTTTTAAATTGGACAAGCACTATGGAATTTTGGGAAAAATGAACGAGATGAATTTCGAAAAGGGAATAGACTGTAGAAAAATTTAACTTCGCAAAGGGATATGGTAGGCAGTACAATTGAGGCATGAGATTTTCACCAAAAACATATAAGTTGGGTAAATTAAGAGTGGTACTGGTTCCTGAAGAAAGAGAGTCGGTCACAGTACGGGTGATGATAGGCACGGGTTCGCGAGAGGAAACTGATAAAGAGGCCGGTTCGGCTCATTTTTTGGAACATTTCGTGTTTAAAGGAACCAGAAAATTTCCCAAGGTGTTTGATATCAATGAGGCTGTAGAAAAGGTTGGCGGGGCCTTTAATGCCTATACTGGTCAGAACGAGATGGGTTTTTGGGTAAAGATGGACAAGGGGCATGTGGCTTTGGCGACTGAGATTGTGGGCCAGGTGGTAACAGAGCCTGTTCTTCCCAAAGAGCATTTTGGTAAGGAAAGAGGCACAATTTTAGAAGAGCTCTACATGTATGAGGACCGACCAAATAGTAAAGCAGCCGAGGAGTGTGAGAAGCTGTTATACGGAAATACAAACATGGGCAGACCAATTATCGGCACAGTGAAAAGTTTGAAGGCGATGACAGTAGAAAGCTTACGCAAGTATTTTGAAAAATGGTTTACAGGAGAAAATATTGTCGTGGGTGTCGTGGGGAAATACGGAACTGACGCCGAAATGTTGGATTTGATAAAAAAAGAATTTACTCCTCTTATTGATGACAAGAGAGCCTTACCAAAGAAAGATAGATTTTCTTGGGACAAACAAGAGAAGCCAAAAGTTAAGTTAGTGAGCCGTAAAGTGGAGCAGGCAGCTGTTTACATGGCATTTAGAGGCATTAAGATGACAGATGAACGTAGGTTTACTTTGGAATTGTTAAATATAATTTATGGAGATGGTTGGATGTCTCGTTTGATGAGAGAAGTCCGTGAGGAAAGAGGTTGGGCATATGCCATTGGTTCGGGAATTGATCAATTTACAGATGCCGGAAGCGTGATGGTTGGAGCTGGTCTGCCAAAAAATAAACTAAATGAAGCGGTGGAACTAATCACAGAAATTAGTCTTGGATTGGCAGGTGGCAACGTTTGGGCAATTAAAGATGAAGAGCTAAAAGTGGCAAAAGACTGTTTTCGAGGCAGACTGGCTTTAGCTTTTGACAAGCCAGAGGAAGTGCTTGGAAATGCTCTGGAAGATACACTTTTTCGAAAAAAAATATTTAGTCCTGAGGAAATTATGGATAGAATCGAAAAGGTGACAATGGATGATATAAGGTCGTTAGCTTCAGAGATATTCAAAAAGGGAAATCTTTCAATAGCGGTAGTTGGGGACTATAAGAAGCTGAATTTTTCCTTATAAGTTACCCAGTATTTTATTATCAAAAAAGTTACAGATTTGGGCACGAACTGAGTATTGTTTTCCTTATTATATAAGTATAAACTGAAATCACGGTTGGTTTTTGCCAGCTTAATGATTGCGTTTATGCCTGCACATAAATTGAAAACACTAGCGGACAGAAAGAATTTCAGGAAGAGTGTTTTTGGGCGTGGTTGCAGGGTCGCTGTCAAGAAAATATTTATCTTTGGAATCGTTCTAAATTTACTAGTACCCTATGGTTTTACTGAAGATTTGTGGGGTGAGTTTTTTCAAGCAAAGGCTAGCAGTAGGACGCTAAGCACCTCAGTTGATTGGCAGGCAGGTGAGTATAACCTTGTCGAGTCTAATTCAAGCTTCGACAACCTTCGATTGACTGCAGATGGTACTTGGGAACCTCGAGTGATTGAGGCGCCTGAATGGGGTTTGGGTTCGCCTGGCACATATGTATCTGATGGTCAATATGTTTATGTACTTAGGGGTTCTGGAGATAATGAATTTTATCGATATCTACCTCAAAACGATGAATGGAGAAACTTAACTCCTGCTCCATATTCAGTTTCTGGAGGAAACATGATTTATGTCAACGGGAATATTTATGTTCTTTTTGGAGCCAATCAAGATGTTTTTTATAAATACACAATTTCAACAGACTCTTGGACCCGGCTGAATAATCTTCCAGAGTTAGTCAGTTCAGCACATATGGCGACCGATGGGGAGTACATATATGCAACCCGTGGAAATACTGAGCTTTACAAATATTCTATTGCGACGAACATTTGGTCTGCCATGAAGCCATTTACTTATGCAAATAACTATGGTGGTTTGATTTACCATAATGGTTATTTATTCCACTTGTACAACACGTCAGGATCAATAACTACTTGGTATCGTTATCGAATAAGTGACGGGGTGATGACGAGAATGGCTAATGTTCCAGGAACAATGACGGAATACAATCCAAACTGGACGATAAAAGGAAATTATTTATATCTCACTCGAAACGGCAGTACAAGAAATTTTTATCGATATGACCTTGAAGGTAATACTTGGACAACTTTAGAGGATACGCCGATACGGGTGTCGAACGGAGGTGTGGTGTACAACGCTAGTGATGATTTAATTTATGTTTTCCGAGGAAGTGGTACGACAGATATTTGGAGATATGATATTGATTCAAACAGTTTCTTGGGAGCTTCAGATTTAGTTGTCAACGGTTCAACGGTGACGGTGGGCAGAGGAGGAGATAGTTTTTATTATCAAGGGAAAATATATACAATTCGAGGTGTAAATACGAGGAACTTGTATGTCTATGATATTGCTTCTGGTGTTTGGTCACAGCTAGCAGATTCACCTTCGGGAAATCAGACTTTTAATCAATATACTCACGGTGTACTTGCCAATGGCGAGATTTATATGATGGGCGGTTCGGCAGCGACGACTCAGTTTCAAAAATACACGATTAGTTCGAATACCTGGACTACTTTGACAGTTACTCCCGCAACTGTCAGTGATGGTGCATTAGCATATCCAGGAAGTGGTGATTTTATTTACTCTGTTCGTGGAAGTGGAACAGCAACAACTTGGAGATATAGTATTAGTGGTAATTCTTGGGATGACGCTGCCGTCGCAGATTTACAGTCTGAAGTATATGCTGGCAGTGGAACTGCTTTTGTCTCTGACGGAACGGATCTATATTTAGTTCCAGGACTGGGTGTATCAAATTTTCAAAAATATACTATAGCAACAAACACTTGGAGTACTCTTTCTAGGTTGCCATTTGCACCAATGTCAGGGTCGGATATGGTTTATGATGGTCATGGAAAATTTATCGCTATTCCTGGAAATTACGATAAAGAACTGTTCGAATACACAATTACCTCGGATTCCTGGAGAAGGTTGACAGATATGCCAACAATGGGTTCAGCTGGATGGGGAACCCATGAGGGTGGTTCGGTAAAATCTGATGGTAATGGAGGAATATATATCATCAGAGGAGGAAGTACTCAGTACGTTTTAAAATATTCACAAAGTTCAGACAATTATGTTGATGCCGGAATATGGACAAGTGGGGTAATTGATCTTGGATATGTTACAGCTTGGAGTAGCCTTGATACCGTTGAGTCTACACCAGGAGATAGTATGGTCACATACTCGACAAGAACAAGTTCTGACAAGTTGGTTTGGTCCAGTTGGCAATTAACGTCAGGAGATAGTATTCAGTCACCGGTCGCAAGATATATTCAGGTAAAAGTAGGTATAAACTCAACCACTGACAACACAGATACTCCAATTGTTGAATCTATAGCAATTAATTATGCTGGGGATACAATAGCCCCTTCAAATCCTACGAATCTTACGGCAAAGTCGACAGAAGTGGCTGGCGTGAATTTAGTTAGTGGCCAAACATATTCGTTTACAAGTCCGTATTTTTCTTGGACTGGAGCTTCTGATTCAGATACTGAAGTAGCGGGGTATTATGTGTATTTTGGTAACTCGAGTAGCGCCAACCCGGTTGATTCAGGTACTTGGCAGACGACTTCAAACTACACAGTGACCGAGCCTCTTAGTGCTGGAAGTTACTATTTGTTAATTAAGACAAAAGACACTTCTGGAAATGTATCTAGTAGTTTAAATGCCTTTAACTATATTTACAGTGGAATTCCGGCCGAGAAAACTTCTACGGCAAGTTTGACGACAGAATTTGCTACGGGAAGTGCAACAAATATTAATGTTGATGGTGATGAAATTAAGCTGGCGGGTAAATCAAATGGAATATGGCTTCAAGATAGACTTTCGATTTCACCCGTCGGAATTTCTTACGGTGCTCGAACTATGGCATATATCGCCAGCACAAATAAACTTTATACTTTCCAAGGGAACAATAGTACAAACTTTTACGAATATGATTTTGGAAGTGATACTTGGACTCAACTGGCTGGTTCTGGAGGTAGTGTTTACATGGGCGGAGGAGTAATTGAAGGACCAGAAGGATTTCTTTTCGCCTTAAGAGGAAATAATACGGCTGGTTTTATGCGCTATTCAATTGTCAATAATACTTGGGAAGATATGGCTGACGCTCCAAATACAATACATTACGGAAGTAGTATGATATATGACGGCAGTCGATATATTTATGTGACTCGAGGTAACGCTGATGATACTTTTTGGTCTTACGACACCACAACAGATACTTGGGCGACACTAGATAACACAGATTACGGAGCTCCTGATCAAGCATCAAATAACTTAGTCTATGATGGTGGTGATTTAACTTATGATGGGAATGACACAATCTACTCAATTCAAGGATACTCACAGCCAAGTTTCTCTTCATACTCAATAACAAACGATCAATGGACAGTATTAACTGACCTTCCCACAATTGCAGGATCTGGTAGTTCAATCTACTTTGATCAAGATAGCAACGCTGTTTATTACACTTCTGGGGTTGGTACGCCTGACTTTTTTAAGTTTGATATAAACACGCAAACATGGATTGCTCTAAGCGATGCTCCAGCAGGAATTAGTTACGGTTCAGATATTAGAAATATTGGTGGAAGTTTAATGGTAACCGCGGGTGGCAATTCACAGCTGGTTTGGAAATATGATATTGCCACAGATTATTGGCAGATTCCAACGAGTGGTTTGTTTGGAAAGAACTTTTATGGTTCTTCTTATGATATGCCAAGTTATGGTGGTTCAATCATAAGAGGTGACGGAGATTATTTATATCTGACAAAAGGTAATTATTCAAATAATTTTGTTCGTTACAACAAGGTAACAGGAGAGATTATCAATTTATCTCCACTTCCAAGCGGTTCGATGTTTGGTCAAAATATTGAGTACAACAGTGTAAACAATAAAATATATTTTGTATCAAGTTATTGGCAAAAATTATTTGTATACGATATCGCAACCAATACGTGGTCTGAGGATGATAATCCACCGGCTTTACCTAACCAGTACGGATCAACCTTGACTTTTGACGGAAGTAGGTACCTTTATTGGACGAGAGGAGGTGGATCATCTTTTTATCGTTACGACTACTTAGCGAATTCAGGATCACGTTGGAGCACAATGGCAAACATCCCCTATGCGGGGAATAGTGCGTCATTGGTCTATAAAGATGGATATATCTACGCGACCAGAGGAGATGCCACTTTGAGTTTTTATCGATATGATGTGGCTGCTAATACTTGGTCAGACCCTCTTGTGGCCGATTTACCTTCAACAACATATCGAGCGTATTACGGTGCTGCTTTGGCAGACGGTCGCGATGGATATTTATATTTTGTAAAAGGTGAAAACTCATATCATTTCTTAAGATACTCAATTGCAAATAATACTTGGGAGGTTATGCCACGATTACCGGCTAACGTGACATCAGGTGGTGGAATGGTTAACGGTGGAGATGGAAGACTGTATTTGTTAGCCGGGAACGGAACGGCTACTTTTGGAGACGGTGTTTATACCTATGTAATACCATCCACAACGGCTAGTTTTGAAGAAAGCGGAGAGTTCATTTCAGGGGCACATTTTGTTGGTGACGTTTATAAATGGAGTAATTTGAGATTAACGTATTCTAGTGCTAACGACTCAAGTATTTCGGTTTATACCCGTTCGTCTGCTGATGCGGAAACATGGTCTTCTTGGGTAAGTGCAAATTCTCTCAAAATATTGAACAACACGACATATGAGTACAAGATATCATCACCAGTAAATCCTTATATTCAGATTAAGATAGGTTTAACTTCGTTGAGAGGTATTGGATCGGGAGTTGTTTCTGACTACACAATTAACTATATTCAAGACACAACCGCGCCAGAAAACCCATCCGACGAGGGTTTGAAAGTATATAGTACAGCCACAAACTCGGCTCAAATCCAGTCAAATAATTGGTATCCATATCCCGCTATAGATATTACATGGCCGGAGGAAGGATCTGAGAGTGGAGCTACAGACACAGCAACCGGCTCAGGTGTTTTAGGGTATTACGCAGCCATGTTTGCAACAGATAGCGGTAATCCTGTAGTTGAAAGTTATTTCCAAGAAGAAAATAATATGGTGACATCCGGTCTTGTTTCCGGAGAGACATACTATTTTGCCCTGACCACAAAAGATGAAGCAGGGAATGTCAATGAAAATATTTGGAGACCATTTGTCTATAAATTTGATAACAGAGCGCCAACACAGCCCGATGATCTTTCGGCAGACCCTTCTGGCTACTCTGCTGTTGATCGATTTTCTTTCTCATGGGGTATTGCGACAGACAGTGCTTCAGGCATCGCGGGTTATTGTTACAAGACAGGCGCGTCAACTGGAGATTTCGCGACAGAAAGATGTACAACAGAGTTAACAATTACAGATGTGCCTTCATACAAAAAAGGCGCTAACACATTCTATCTTCGCGCCAAAGACAATGCGGGTAATTTTAGTCCGACCTCAACAGTGTCATATTATTTCAATGATGATTCACCGTCGCCTCCGAAGAGCTTGTCTGTGTCTCCGGAAACTTCAGCAACCAACTCCTTCGAATTTTCTTGGTCTGCGCCTGAGGTTTACTATGGCAATATCAGCAATCTTCGATATTTCTATAGCGTGAACGCTCTTCCTTCGATTGCAAATGTTCAAGAAACTGCGCTAACTCACTTAATACCAGGACCTTATGCAACTTTACCGGGTGAAAATACTTTCTATGTTGTGGCCAAAGATGAAGCGGGTAATATTGATTTCAAACAGTATGCGACAGCAACTTTTTATGCCAATACACCAGCCCCAGGTATGCCAGAGAACATGGATATTGCAGATGTGTCGGTTAAAGCCACCAAGGCTTGGAAGATTGCCATTACCTGGCAACAGCCAAGTGAGGGCGGGGATAACGTGGCGAGTTATCAGATTTGGAGATCCAGTGATGCTGGAGCGACATTTACCAAAGTGGCTTCAACGGCTGGTATATCGTATGTAGACACAGGCTTGTCACAGCTTACATATCAGTACAAGGTGAAGGCTTGCGACAGCGCCAACAACTGCGGAGCTTTTGGCTCGATTGTGGAGCAGTACCCGGACGGCAAATTTATTTTGCCGGCCGACCTTGTGGATGAACCTATGGCTTCAAAT
Organism: uncultured Pseudomonadales bacterium; assembly: GCA_964513845.1. Classification (GTDB taxonomy): domain Bacteria; phylum Patescibacteriota; class Microgenomatia; order UBA1400; family MFAQ01; genus UBA2277. Next base: position 47,983 of record CAZENT010000006.1, on the reverse strand, counting down.
GTAACAACAAAAAAAGCAACCATTAGCTGGACAACCAATAGAACCTCCGATTCTAAGATTGCTTACGGCACAGAGCCCGGAAAATACATCGACACTGAAGTGGGAAACTCTGACCAAGCGATTAGCCATGTGTTGACGATTACCAACTTGGCTCCAGGAACTACGTATTATTATGTGGCAAAATGGACTGATGAGGATGGTAATCTGGGCATTAGTGATGAGAATAGTTTTAGTACCAGTCCTGCACCTTCTGCAAAAGAGGTCAAAGCAACAAGCGTGGGCCTAGATAAAGCAACAATCAACTTCACTTCATCTGGTGCTGAAAAGGTTTCGGTATTGTATGGGAAATCGACATCTTTTGGTGGCACTGCTGAGCTGGCAATATCACCCACAGAAGCCACTTATGGTGTGTATCTTGAAGGACTTGAAGATGGAACTAAATACTACTATCGTGTTGATTTGTTTGATGTTGATGGAGCAGTGTATCCGGGTGATATTTATTCTTTTGAAACTTTACCTAGACCAAAAGTGACAAACGTAAAGTTGCAACAAGTAAAGGGTGCCGCGACCAGTACCATGCTCATTACCTGGTCTTCAAACACAGAAGTATCTTCTATCGTAACTTATTATCCTTCCGCTAGCCCTTCGATGGTTAAGGATAGTGTGGATATCAAGATGACCAAGGCTCACAAGATGATCATCAAAGGTTTGATCGCCAACGCTCCTTACACTTTGATCGTTAAGGGTAGAGATAAGGGCGGAAACGAGGCTATTTCTGAGTCGCAAATTTTCACAACGGCTTCTGATACCAGACCTCCTCAGATTAGTAATATGAACACTGAGATGTCAATTCAGGGCACTGGTGAGGAGGCAAGGGCACAGCTAATTGTGTCTTGGGAAACAGATGAGTTGGCAAGCTCTCAGGTGGTATACGGAGAGGGCTCAACTGGAGCGTTAGCCAACAAAACTCAGGTTGATTCTGCGCCGGTATATACCCATCTTGTGGTTATCCAGAATTTAGTTCCCTCAAAAGTGTATCGCTTGAAAGCTGTTTCGGCCGATCTTGGCGCAAATGTGGCCGAGTCGATCGATACGGTTGTAATCACACCAAAAGCAACACAAAGCGCTTTGAACCTGGTTGTGGGCAATCTTTCTCAAGCCTTCGGATTTTTAGGGGGTTTAGCTGGAGGTCAGTAACGGGTATGATAATAAAAGCGTCATGAAAAACAATACAGAAAAAGGACCATTGGTTGTCGTTGAAGATGTCAACAAAGACTACATGGTTGGTGGACAAATGGTGAAGATTCTTAAGGGGATTTCCATAACCATCAATAGAGGTGACTTCTTTATCATTTTTGGACCTTCTGGCTGTGGAAAGAGTACTCTGTTACATGCAGTGCTGGGATTAGAAAAGCCATCGATTGGAAGGGTGACTTTTTTGGGGAATGATTTTAACAAAATGAACGATGATGAAATATCTACTTTCAGAAAAAACAAAGTGGGTCTTGTTTTCCAAGCTTCATACTGGGTTAAATCTCTTTCGGTAATTGAAAATGTGGCTTTTCCCCTGTTTCTTAAAGGCATGATGCCGGCGTCTGCTGCTGTTATTGCCAAAGAAAAGTTGAGCTTGATGGGCATGGCTGATTGGGCTGATTACTCCCCAAGTGAGCTGTCTTCAGGACAGCAGCAAAAGGTGGGTTTGGCTCGATCTTTGGTGGTTGACCCGGAGGTGATTATTGCTGATGAACCAACGGGAAATCTGGACTCAACTTCGGGAGAAGAGCTGATGAACTTATTAAAGAAATTGAATGAAGAAAACGGTAAGACGATTATTATGGTGACGCATGATTTGGAGTACATGAAATATGCCAATCGAGTGATCCATATCATCGATGGAAAGATAGTGGAAGAGTTTGATGCCACCAGCAAACGCAAGCTGTCGAAGTATATGGTTAGTAAGAGAGGGGCGGCTGCTAAGGGTGTTCACGAAGAAGACGCTGATTATTTGAAAAAAACAAATAAAGTAGAAAAATGATTCAGACACTAATCGAACCAGAAGCAAGAAGAAGTACTCAAGTTGTAAATGCAAGCTTGGAAAAAAAGAAAGAGCCTTGGTACAAACGCCTGCTGAAATATGACTGGAAAACTGGAATAAAAAGATTTTTTTCAAAGAACACGGTTGTTTCCCTACAAAAGGACGGGAAGGTACTCATGTCGCTGCTTAGTTTTTTAGGTTTGGTTCTAATATTTTTATTAGAGTCTTTGTTTCGATTTGTGTTTTCGATTATAAATTTTCGACACATTCTATCCGGAAAAACAAAATTTTGGGAGACAAAATGGGGAGAGATAACCGAAAAAATAGTTGAAGTGCTTGAGTCAAAAGATGGGGTAAAAAGAACATTTCTTATTGGTTTGGCTTTTCGAAACATGAGAGTAAAAAAAATGAGATCTGTGGTGACGGTTGGAGGAGTGGCTCTGGGAATTGGGGCAATCGTGTTTTTAGTTTCTTTGGGATATGGAGTTCAAAGATTGGTGGTCGGAAGAGTGGCCAAGCTAAATGATTTGAAAATGGCCGATATTCTTTTGGGCAAGTCAAGCCTTTTAAGATTAAACGATGAAGCAATCAACACAATCAGTAAGATCGAGAATGTTGATAAGGTTCTTCCTGTTGTATCTCTTGTGGGTAGTGTGGATTACAAAGGTTCAACAAGCGAGGTGGTTTCTTATGCCGTAACCAGCGACTACCTAAAAGCAGCCAATCTGAGTATAGAAAAGGGTGAAATATTCGCAAATGCGGATTATAAAGTTGGGGATGCTTCGACTGTAAAACCCAAAGTAGCCGGAGCATCAACCGACTGGAAGTTTGTGGAAACAGAAAAAGGAACCATGATTCGTAAGGTTAATATTAATATTTTGGAAGGGGAGTGGCTTAAAGTTCGTGAAGAGCCGAGTATTGAAGGAAAAATTCTTGGGTATATCAAAAGATATGAGGGGGGCTATGATGGAGAGGAGTACTGGGGCGGTACTTTTGCCAGTAAGGGTCCAGAAGGTAAGGCGGCGAGAAATAAGGCGGGAGAGTATATGGGCAAATGGGTGAAGGCTCCTTTCTTGCTATATGAAAAGAAGGGGGATGATTATGTGGCGATGGTTGACGACAATCTTCCGGACTGGAGAGAAGGATATGTAGCCGAATTAACTGATTATGTATCTCTTTCTGGTGAGGAAAAATTTCGAGTGAGTGGAAGTGTTTTGGGAAACTCAACTGAAAGTGGAACAATCGCGGAGGTAAAAGACGAGGAGGTATTGGCGGCAACTGCGGAAGATTTGATTGCTTCGATTAGTGCCAAGGTGGTTGGGGTAGATAATGCCGGACTGGAATGGGTAGAAATTGAGGGAGATAACGCGGAAACGGCAGTTGATGTGGCAATCCCTTTTGCTTCGACAGCACAGAAAGTGGCGATTGTGAATAAAGCTTTTTTAGAAGCTACGGGAATTGATTCGAGCAAGGCGATTGGCGAAGTATTTAAGGTTAGTTTATTGATTTCTAAGGCAATTAAGAGTGATCTGGAAAAATCAGTTCGGTCGGAGTCGGCTGAGTATAAAATTGGTGGAGTGTTTGAGGGTGGAAATAGTCCAATGATGTATATTCCCTTGGGTGATGTCATTGGCATGGGGGTTGATAATTTTTCTCAAGCAAAACTTGTAGTGAAGAAAAATGACGACTTATCAAAGGTGCGCTTGCAAGTGGACGGATATGGATATCAGACGTCATCTGTGGCCGATACAGTGGCCCAGATTGATAAAATGTTTGTCACTGTTAGATTGATCTTGGCGTCCTTTGGTTTTGTGGCCTTGGCTGTTGCTAGTTTGGGCATGTTTAATACAATGACAGTTTCTTTGATGGAAAGAACTCACGAGGTGGGTGTGATGAAGGCCATGGGAATGTTGTCCTCAGAAGTAAAAGAGTTATTTATTGCCGAAGCAATGGTAATGGGTATTCTGGGTGGAGTTCTTGGGGTGACTATTGGATACTTGGTTGGACAGATCATTGGATTGACTCTATCAGTGTTTTCATTGGCAAACGGAATCGGGTGGGTAAGTGTGAGCTATATTCCGGTTCCTTTTGTAGTCTTTATCTTAGTATTGTCATTTGTCGTTGGAGTTTCTACGGGAATATATCCGGCCAGAAGAGCGACAAAGATTTCTGCATTGGACGCCTTGCGTTACGAGTAGTGAAAAAAATCCTCGCGGTAAGGCGAGGATTTATGTTTGGGACACTAAGCGTAATTTGCAAAGACGAGTGGAAATCTGCAGTAAGTAGGTAAGGTTGAGTTTCCGGGTCGGTGATATAGCTGGAGTTCTAGTAGATTGCCTTCACCGTCGAAGATGCTTCGTGTGTGTTTCTTGTCGGCATTTCGGCCCTTGGTGTTTGTAAGAACAATACAGGTTGTTTTTAGTATTGTTCCGTCTGGAAGAACAATTGCAGTTGGCGAGTGTTTGAACACCATGGCAATGTATTTCGCTTTATTGTATGTAAAGCAAATGGAAACCAAATCGTTATCTTTCAAAGAACCCTCCTCGGTGCGTATATTTTTAGAAATTATACCATTGTCGGGGTACTTGGTTTCTTTGGCCGTTTCTGTTCTTGAGATTTGAGGCTGCTACAGATGGGACAGTAGAGAGGTTCCGGTTTGTTTTGTTTGGCATTTTGAACCTGTTCGTATTCGGAATAGACGAAAGGATTTTTACAGTTTTGGCAGATTTGAATTTTGTCGGGCATGATAGCGATTATTATACAAAAAAAGCCCTCCTGGTGGAGGGCTTTGTAGGTTAGTTGGGAATAAATTTTTCCCGCCATTTCTTGGCGAAACTTTTGAAAACTGGATGAATTCGCCCAATGGGGGATTTCAGGCCGAGAAGTGCTTGCCCAATGATGTAACGGGCGAAGTTTTCTTTATCTTCGTCGTTATAATTATTTCCGGTATTTACACACGGAAGATAGCCATTTATTTTAAAGATGCGGACAATTTTTGCGGAGGGGACTTTCACCCCACGAAAATCCATCGGATCGGTGACTTTGTCGAACCAGTCGACTACGGCAGCAATATCGGAAAAGTCGAGAGTCTCCAGTTCTGCGACCGCTGCATTGACTGTTTTTTGGTTTTGTTGTTTTTGAATCTCTAATTCGATAATTTTCGCTTTTCCCTCTGGAGAGTTGTCGTATTCTTCAATTCGAAGCTTGTTTTTGAGCTTATAATCCTCAACAATTTCTTGCGCAGCTCTTAATACGTCGAAATCGGGGTCTGTGCTTAACTCAATTCCGTTAAACACGGCCGTGACTTTGGTCTGATGTTTGTTTGCAAGTTGAACCATTTCAATCGCAGCAGAAGATATGTGGATACCAATCGGAGGTTCGTAAACAATCATTGATCGATTCCTTCCTTTTTTTTTGGGAATGTGCTCGGCACTTTGAGTAGCCGGTTAAGTTTGCCTATAGTATATCACAAGAAATGTGGACTTAGCCGGAATCGAACCGGCGACTCTTCAATGCGAATGAAGCGGTATACCACTTACCTATAAGCCCAGTAGATATATTTTAGCAATAATATGATCATTCGGAGCTGGAATCTCTGGCTAGTATGATTTATAATCAGCTTTGTTGAAGATTTTTTATAACTTCGAGGGCCTGTAGTTCACCGGTAGAATGTGCCCATGGCATGGGCGAGAAGAGGGTTCAATTCCCTCCAGGTCCACAAATAAAAAAATACCCCGCCTGTGCGGGGTATTTTTATAGCTAATTTTAGTTTCTATTTTGTCGTGGCTGATGGAGTGGCGGAAGGAGCGGGAACGAGCTTTTCTAGCTCTTTTATTTCCTCTTGAACTACAGAGATATTGTCTCCTTTGGGGTCAGTGTATTGAAGACCGGCTTTGGCATACTGTAGAGCCTTGGCGTAGTCTTTTTTGGCCTTGTAGATACTGGAAAGATTGAAGTAAGGAAGATCCCAGTCTTGTTTAAGCTCACTGGAACGATCGATAAATTTGATAGCTTGATCCGCGTCGCCGAGATTGTAGATTAAGGTGCCCAGCTGAAGATAAATGGCGGGATTGGTGGGGTCGACCGAGGCAGCCTGAAGGGCGTGTGAGATAGCCATATCGGCTGATCCTTGAGAGTAAGGGATAAGAGTGCGATAGACGTTGAAGAGGTTTTCCCAAACGGTGACATTGAAAGGATCGAGCTTGGCGGAAATTTTGCCGGCATCGATGGCGCGTTGGGCAAACTCAGCACCACTCTTTTTCTCTTCCTCGGTGGCATTTTCTTTGGAAAGATAGGCACTGGAGATTGAGAGGTAGATCTGAGAAAGCTTTTGGGGATAATAAGGATTGTAGATATCCTGCTGTGCCGATTTCTGGAACTTGAGGTAAGAGCTATACGGATCTGCTTGAATGGTTTCGACTGCTTGTTTGAAGGAAACAGAAGCAAGATACATCTTACCGGCGAAGAACCAGTATGACGAAAGAATTGCTACGGCGATGAAAGCTGTTAACCAGGGAAGAAAAGAGGAAACGGCAGACGATTTAAGGGTTTCCGGAAGATCATGGTAGGCTGGAGAAGCAAGAGTATCAGCCGAAAGACTATAAGTAATATCCTTGACGGATTTTTGGCTTTGGAGTTTTTGTTCGATGGTCAAGCCAATTAGAAGCACGAAACCCAAGGTTAATGAGACGATACCGGTCGGAACGACGAAGAAAGTGATAATGACCGAGATAAGAGCGAAAACGAGAAAGTTGAAAGCATTTTTTTCTTCGACACTGTGTCTGTTTTTAAGAGAGACGGTTAGTGGTCTGAGAAAAGCGAGTAAAAAAGTTAGTGATCCAATAATGCCCGTGGTGGTGAGGAGAGAAAAAATGTAGTTGCTGGACTCCGAGAAACGGATGTTCCAAAGATATTTGTTTAAATTTAGGAATGCAGGGCGAAGGCGGGTAAAAGCGGTAAAAAATGTTTCCGGTCCGGTGCCAAAAAGGGCTGTTTGCCAGGTTTTGAGGGTATCAATGGCGATGTACCAGCCAGCATTTAGAGGGAGAATGGAAACCAAAGGCTGACCATTTTGAGGAAGAATGAGGCTAATGTTGATAATAGTGCCAACAATCATGAGTAAGACTGAAGCAAAAAGAACTGATTTTAACGTCCAGTTTTTGATGCCTGTGGTAAAGACTGTGGTGGCGATTAGGACGGGAATGGTGAAAGTAATAGCCGGGAGAATACTGCCGGTAGGATTAAAATAGCGATTGGTAAAAATTTCGGAAGAAGTAAGCTTGGTGATCATCCCAAAATGATGAAGAACAGTAAAAATACTCAGGATGGATGCAGCTGAAATCAGTCCGTAAATACTGGAGTTGATGGTAAAGCGATTTTTTTGTGAAGAAGTAACGGTAATGAAAATGATAGCGAGGAAGAAAAAGAGAGAAGTTTGGCCAAAAAGACTAACATGTTGAGTTGGACTGATGAAGACAGAAGAGATGATATTGGCAAGCACAAGAAGAATGAGGGGTAAAAGGGCGGGCGAGGTGGTGAAGTGAAGCTTGCCACGAGTGATGTTTCGGACACACCAGGCAATTAGGGAAATTGAACCGATGACGGCAATAAAATAATATTTGTTAAAAGCGAAGTAATCGGCGGTAATGGGAAGAAATAAAAGTGGAACAAAAAAGCTCAAAACAAAAGGAATCACTCTCAAAATTTTGGTGGAGATTTTGTCTAGCGCTTGTTGCATATGGACATTCTAGGGATTTACGATGGAGTAGTCAATATAACGAAGGGTATCACTTGCTTCGGCAACCGCGATAGTAAACTCGCCAGCAGCTTTGGATTTTAAGGAATAAACAGCTTTGTCTCCGGGACGAGGTGAGAGATAAATCTGAGAGGATTCGGATACTTCCTTGTCTTTTACAACAACCTCGGTTTTTTCTGGATCAATTGTGGCGACTTTGTCGACGATGTTACTGCCGGAAACAGGAGCAACCTCGGTGTCGGCGGCTGTCGTGGCAGTGTTGTCGGCGGCGATAATGGGCTGGTTTTCGGGAACTATTGCGGGAGTTACGGCTGGAGTTTCACTAAGCACTCCTTGGGGAAGTGGAGAAATGAGAGTGCCTGTCGGCTGGGAAGAGTAATAGCCTAGGACAATAAGAGTTGTAGGGATAAAAAAGAGGGCACAAGCGGTGATCACAATAGCCATCGCCATGGCGGAATGGTTTTTGGGTTCGATGGTGTTTTGGAACTCGATAATCACTATTTATAGTATATTCCATTTTAATTATTTTTTCCGTATTTTTCTATATATTTCTTAGTGCTTGATTTTTCATTTCCCCCATTACTAGACCTGCCGCTTGGGTGATTTTCCTAATTCCTCTCGTACTTATCCTTCTGAGGACCGGCCATGTCGATTTGCCTGCGCAAATCGCAGCCTATTACACAGCCAAAAACTTTTTGATTACAAAAAGACCAGGCTTTTTTGGCTTTGCGTAACTTCCTCATAAGGACGAAGTACTGCGGGGAATTTAAGGAAAATATTGTTTTTATATTTAGGACATGCAACTCATTGTCAAAAGAACTAAATGCCAAACGGAAAGAGAAATATTTAACTTCGACATGGTGTTTGAGTGGAATGCGGGCTTTTTTGTTTATAGAAACAACAGTAAAATGAATTATGAACCTGCCAAAGAAAAGGTGGAGTGAGAATTTGAAAAGGATAAAGCCAAGTGTGGAGAGAGTTTTGTACAAGGGGAATGTTGATTTGCTTCTGGATGATGCGCCGAAGCTCGCGATTGTGGGAAGTAGGCGAATGACGGATTATGGAAAGAAAATAATCGAGAAGTGGATGCCAAGCTTAGTGCAAAAGGGGGTTACTATTGTGTCCGGATTTATGTATGGAGTAGACCAAGCGGCACACAAGGCTTGTTTGGATAACGGGGGAAAGACAATTGCGGTTTTGGGGTGGGGAATTGATCGAAAAGTAAGTGCTGATGATGAAAAACTGTACCAGCAAATACCAGAACTTGATAGTTTGATAGTGTCTGAGTATGAGGGTGAGTACCCGGCAGACAAGTGGACTTTTCCGCAAAGGAATCGAGTGGTAGCTGGAATTGCCGATGCTGTATTGGTAATTGAAGCCGCGGAGAGGTCCGGAAGTTTGATCACGGCACGGCTGGCAAACCAGTTTGGGAAACTATTGTTTGCGGTTCCCGGTTTGGTGACAAACAGAGTGGCTGAGGGAACAAATAATTTGATTAAGAAAGGAAAGGCTGTGATGGTGACTTCGGCGGAGGATATCTTGTTTGAAATGGGATTGAAAGCTGGGCAGATGAGAATTAGCTTTAAAAATGATTTTTCCTCCAATCCGATTCTTGAGGCTCTAGTGAGCGGAGAAAAGAGTGTTGATGAGCTGACAAGAGTTTTGAAAATGCCTGTTTCGAAGCTAATGGAGCAGATATTGGCGATGGAGCTGGATGGTTTGGTTGAGGAAAAATCGGGAAAGTTTTATAAAGTATCTTAGGCCTATATTTAGTGATTTTTGGCTCAAAATGTGGTATTATATGCCCGTACAATAAAATTCTTTTTGAGGAGGCTCAAGTGAAAGCTCAGTATGAAGGGAAGATGGTTTTGGAGTTTGGAAAATATATTGTAGCTGCTTTTTTTGGCGGCCCATATGTTCTGGAGTTACCCGCTGGAAATGAACCGGTGGTTATGATTCCGATACTGAAGAAGCTTGGTGTTGCTCGTGAAGGGCGACAGCTCATGATTTCAAATAGTGTTCGAATTTGCATTGAGCGCAACGAAGGTTATGTTCTTGTTCGTCCGCTCGAAAAAAATGAACCGGGTCTCCAGCAGGCAATTCTCGCGGATCCCGATGTCCAAAAACTGACGGAAAAAGCAAAAGCTGAGATCAATCGAGTTCTGGTTGCGTTACCCGATGGCGGCGAGATCGGCAAGCTGATGACCTTTTTGTTTGACAAAGTCAATTGGCTGGCGGTTGGAACCGAAATTCTGACTACGGTGAAAAAAGCCTATCCTGGCTTTTGGGATAAAAATTTCACGCAGGTAGATTTGGGGGCAATTAATGAACTGTTGAGTCAAATGGGGGGCTCTTCAAAGGATAATATTAAAAAATAATTTTGTTTTGAAATCACCCGTCTTAGAAATAAGGCGGGTTTTTTGTGGCAAGATTTGTGGCATACTGAGAGTATGCTTGCCTGCATAAAGAGCGTAGCTTGTGTTGGTTTGGAAAGTTTTCCGGTTGATGTTGAGGTTGATGTGGCCGAAAAAGGATTCCCCGGTTTCAATATCGTTGGTTTGCCGGACAAAGCTGTGGGTGAGGCGAGAGAACGAGTGAGAACGGCTCTGGTAAATTGCGGTTTTGCTTTTCCTCAAAAGAAAATTACGGTAAATTTAGCTCCAGCAGATTTGCCAAAGGAAGGCTCGGCTTATGATTTGCCGATTGCTATTGGAATTTTGGTGGCCAATGGAGATATCGAACTGAAAGAATCGGGAATATTTTTTGGTGAGCTATCCCTGGATGGTAGCTTGCGTCACACAAAAGGCGCTTTGCTTTTGGCCATTTTTGCCAAAAGAGTGGGCGTGAGCCGAATATTTGTGCCGATTATGTCGGCTAATGAAGCGGCGGTGGTTTCTGGGGTGGAAGTGTTTCCGGTGAGAGGCTTAAAAGACTTGGTGGAACATTTACGAGGAATAAAGCTAATCAAATCTTTGAAAACAATTGCGATAAAGAGCTTGATTGAGGCTGCGCCCCCGGATTTTGATATGGCTGAAATTGTGGGACAAGAAACTGCCAAGAGAGCGCTATCGATTGCGGCGGCAGGAGGACACAATATTCTAATGTCCGGCCCTCCAGGTTCAGGTAAAACAATGCTCTCAAGAGCTTTGCCCGGCATAATGCCAATGCTAACCGAGGAAGAAACGATGGAAGTTACCAGAATTTACTCGGCGGCAGGACTGATGCAACCAGGGGAGGCAGTAATTCGTCGCAGACCATTTCGATCTCCTCATCATTCGACAAGTTTGGCTGGCCTTGTGGGCGGAGGGAGTCATCCATTACCGGGAGAGGTAAGCCTTTCACATCTGGGAGTTTTGTTTTTGGACGAGATGGCAGAGTTTCCTAGACTGGTTTTGGAGGCTATGAGGCAGCCAATGGAGGATGGAAAAGTGGAGATAAGTAGGGCGGCAGGAAGAGTAACCTATCCGGCATCGTTTCAGCTGGTTGCGGCGGTGAACCCTTGCCCTTGTGGCTATTTGGATCATCCAACTCATGAGTGTAAATGCACAGTAAGAGATGTTGAGAGGTATAAAAGAAGAATAAGTGGGCCAATTTTGGATAGGATTGATTTACATATAAATGTTCCGTCGGTTGATGCGGAAAAAATAATTGGGTCTGTAGAAAAAGGAGAAAGCTCATTTTCTATCCGTGAAAGAGTAATGAAGGCGAGAAATATCCAAAGTGAAAGATTTGTAAAAACTGGGATTTTTTGTAATGCTCAAATGAAAAACAAACAGGTGAAAGAGTTTTGTCGTCTGGATTTGGGCGGGGTAAGGATTCTGCGACTGTCGATGGAGAAGTTCGATTTGTCGGCCAGGGCGTATTTTCGAGTGTTAAAAGTAGCTAGAACAATCGCTGATTTGGAGGGGAGTGCTGATATTCTGTCGGTACATTTGGCGGAGGCACTGCAGTATCGCGAGAGAGTGTTTTGAGTTTCTAGGTTTGACTTTTATCCTATATAGATATATAATAGTGGACGATAACAGTACGCTAAAAATTTTTTCAATTTGAGGAGGCATGGTGAAAATATCAAATGATAGTGGAAAGAAGAGTGTTGAAGTTCCGTTTCACAAAATCGTTTTGCTCTTCATAGCTAGTTGCGATGCGGGTGAACTAAAGTATGATAAGTTCCGGATCGTAACAACCGGTAATTTGGTTGGGGCAAAGGGTATTGCAGATTTTGGGGGACCAAATCCCCATAGCGAACTTGACATTTATTTGAATGAAAAAGGTGAAGAAACTCATGTTTTTCATTACGATGGGTTTCTGATGTGCAATATCGACAATCTGCGTGATTCCGAGCGAATGCAGTTGGCGATATTTATGATCAACACATTGCTCGGATGGGCAAAGAGATAGGTTTTTGGCGCCCCGAAAGGGGCGCCGTTTTTATGGTTAAATTGATGAGCAGGATATAAAAATAATGAAAAGTAATAATAAAATTACCGGAAACAAGGGGGAAGAGTTGGCGGCGGAGTATCTGGTAAACAAAAGATTTTTGATTGTTGAGCGTAATTTTCGTACTCGTTTTGGTGAAATTGATATTATTTGTTATGACGGGCCAATTTTGGTTTTTGTGGAAGTGAAAACAAAAATAGGTCATGATTTTGGGGAACCGGAAGAAATGGTAAATAAAAGTAAAATTGGGAAAATAAAAAGAATGGGGGAGGTGTATTTGCAGGACAAGGGGATTGTTGTTGGTTGTCGAGTGGATGTGGTGGCGATTGTGTTAAATACTAAAGGGGAGGTTGAGAGGATGGAACATTATCAGGCGGTTTATTAAACAAAAAATTTAATTTCCCCAATTAAGACCCGCCATCCATTATTCCAATTCTTTTCTCACATGTTTTGTTTCTCTTTATGAAGTCCTGCCGTCTACACGCCTTTTCAGGGCAGCCAGAATATTTCTCCTGCGTAGAAATTTCTTGATACGCAGTGCGTATGGTCACAGTAGTGACACCATGCCATACGCACTTTACGTAATCCTGCCAAAAAGGGAATAGACTACGGACTTTATGTTTCGAGAAACAAAATAAATTCAAGATTTGAGTTTATGGCTTTGCGTAACTTCCTCATAAGGACAAAGTACTGCGGAAATTAAGGGAAAATTGATGACCAATTTTGACTGGAGTGGGGTAAAATGGGAGGCATATGATTAAAACAACTGTTCACGAAAGATCTCTTGTGCTTATTAAGCCTGATGGTGTTCAGAGAGGTTTAGTGGGAGAAATAATTTCCCGATTTGAGAAAAAAGGTCTAAAGATTACCGCAATGAAGATGATCTGGCCAACCAGAGAAATGGCAAAGAAACACTACGATCAGCCAAAAGATGCCATGTTGCTTTTGGGAAATAGAACCTTGGCTAGTTATGCTGAAAAGGGTTTGAAACACAAATTTTCTGATCCAATGGATATTGCTCGTGACATTCAAACTCGACTTTTTGAGTATTTGGTGGTAGGCCCAGTTATCGCAATGGTGATCGAAGGTGCTCATGCAATTGCTCATGTCAGAAAAATTCGTGGAGCAACAAATCCTTTGGGGGCTGATATAGGCACCATTACGGGTGACTATACTATCGACTCGTATTTTGTGGCAGACGCAGATGAAAGAGCAATCAGAAACTTAGTTCACGCCTCCGGTTCAGTTGAAGAAGCGGAAACTGAGATAGAAATCTGGTTTAAAAAAGAGGAAATCGTGGACTACGACATGGCAATCGACAAAATCTTGTATTCCATGGAGTGGCAGGGTAAGAAGTAAAAAACTACTCTTCACTGTAAAATACATTTGTAAGCAATCCGGGGTGTAGTGAATCGGTATCACGCTTCGTTCGGGACGAAGAGACACGGAGTTCAATTCTCCGCACCCCGACCAATGGTTTTAGTGTTTTGTGCTGATGCCCAGAGTCGAACTGGGGACCTTCTCGTTAGGAGTGAGATGCTCTATCCAACTGAGCTACATCAGCAATCAATATATTTTACATCCTGGCCCATGATAATATCTGTTCAATGAGTAAAGAGAGTTATGATTTGGTCGACGATCTTGGTCCAAAAAACTGGATGGATATGACTGCCGGAGAGGCGGTGATTTTGGGCTGGTTTTTTCGCGATGCAGAGTTAACCATGATGGGAACAATGTTGGCTGAGAGTATGCTGAAGGTGCCTTTTGACAGTGATTCCTTTTATAGAATCGAAGCACAGGCTAGTGATTTGGTGGAGATTATTAAACAAAAGAAAGAGGTATATTCTTCGGCATTTTTTTTGGATGAAATTTGTGAGTATGATGGCAAATACAAGTCGTTAAATAAATGGGAGTATAACCTGGTGCTGTGCAAGGGGAGATATCAAATAATGATGTTGATGCCAGAGTATTATGGATCCAAACCGCCGGACAATGGAAAATCAAAGGCGGAAAAGGAGATTGTTGACAGCTATGAAGAGCCGACATTTTCTGAACTATCGATGGTGGAGGATTCAAAATTGATGGGTAAACAAAGGATGGCTGTAGCCGACTATTATACTAATGACCATCGGCTGATTTGCCATAAATCCGACTTCGATCATGAGTGTGGCTGGAAGCGAGGACAGATCACCATCTACTATATCGATGACTATGCGCAAGCGATTACCGTTTGGACAAAAATGAAGGCTACTTTAAATCAAAAGAGATGAGATTGTAAGTGTCGGCTTTTTGATTGATGTTCGTCAGAAGAATTAAGCGACTGCTGTCCGAGTTGCTGACTGCAAAGCCATTCAAGGGTTGAACAGAAGTAATGTTGGTCATGTTTAGGCCATCGTAGTCAACGATGTTTACACCTTCGGAACCGGTAACAACTAGCTGGCGAGAGTTGGAGTACCAAGAGAGATTGCCAACGGTGTAGCTTTCTGTTTGAGCTTTGAGCTGTTTGAGTGTGGCAATACTAGCAGAAGGAGTGGCATCGGCGGCTGTAATGATGATTTTCTTGGTTGTGGCTGAGGCTGAGGCGGCGGGAAGGGCGTAGTTGGTGCCTTCTTTGAGGTCAAAAACATAGGATTTGTCCTTGAGAAGATTTCTGGTTTCCGGAGTGGCGTTGATGTTGGGGAGGGATTTGCCGATTTCATTTTCCGGAAGATTCGTATCTGAAGTGGCAGTGTAGAAAACCTTTTCTTTGTCGGGAGAGAAAAAGACGTTGACAGCCTTGTTGGAAAGAATGTCAGCTAGATATTTTGGATAGAGCGCGATGTTGGGGAGATTGATTTTGGCGTACTCGCCTTGCCATTGAGAAATGATTAGAGGAAGACGAAGGGTGGCATCGGAGATGGTTTTGATGTTATTCATGCCTTTGGTGGAAAGAAGTACGGCAGAAGTAATCCTTTCGGCGGTTTTGGTTTTTTCCGAGAAAACAGCAAGTATTTGAGTGCTGTCCGGTGACCAGATGAGAAGAGCTTTGGTAAAGTCTTTGGTGGTGTTGTCGGTGATTTGGACATACTGTGAGCCTAGGAAGTTGCCGGAAAGAGAGTGAATATAGAGGCCATTGGCGGTTTCAACCGGGGATTTGGTGAGAACGTAGGCGATTTTGGTGCCGTCTGGGTTTAAAGAAGCGTTGCTGGCTTGGTAGAAAGTGAGGGGTGAAGTGGCGTTGATTATTGGGAAGAGGCGAGCGTCGGCGTTGGAAACCAACTCGGACTTGAGAGGAACAGACTTGGTCCAAGGGTGAAAGCCATCCTTTTCGATCTTGATGTTGTATGTTCCTGGGTAAAGATAGAGCTTGTCGTCGGTGACTGTGGTGAGCTTGTCGTTGATGATAACTCTGGCTGATTTGGGGTAAGACGTAACATTGAGAAGCCCTGAGCCCTGAAGCGAGCCCTCTTTGATATTTGGGCGATAGCCTTTGGCGTACAGGATAGCCATAGCTGTGCCTCCAATGAGGAACATGAGAATCAGGATGTTGATGATAATGCGTTTGCCTTTAGGATTTTTTGTCATCAACTATCATTATATCAAGTATATGGTTTACCTCAACCTGACCTGGTGCTTTGATCATTTTTCCCATTTTCTCTTCCTAAATTTTATTTCCCTCATCACCCGACCTACCGCCTTATACCTTTTCAAAAACCGGATGCTCTTTCGCCCTGCACGAAAGCCATCCATTACTCGCAGCCCAAAATTCTTGGGATTACCCAAGAAACAAGGCTTTTGGGCTTTGCGCAATATTTTTGAAAAAGTAGTAAGGCTTCGGTCAGTATTGTTTCATGAAACAAAAAATTGGTTGGATACTATTTATATGTAACTCCTGGTAGAATGTGTGCAAATGCCTTTCTCGTTTTCAAAAAAAGTAGCCATCGACCTTGGAACTGCCAATAGCTTGGTGTATGTGGTAGGTGAAGGGTTGGTTTTGGAAGAGCCAACTGTGGTGGCCGTGTCCGTCACAGATGGAAAAGTCTTGGCTGTCGGGAAAGACGCTCAAAGCATGCTAGGCAGAACTCCCGGAAACATCAAGGCAAGTAAGCCGATGCGTGATGGAGTGATAGCCGACTATGCGGTAACAGAGGCGATGCTCAAGTATTTTCTGCGAAAAGTTGGCGCATATGGCTTGTTTAAGCCGGAAGTGATGATTTGTGTGCCGGCAGGCGTAACTCAAGTTGAGCGTAGAGCTGTTCTGGGAGCAGCAATTGAAGCCGGTGCCAGAAACGCATATCTGATTGAAGAGCCTTTGGCCGCAGCCATTGGAGCAGGAGTGCCCATTGCTGAGCCATCGGGAAACATGGTACTGGATATGGGTGGAGGAGCGGCCGAAGCTGCCGTAATCTCTCTGGGTGGTGTGGTGACCTTTAAAAGTGTCAGGGTGGCAGGAAACAAGCTGGATGAAGCCATTACTCGTTGGGCCAGAAGAAAACACAACTTGGTAATTGGCGAACAAACAGCTGAACAGATAAAGATAAAAATCGGATCGGCTATGCCGGTAAGCCGTGAAGAAACAATGGAAGTAACAGGTCGAGACAGTATTGCAGGGTTACCGCGACAGGTGACTGTTTCATCAAACGATGTGTTTGAAGCCCTTAGAGAACCTCTGGGAAAAATCATTGCCATGTTGAAGACGGTAATGGAAGAAGTCCCTCCAGAGCTCTCTAGCGACATTATTGATAAGGGAATCGTGATGAGTGGGGGAACGTCTTTGCTGAGAGGATTTGATAGATTGATAACCCAGGAAACAGGTGTTCCAGCGTTTGTTGCGGAAGATCCACAGAGGTGTGTAATAAAAGGTATAGGGATAGCAATTGAGAACTTGGATGTTTACCGAGGTAGTCTGAAGCACTAGATAATAATTAGCTAGTGAATCGGTCTTTTTTATTTACCCTGTCAGTGTGATGATTTAATTGCTAAAATGGCAATTAGGCATAAATTTCATATACATCAAAAAGATATATGGGTTAGATAGTTATATCGACAGTTGTACATAGTAATTGAGTATGGGGATGAAATTTGTAAAAATAAATTTGAAATATTTGGTTCATATATATTCATTGGGGTGTCGTAGATCAATATAATTTCCGGATTCTAAGAAAAGAATTGGAGTTGCTCGTTTGTGAATTATTGGTATGAGATAGCTGAATGGGGAATAAGATATGTGTTGAGATCAATATATGATATTTATCGAGATGCAAAGCTAGCTCTAGTTTTCACGAACACACCCCATACCCCCTAACTATTTTGCATTTCGATTTTCGGCGCTATATTTTTTGTCTGGGGGTATGGGTACCCAGACTGTATTTTCTTGTTAAGATTTTTTTGATAATACCGGGGGTGGGGTATGTGTCTATTCTTAAGTTACCTATATGGGTATGTAAATATTATGTATTTCTCGATATATTTTTTGCCCCACTCATTAATTTGTATGTAATTGTTTTCTGTTATGTAACATATATTACAAGTAGGTGCTTGTACACATAGCATTTTATGATTATTCTAAATATTTTTGCCTATCAATTTTTGATCGTTTGACATATACCGTGTTGAAATATATATTCTTTAGGCATATATGTGTGTGAAATATTACAAGATATATTCTATATATTTGACTCCGGTTTCTTATATATCTTCGATTTTTGAATATCTGTATTTGTACTGCTTTTTTTAGTATTTTCATCATTATGATTTCTTATATATAGAGATGGTGTTGTCACAATAGGGCATCGAAGTATTTTTATCTGGTTGTTTGATGTGTGTTGATTTTGTTTATTGTCTATTTCTGACATGTTTGGTGTAGACAACATATTAATATTCCTAAAAATATATTTGAAGCATATTTTATGAAATATTCACATTAAAGAGATAATGCAAAAATGTCAGGTATTTTTATTTTTTCGGTTGAACAAACTAGATCAAGCAAAATTGTAATATGGGGTTAAATATTGATATTTTTGCTATAAATGTGACGGTCTATTTATTAGTTATAAGAGGAGTGATAGCTATACATATAAGTCATATCAATTATTTCCTTACTATTTATCTAATTTCCGTATTTGGGTACAATTATTGATTAAATAATGTATTCATAAATTTATCTTTTGATTCGACTATGTATGAGATATGAATGTCTAAATAACTATTTTATCGAAAATATTGGACGATTGATGATATAGGATACGTATATATATCTTATATAAATGATGTTTTTTAACAAAACCTTAAAAAATGTCTTAAAAATTTAGCTTTGAAGTTTTCACTGAGGGTTTTTTGGGCCAAATTTTGATATTTTTATGCTTTGATACAGGCAAAATTGCTTGATCTTAAGCACCAAACACATTAAAATACCTACTTGGCAGAGATGAAAGATGAGTGATAATGGCTTGGGAGTCTAGGCACGATTTTGGAAGATAGTTTTATGCTGATCGAGATTGAGAAGATTGGAGGTCTGGATTGCTTAATCGTGCTGCACGAATATAATAGCATTATATGCGAAAGATTGTTTTGGGAGCCCCCGTAGATATACTGACCGGATCAGAAACTTTGAACTTAATGGATGGCTGGATAAACAAACCGGGGAAGATGAAACTGGTAGTGACGGCTTACAGTGAGTTTTTTGTTCGTGCCCAGAGTGACTCGGATTTTATGAACATAATGCGTTCGGCTGATCTGGTTACTCCAGATGGGGTATCGGTTTTGGCGGCGGCAAAATACAGAGATAAGATTGCAGGGAAGTCTGTGATTGGAAAATTCGGAGAGGGTCTAAAAGTTGGGGGAGAGATACTGTCTGGAAAAGTCGGCAAACCGGTGACAGGAGTTTGGCTTTTTGAAAAGCTGACAGAAATGGCTGCAGACAAGGGTTGGAGGGTATTTCTTCTGGGTGGATGGGATAATGTGAGCGAGAAAACTGTCAGAATGCTCTTAAAACGGTTTCCAAAGCTAAAAGTGGACTACGATTCAGGCGAAACAAGGGTGGGGACGGATGAGGTCACCAATAAAAGGGTGATTGAGAAAATAAATAAATTTGCCCCAGATATATTGTTTGTGGCATATAACCCAATAAAACAAGAAAAATGGTTGGCCAAGCATCAAGATGTTTTGAAAGCAAAAGTTGGTATTGGCGTGGGAGGAACCTTTGATGAGTATGTGGGTAAAGTGAAGAAAGCACCTAAATGGATGGAGAGAATGGGGTTGAAGTGGTTGTGGAGAGTGGTCACAGAGCCTAAGCGAATTGGAAGAATTTTGAAAGCGGTATTTGTGTTTCCTTGGCTGGTTTTTCGAGATGCCCGAAAGAGGATATAGATTGACTTTAACGACGTGATTTGATATATTGCGCATTAGTAAGATATCTTTGTTCTTTGAAATGGAGGGTTAAATGCGCAGAGTTTTTAGTGTCTTTTTAATTATTGTTGGGCTGGTAGTTATGTTTGCCAGCGCCATATCTGTTCAAGCGGAAGGCTTGAAAGAAATTTCTGCCAAGGCTATTAATGATCATGGTTGTGATGACACCGAAAGAGTGTTTGTAATCACCCAGATCGATACATTGGATCATGTTCCGCCAAATGTAACCGTTACTTTTACCAATGGTACTCAAGAAGTAATTGACTTGGAAAAATTTACGGGAGGTACAGCGCACTACAAGTCAGTTCAAAATCTTGATTTGGTTGTACAGGGCGCAACGGCCATGATTTACGAAGAGTGGGATGGACAGTTTAATCTGTCCCATGGTCCATGCGATACACCAACACCAACTGCGACTGATACAGATGTACCGCCGACTGCGACCGACACGGTGGTCCCGCCAACCGGGACACCGACGTTGACCGACACTGTCGTTCCGCCAACAAATACACCAACTACGACGGAAAATCCGACTGCGACCGACACGGTGGTCCCGCCAACCGGGACACCGACATTGGTTACAAACACTCCGACCGGTACACTTACGATTACCGATCAACCTACCAATACACCCACGTTGACTGATACTGTTGTGCCACCGACGGGAACGCCGACGTTGGTTACGAATACACCAACCGATACAGTGGTTCCGCCAACGGGAACGCCGATTACGACCGATACGGTCGTGCCGCCAACAGCGACCAACACGCCCAAACCTCAGGAAACTGGAGCGGGAGGCGGGTTAGGGATGCCGTTGGGATTCTATATTGGTGGTTTAATGGCCGTTATTGGCTTATTGGGCCTGATTTTTAAGGCTTGATAAGTATTATCCTTTTCTGGGTCGGGGCAACTGCCCCGACCCAATTTTGTATCGAGAGGAGGAAGAATGAAACTAGTTGGTAAGTTTTTGGCGTTGATTATCGGTTTAAGTATGATTATTTTTCTGGGGGTTAATGCTTACTGGGATTTATTGGCTAAATACAGCCAACCAGAAATTGTTTCTGCTGATGTGGTGCAAAGTATTCAAGCAACGAGAACCCCCTTTATGCCCGTTGCTCCGACAGCTATAGCACCAACACCAACCAGTGTTCCACCAACGCCAACGCCTTTTCCGGTACAAAACTATGTGCTGGGAGAAAAGATTGATTTGGAAAATGGCGGACCAATCGCTTTGGTTGTTCGATTGTCTGACGGATCTGTGATTACCAGTAACTGGGCACAGCCGATAGGCTACAAGGGAACTGATCCCGACGAGGTTTTTCTTCCTGGAAATGGTACGGTTTACTCGTACTTGGGAGATATCACTTCTACTTGGGCACATTCAGGTATCTATCGAGGTAAAAAAATCTTTGCCACGAACTTGGAACTGTATCTGAGAGTGAAACCTCAAGGTGGAGTAAGGAGTTTGGAAGAGGGGAAAGAACTGATACAGACTCTCGTAGGAAGTGAAGCGTATTTGTGCCAGATGCCTGAAGGAAGTGTGCAGCCGTTAAGCGATTTTGAGGTAACTGAGGGCTGTTTGGGACAGAAGTTAACTCTTCGAATATCGGCGGCCGTGATTGTGCCACATGAGCTGGTTGAGGATTATGACAATGCAACTATGACAACTAAGTCGTGGTTGATAAATAATATTCCTGAAGCTGGCTTTGAAAAGGTGATGGCAGAGAATGGCTGGTTGCTAAAATTTTGTGTAGGGGAGTTCGGCGACCAAGCGGCCGATGGATCTCCATCTTATTTATTTAACCGAGCGGTGCTTGGTTTTACGCTCGATCCTTAGGAGGCAGAAATGCCTCCTTTTTTGTGGCTAGAAATTCCTGGATAGTTTATGATGAATACATGCCAGTTGATTTTAAAGGCGATGATATCTTCGGTGAAGCTAATGAAGAACAAGATGCCCTTTCTGTGGAGGTACAGAGAGAAATTGATGAGCGGCATAGAAAATCTGAAGAATGGCGTGAACAGGTCAATACTGAATGGAGAAGTTTGTATAGGGCGGATAATGGATGGAGATCGTTTGACTTTGAGGATTATCCTTATGGGGGATATAAAACCCATCAAAGAGAAGATTATATTAAATGGGACAAAGCTTCTCGTGGTGCGGTAGATAAATTCTTGAAAAAAACAGAAACACTGGAAGCAAGTGACAACATAAGTCCTGGTGAATGGATAGATATGCTTAAAGAAGCTACTCATGTTTGTGATGAGGAAGAACTTAGAAGGGAAAAGAGTAATAGTTATTATCATGATGATGATGGTGATATTTCGTTTAAATATATGGTAAACGAAGCGCTATTGCCTACTCTAAATAGAATGGAGAAATATTACAGGGACAAAAAGGAGGAAAGAGGCGCGGTGATAGAAATCCTTTCTGAATACGCAGAAGAAACATATAATTCATATTTTGAAGAAAATCCGTTCACCAATGAGATATTAATTTCTCTCATAAGTATCGGTAGAGTCGAGGGTGCGAAGAAAGCAAAGGAACTGATGGAGGGGTTTTGTCGGGAAAGAATTGAACGAATTAAAGAAGTGAATGAAGTATGTCGCTATAGAAAAGAAGATGATAAGTTTTTTGATCTTCAATACAACCCCGATGGTTCGATTGCTGATCCTGATACTGATGACGATTCAGTTATTGACAAAGAACCACACGAAGAGATACAGGAAAGTGAAGATGAGGTAAATAGTTATTACTATTTTGACGAAAATAGTTTGAGATGGGATGATAATCCATTTAGATTTGTCCACTATGCTTTGATTGGTGCCGTCATGCATGTAAATGACTGGACCGATGGTGAGAAAATTGAACTCGCGGCCATTGCAGGAGATCAGCTAAAAACCTGGCCAGAAGGATCACTGGGGGAATACGTTAAGCTATTTGACTATCTTGGACTAGCGAACTCTTTGCCGATATTGCTGAATAACTTAAAAAGTGAAGACATTCTATCCAGACGAATGTCGGCCGGAATATTATATGATTTGGAGATGGAAAAAATTGCTATCACAAGTGAAGATGGAGTTAGCTATTTTGATAAGATCTACGAACTAATAAAAGAGGATGATCCTGAGTTTTTGGTCAAGCTATTTAGAGCAGGTAACTCATACGTGAAGCGTATTGATAATCATGGACGAATAGGAGTTTTTGGAGACGGAGGAAAGTTGTTGGGTGCTTTTAATTTGAATTTAGAGACAGATCAAGAACGGGTTAAGGCAGTAGTGCGCAGTATTTCTTCGAAAGATATTTTCTTGCCTAAGGCTGACGAAACTGCTCAAGAAAGACAGTCGAGAGAGCTAATGACTGAGGTGTTTTTATCGAGCTATGGAAAACTATTTGATCAGATCTATACCGAAACAGATATTAGCCTGAATTCATTGGAACTATATGAACAAGGGTGGTTTGTTTTGAGTTATGAGCAAGGAGACGACGTCAAAAAAACACAACTGAAAGAGATAGCTAGAAATTTTGGCGAACTGGGGTTGAAAGTATTTTTGGCGGCTGATTATGGAGGAACAGGAGAAGATATACTAAAATATTTTGAGTCTGCAAACTCCTCCCGCGAACAGAAAGAGAAAGTGCTAAAACATTTCTTTCAGATAACAAACAAGGCTTATGAATGGAGAAAGTCGTTTGATGGTGTTGATTTGGGAACTGGAGACACTTTTTTTGCGGAGGCACATGAGGCGCTAATCAGAAAATGTTGTGAGTACTTTAAAGCGGCTATAGTGATTGATGAGGGGTCTGGTGGAGAAGTGAAGCTGGATGAGTTGTTGGAATCTATGGATGCCGTAACATACGCTTTGGGGGTTTTGGAAGGCTTGCGAGAAGAGGATCAGTTTGAGCTAATGGATGTCGGTTTTCAAGCCGGAATGATTGAAGATGAAAATATCAAAGACGAAAAGGCGATGGTAATTAGAATTTTTAAAGACAAAAAAACTGAATCAAAAGTGGTAGTTTCTATTCGACCAAAGGCTTGTGTAAACGGAGATGGAAGTGCGGCGGAAGCGAGAATTAATTTTAAAGTTGTTCCTCCGTTGGGGGGTGGTCAGGAGGTGAGGGTGGCTTTTGATAGGAGTGCGTACAGTAAGGAACGTGGTTTGGCGGAAAAACCTAAGGTATCACTCGATCTGGGCACCGGAGAGTCGTTTTTTGTATCTGGTGAGTATCAAACCCTTCGGGTGGGTAGAGTCTTAAGTTTGGCAGAAAAGTCGGAGGGAGGTCACAATGAGGGTTCGTTTAGTGAAGCAACAATGGAGAACTTCGAGCAGATTGCCGAAAAGTTTGGAGAGTATTTAATGAAGTTTAAAATGAGCACGAAAAAGCATAAGCGACAAGCAAAAGATCCAAAATACGAGGGCTATTTTTAATTAGTCTTTGGAGGGTTTGAGCTAATTTTTCTGATGAGGTCGTCGTGTTCGTTTTGAGTGGCTTCCCAGAGAATGTCAAAGAGCTGGCTAAATGTTTGGCTAATGAGTAGGTTGTCGAGTGTGGTGGTAATGAGTGTTTGGAAATCGGTAATAGCCACTTTGGTACCGTAAACAATGATCTGACAGGGGAACAAATATTTAGGGTTTTGGGTGAAATGGCGTTCAAAGAGGTGCTCTTTATCGTGATGGAGGTAGTTTTGAATACCTACCTCGACAAAAGGGGTTATGGCCTTGGTGCGGATACCGGCTTTGGTGCGCTCCTCCATGTGTTTGTAGAGGACCGTGGCTGCCAGAGGATTGCTTTCATCGTGAATTGAGCGAAAAAGAAGATCATCTTGGCCAGTTTTGATGATGTCTTGGTACATCTTTTTGATACCCTCAAGACCTTCGAAGTAACTCACAACAGGCTTGATGTCGGTGAGGCGGTACTTGGACTGGAGCTCTGGGAGAATTGACTGGAGTGTGAGCAGAGCGGTTTCGGCTTGAGCTTTTTTCTCTTGGGCTTTGGCAAGGAGAAGATCTGGTGATTGAGCGGAGAAGTAGGTAGTGCGACCTTTCTGGGTGAGCTTGATGTGTCCTTCTTTTTCGAGCTCTTTACAGAGATGGTAGATGTAGGTGCGTTTGATGCCGGAAAGCTTGGCTAGGGAGATGGCGGACTGTGGTCCTGAGTTGAGAAGGGTGAGGTAGATGGCGGTTTGATCTGTGGAAAGACCGAGGTTTTGTAAATTGTTTGGAGTGGGCATATATAGATGGTATAGGGAAACTAGAGGAGTGTCAAGGGATGTTGACGGATAGCGATGTGTTTGTGGATGTTAATAGGGATTGACAAATACTATAAGATGTGGTAATATATACCTGTAATAAGCACATTTAGGTAACACGAACCCAGAGCCAAGTTGTAAACACTACTTGACAAACCCATAACATTGTGTTATACTGTTGCTTATCATTGACAATCAGACGATTGCCAAGAACATTCAAATTCGAGTCGCACCACTGCCAATAAGGAAACTGTCCAAACGCGAATGCGTTAAAAATTTCCATAGGTGTACTTGAATTACCTGTCCAAAAAGTAATTCACAAAACTTGTCCAATTTTCATATGTTTCCTGTGTGCAGTCTGGAGTTAAACGCTGCTTCGGCATAAGACGTTTAATTAACTCTGTGAGTCTTCTAGCCGAGATAGCTTCGGTAGTGAGGATGAGCAGAACCAGTACTTTTATCTACTTCTTTATAGATCGCCCTCGGTTGACGGGGATACGACGAGTAAATCGGGGATAAAAGCTACAAGACACACTAGCTTTCTCGGTTTTCCGAGGAAGGTAGTGGCGCGACCCGAAGAATGCTGGGACCTTAACATTAATAATCTTCCTCGTAAAATCCGCAAGGTAAACATGGTTTACTGCTGTTAACGGAGACCGAGATTACTCGGGAATGCTTATGAGGAAGAGGTTATTCTGGATACTCAAAACGGGTTGATATGTATCACCCGTGTTAGTTTCCCTGCCAAAGGCGTTTGCTCGAGGCAGGAGTTTGATTTCTATCTCTCCGTCGCATTCACGGCGGAGTGGCCCTAAAGGAGGGCAATTAAAATGGCAAAGCATCTTTTGATCGACACATTCACCCGCGAACTGCGGGTATACTCTGTTTCGGCGACGAGAGTCGCTGGACAGGGTGTCGTTCTGCGCTTCGGCGCAGACCTGGGCCCTCTGGCCCATTTTGGTGAAAGGCTGTTCAATAGAGGGTATGACATCATCATCCCCCTGAAGGGCTACCGGGCCCAGTCCTCCGAAGGGTTTGTCGAGGTGTACGAACGCGTGCACCCGTCCTTGGCTGAGCGCACCTGGATAATCGGCATTCAGGGTTTCCCCTGGATGCAAGGAACCGGGGCACTGCGCCCTGTCAAGACCCCCTGGTCCGTCCTGATCTTCAGGGCGGGAGCGACCATCGAAAAGCAGCGAGTTGGCTGCCGGTCGAATTGGGGGGCCGTAAGTGCAGCACGCGAGGGGCACAAGCTCCTCGTGGAGTTCAAAAATCACTTCGCTTATGTCCTCGAGGGACAAAGCGATCGGCTGAGCGCTTTCCAAGTAGGCTTGTCCTACTGGGAAGCGGCGGCCTATTTGGACGAGGAGGTTTACTCGTCCGACATGCCGGATGAACACCGGCAGGACATGTTCGTCATCCCGGAGGCGGAAGCCCCCGAGGTGAGTATTATGGACGGGTCGATTGTTGACCAGTCGTCTTTACCGGCTGAAAGTGAATGCCGGTATGATTTGTCCAACCTCAAGTCCGTGAAAGCACGGCTTGAGGAGGAAGCCAATCTTTTCGATTAAACTCGCCGCAAGGCGGGTAAAAAGAGGATTGGCGCTAGAGAGGTGACTTCTCTTTAAAAAAGTTAGGTTGATAACCTGTAATTTTTTCATTCAAATGAGTGGAAAATAACAATCAGTCTTGTGGAAGGGGGATTGGCAGTCTTGTCATTTCCCCCTTCCAACATTTTTTATCATTCCGTTTTGGGTATCCAGATTAAAAATATATATGAGTTTGGATACTCAAAACGGGCTGGTATGCCCAAAACTGCCAAAGGCAATTGCCTGAGGCAGAAGTTTTATCTTTTTCTCCGTCCGATTTCACGGCGGAGTGGCCCTAAAGGAGGGCAATGATGAAAATAAAATTTTTGAAAAGGGGTGTATTTGATTGTTTGCCCCCAGAACTGAGGGAAAGTGTTTTTCCTAGGTTCCGCATCGCCCAATATAAGGGCGAGTATGCTCTTGGGGTCTTCACAGACCCAATGGATCCTGAGTTGCCAACTTTTTATTGGCATAGGGACAACCCAGAGAAAATTCTGGGCGAAAAACTTTGGAAAGTTGCAGATGGGTGGAAATATCTAGGGCTCAACGGCTTTGATCTAGAGCGTGGATGCCTAATTAATCCATTCATGACAACGATCCCCGTTGTCTCAGTGTTGGAACTACTCGTCGATATCGGCGAGAATGGATGGCCAACAAAAAAAGAAAGCTTGTTCTTTTTTGAAATATTAAAAGAGCAGGTATTTATTGGGTTAAACCCGAACCAGGCTGATGCGGTTAGGGAACTCTTCCGAAGGATGGAAGAGGCAAAAATAAAGTACTCTTAGTCTTGTGGGAGGGGGATTGGCTGTCTTGACATTTCCCCCTCCTCACATTTTTTATCATTCCGTTTTGGGTATCCAGATTAAAAATATATATGAGTTTGGATACTCAAAACGGGCTGGTATGCCCAAAACTGCTTTGGCAATTGCCGAGGCAGAATCTTTTTCTTTTTTCTCCGTCGTTCCACGGCGGAGCTGTCCAAAGGAGGACACAGTGATTATTTTTACAGCAAGGTGTGGGGAAAATCACCCCATCGAACAAATAGTCAACAAGGCCCAAGAATTGGGCTTATCGTATTTTCACACAATTATCCACGATGGTCCAGACACAACTCACACCATAGTGAGAATGCGTGGTGCGTCTCCTTCTTGGGAAACCAAGAAGGAAATTGAAGATGAGGCCATCCAGGCCATCAGGGCCATTGAGCCCGGGTGGACCTGGAAGTAAGTCTTGTGGGAGAGAGGTTGCCTGTCTGGCTTCCTCTCTCCCTACATTTTTTTATCATTCCGTTTTGGGTATCCAGATTAACAATATATATGAGTTTGGATACTCAAAACGGGTTGATACTTATCACCCGTGTTAATTACCTGCTAAGGCAATTGCCTGAGGCAGAAGTTTGATTTATTTCTCCGTCGCATTCACGGCGGAGTGGCCCTAAAGGAGGGCAAAGATGAATGAATTTGTTGAAATGATCGAGTTCGTATTTGGTGCCACCGCCGTCAAAATGGCGGAGATGGTGGCGATGGGCGAGATTGATCTCGCCAGAAAATTCGGGAAATGGGAAGTTTCCCGAGATTTCCACTGTGTTTCCGTATCGGACGGGCAAGTTATCGTCCGATACTCGTGGGACTCGGTCGTTCCGGAAGGAATGATTGAGAGTCAGAGCTGGACGACCATTGAGGTCCCCAGCAAAAAGTGTTGTGCGGTGCTGGCTCACACCGAGCCGGTGCCGGCACACGGCACATCAAGAGGCTCGTGGTAGATTTTTCCATCACCCCCCCCTGATTGTCTTGTGGGAGAGAGGTTGCCTGTCTAGCTTCCTCTCTCCCTACATATTTATCATTCCGTTTTGGGTATCCATAAAAAACAGGTCGTTTCTTTTGACCTGCCCATATAGAACTTATTACTTGGACAGGGTAAGGTCTATGCGTGGGCAGATCAAAGGAAGCTGTTAGTCTTGTTTTGAGGTAAAATAGAGGTAATGATAATACCTAGGTTTATCTCTAAGTATTTTTGGGGCGATGATTTGAGAGATTTGAGTATGGCAAAACATAAAAATTATATTTCCAATACTATTTTGGAAAAGGGAAATGCAAGGGCTGTGAAGTGGCTTACCGGAAAAGTATCTAAACAGGAACTGAAAAAAAATTTATCAAAAAAAATGAGTCCGAAATCGCGTAATTTTTGGCGGTTATACTTTTAATATGCACACAGAAACACTTGCACCGGGAACAAAAGCTCTATTTGACAAACTGACAAAGATTGGTTTGCCTGGAAATTTTTACTTGTCTGGAGGAACGGCCTTGGCGCTTCATTTGGGTCATCGTGAATCAGTAGATTTAGATTTTTTTACCCAGGAAGAGTTTGAACCGGAAAACTTACTACAAATATTGAAAAAAGAACTTCATCTGACAGAAGCGTCAATGGACTCTGGAACTCTCAATTGTTTTGTGGACAATGTGAAATTACAGTTTCTCTATTACCCGTATAGATTGCTTGAAGAACCACAGATACTGGATGGGATAAAAATATCTTCGATTCAGGATGTTGCTTGTACAAAATTAATTACTATTTCAGCAAGAGGATCTAAGAAAGACTTCATTGACCTTTTTTTCATTATGGAGGAGTTTTCTTTGCCTGATATTTTTGGATTTATGAAGAAAAAATACAGTGATCAGGAATACAATTTGCTTCATGTTTTAAAATCGTTGGTGTATTTTGATGACGCGGAGGATCAGCCTAGCCCAAAAATGCACAAAAACGTAAGCTGGTTGACTGTAAAAAGCGTCATTGTCCAAAACGTCAAGTTGGTTGAGATTGGATAAAATCCCTCAAGTTGACAAACCTATAATATTGTGATATACTATCGGCTATAGTTGACAATCAATCGATTGCCAAGAACTTTCAAATTCGAGTCGCACCACTTCCAAGAGGTGTTACCGAATTACCTGTCCAAACAGTAATTCATTTCCATTTCCCTATATTTTTTGTCGCTAGTTTGGCGATTTTTTTGGTGAGGTGAAATTTGTTGGCGGTGGTGCGATTCGAAGAAAGTTTGAACTTTGAAATTTAATAATTTGGATACTCAAAACGGGCTGATATGCCCCAAACTGCCAAAGGCAATTGCTGGAGCAGAGTGTTGATTTAATCTCCGTCGCATTCACGGCGGAGTGGCCCCAAAGGAGGGCAATAATGATCTGGTTTAAAATTGTATTTGTGGTAGGATGTGCCTGTTTGTTGGGCACGTTTATCGTTGAATCCGAGCTCGTAAAGCTCGGATTGATCGTTGCAGGTTTCTTTTTTGCATTTCTCTTGATTGTTATCAAGAGAAAAAAGAACTTGTGAGAGATTTTTTTTGGGGGGGGGCGTTTTTTTACCCCCCCCCCACATCATTTCTTTATCATTCTGTTTTGGGTATCCAGATTTAAAATATATATTTGTCCATTGTGAAGCCGAAAGGTCGAGGTAACCTCCGCATGTCGGGGATTGCTTCTCCACCAAAGGCGGATCGCAATGACAATATATGAGTTTGGATACTCAAAACGGGCTGGTATGCCCAAAACTGCTTTGGCGCAAGCTTGAGCAGAATCTTATTTTCTTCTTCTCCGTCGTTTAACGGCGGAGCTGTCCATAAGGAGGACAAAAATGGCTATTTTCTTGGACAAAACCTTTGATGAATTGGTGTCTGACGGATCAAAAGTAATTCGTCGGGGCTTATCAGGGACAAGGATGATAGTGTATCCTGATCCTGAATTTTCAACCAAGGGCACCATTGTGGAGTACAACTCCACGGGAATGGTCATGGGGGTATGGCCAATTGTGGCCGGGCGCGCTTATCGCATCACTCCGAATAAGGTGTTGCGGATGCCGTTAATTGAAAACGACACAAATCCCGTTCGGCGGCTTGCCCGAACGCTGGGCTGGCCATTAACGAAAATCAAGTATTTGGAAGGTGAAGAAAGTTTCACCTATCCACCCCGTTGCCAGGGGGATGATGGAGTGTACCATCTCCCCGAAGGTGAGAATGTTGTGGTAATGGCGCTGTGGACAAATGGAAATCCCGATTGGGAAACCTATGTTTTTGTCCGCAAGGGATCAGCACCATCGTGGGAAGAAGCGCAGACGGCACTTCGCCGCCATGCTTCTCACTACGAAGAGCCTTTCGTATCTTTCGAAGATGCCGTAGTGAGTTGTCGGATGCGGTAGTTCTTGTTTTGGGAGGGTGTGTCTACACCCTCCCAAAGATTTCTTTTATCATTCCGTTTTGGGTATCCAAAGAATACAGGTCATTTCTTTTGACCTGCCCATATAGAACTTATTACTTGGACAGGGTAAGATCTATGCGTGGGCAGATCAAAGGAAATAAATGTGAGATTGCCACGGTTCGAGTACGAAACTCGAAATGACGAATTTGTATTATTGATATAGATCCCCGATCAGGTCGGGGATGACA
Organism: uncultured Pseudomonadales bacterium; assembly: GCA_964513845.1. GTDB lineage: Bacteria > Patescibacteriota > Microgenomatia > UBA1400 > MFAQ01 > UBA2277. The sequence goes on along the minus strand of CAZENT010000006.1, from coordinate 17,082 downwards.
AGGAAAGGCTTCGAGGAATCGGGGTCTTTTTTGTACCCTTAGGAGTTGGATTGAGTGGGATTGATGCCGAGCATCCAGAGGACTGACTCTTTTTTGTATCTGCGATCACCTCGAGAGTTGATACGAATAGCCGGAAGTTTGCCGCGTTTGCCCCAACGCTTGATGGTAAGGGTGGAAACACGGAGAATCGTGGCTACTTCGGAAACGGTCAAAAGGTCAGGGAGATTGTTTAGATCAAGATCTTTCTTGGTTGATTTTACAATTGGGGTTTGGTCTTGGTTGTCCATGTCTGATATAGAAATTAACAGAAAGTTTTACTAACGTCAAGGGGATGGTTGTTATAGGTTGACTTTGAGAGGGGGTTGGGAGATAATAGCAGGCACTGTAAGACATCTTTAGACGGTGGAGGATTGATGTCAGAACCCTTAAATTTTGAGATTGTCAAAATTGATAGTGATATGCCGCTGGAAAAATATTTGATGGCCTTGGTTGACTCGGTACCTGTTAACAAATTTTTTCGACCCAAAAAAGGCCTGTTTGTTGTGCCGAATTCTATGTTTGGAAAGACTAGGGTGGAATATTTGGGCCACGAACCAGAGGTTGTGGGTCAAATATTTTCTGGTCAGACAATCGTGAAACTGAAACCGAGAACGGTGATGGTAGTGACATTTTATAGCTGTCAGCCATTCAAGAAAATTTTTATCGGTAAAACATGGGTGGTCTGGCAGTAGTTGACAAACCTATAATGAATTGATATACTACCTATACCGTTCAGAAAGGTAGAACGTTAGCGTCCTTCTCCTTTGTCCCACATGCGCGTGGCGCGCAAGAGAGAAGATAAAAAAAGCAAAATGTATGAAAGTTGGGTAGGATGCAGCCCTACCGGCTTGAAAATATGAAAGGATTTGCCCAATGAATTGGGACCGAAGTTTTCTTTTGCTTTTGCTTCGGGCGTCTCTTCGCCCGAATTGATGATGTGGGTAAAACCCCACATTCCAGAGCCCCCTTAATTGGGGGCATTTTTTTTGGAAAAAATGCCGAGTATATATGAAAAACCCGCTTTTTCGAGCGGGCTTGGGGTTTGGGGTTAATTAAACCAGTTGGAATATATGTCGTATTTTCTGAGAAGTTTGGAACCGGAGAAGAAGAGGTCAATAGCTTTTCTAAATATTTCTTTGCTAACGCGATCATCCTCAAACGCTTTTTTGGTGTCAAGAATTTCTTGTCTAGCCGGACAACCCGAAAGGGTTTCAAAATCAAGGAAATCATAAATTTTCTTTTTTTGTTCGGTTAAAGCATTCAGCTGTTCGGCTATTTCTTGCTTCACTTTGGCCACTTCATATATAAATGAGGTGGCTGTATTTGCATCTGATTTGCCGAATATCTTAAATACAAGGTTGTTCTGTGATGCTAATTCCTGCAAACCGCTTTTGAGTTGGTCTAGATTAAAGATGCAGGTATATAGTCTTGGTGTTTCTGTTAGATTCCATGGTTCGACGAAATCGTTTACAAGAACCTTAAGAGCCTTATCGACTACTTCTTGATCGTTCTTGTACAAAAGTCTGACACCGCCGGGTGCTGGATACTGATCTGCGGTTGAAAAGAATTTTTCCAGGCCGTCTTTCCAGATTTCGTCGATGCTCTTTTGACTTGAGATGATGGTGAAGACGAGAGAAAGAACGCAGAAGAAATATTCTTCTTCAATGCCTCGATTCATAATGAAGCTAACCTGAGTGTCGCTAATCCTGTTTGTCGTACAAATGTGGAATTGTTTGTTAATTTTCTCGAAACAATGAACGAATTCTCGATTAAACGCAAGCGAAGAAATGAGATCGGTGGTAACCACACCATTGTTGTGACGTATGGTTTCGAACTGAGGACTTACGTAAAAAATACGGGACATGGTTGCTCCTTTTTAGATTAATGTGCAAGACAGATTGTCTTTTGGTTGTCGCGTATATTATACCCTGTATATAGCAATAAAATATAAGTATAAAAAACCCGCTCTTTCGAGCGGGCTGGGAAGTATGGGGGTTTTATTTTTTTTCCGGCGGGCAAATGTCTTGAACAGATTCAACAAGTTTCTGGATATTGTTACTTTTGATATAGTTGTCGACCTGGGTATTTGCTTTTTTTGTAAGTTTTTCGATGTGATTCAGGATTTGTTCTAACCCTTGACCACACGAAAGGATTTTGGAGTTGTTTTTTGCGAGAAAATCTTTGATTTCATCGCTTATTTTTTCTTTTTCAGCATTGATTCCATCGTTAATTTCTTCGGCTATTGTCAGGGCATTTTCAATTAGTCCAATTGCGTAATCGCAGTAGGCTAAACGACTCGACTTTTCTGCTACTGAAATTGTTTCAGGTGAGGCGGGGTAGTATGTAAGGCGGTTTTTTGCCTTTTTGGCTTGCTTCAAAAGAATCTTGATATTGTCTTCGATGATTGAGCTGTATGAAGAGTTTTTCTTTTCAAGCATAACCTTAATGGTTTTATACAGATACGACTTGATGTATGGAGACACTTCTCCTGGCTTGAGAGTGTCTTCAACCGGTTTGTATACGTCTTCACCCGGTTTAAGAGCACTTTCAAACTGAATTTGTTTGTTGATATTGGCAAGATGCTCTTCAATACTGGTGCATGATAGCAATGCTTCAAGATCGTTCATGGCCAGATAGATTGAAACGGCCAACAAAACAAAGCCTTCTCTGGGTTCATAACCACGATTGACACTGACAAAAAGTTCGGTGGGATTAGCTTCGAAGTCAACTATGTAGTCTTGAATACCATACAACACATCCCAGGCCTTGCTTCGAATGCGGTGAGGCATAATGCCTTTCCAATCGCGATCTCCATTTGATATAACACTCGGTTTAAAATCACTCAACTTAAACTCCTTTTTAACGTTCTAGATGGATGGATTCGCCTTGCGGGCGTTGGGTGGTATTATAAGACTTGGTTATAAGATATGTCAATTGGGTTGGGGTACAAAAAAACCCGCCTTGCGACGGGTTTTTTGAAAAATAGAATTTTATTTTTATAGATTCTCGATTAGATCGAGAATGACAATATTATTTCAATTCAACTTTTGCTCCAGCTTCTTCAAGCTTTTTCTTAGCAGCTTCAGCGTCTTCTTTCTTGGCACCTTCAAGGACGAGGGCGGGGGTCTTTTCGACTAGGTTTTTGGCTTCCACCAATCCTAAATCGGATTTGATCTCGCGAACGGCTTTGATAACACCAATTTTGTTAGCACCGGCATCGGCGATAACGACGTTGAACTCGGTCTTTTCCTCTTCAGGAGCGGCTGCGACAGCAGCGGCAGCACCGGCAACGGCGACTGGAGCGGCGGTGACACCGAATTTTTCTTCTAATGCTTTGACTAGTTCAGCGACTTCCAAAACGGAAAGTTCACTGACTTGGTCGACGAGTTTGGTTACTTTCTCGGACATGTTTTTTTATATTTTTATAATTTTTAATAATAGGTTGGTCGGTATTTGGTTAGCGGGGATTGCTTCGTCGAGTGCTCCTCGCAATGACAGGTTTAGGCAGAGATTTTGGCTTTGATTGCGTTTAAGCCATAAACAAGATTTTGCATAGGGGCGGAAAGCTGTCTCACTAGAGCTTGCGCAGGAGCTTGAAGCTGGGCCATGAGCTTGCCAAGTAGTTCTTCGTAGGAGGGAAGCTTGGAAAGAGCAGAGATGTCGGCAATGGTGATGACTTTGTCGTCCATGATACCGGTTTTGATCTTGAGCTTTTCGTGATCTTCGGCGAACTTGGAGAGGATCTTGGCGGCGGAAACAGCGTCGGCACCAAAGAGAACGGCGGTTGGACCATTGAGGAAGGAGTCGAGGGTGTCGGCGAGTTCTTTGGATTTTTCTTTAAAAGCGATACGAAGAAGATTGTTTTTGGTGACGAGGAAAGAGGAGTTGGTCTTCTCGGCTTCTTCACGAAGAATGTTTTGCTCGGCAACAGTAAGACCGGCGTACTCGGTAAGAATGACAGCCTTAGAGCTGGCGAGAGCTTTGGTAATCGCGGCTAGCTGATGAACGTTTTTTTGGTTTGGCATTTGTTTTTATATTTTGGTACAGAAATGGCTCCATTCCAAGTGAGCCATATTATTGGTTCTGCAAGGGGCTTAGTGATCGCCCTTGGTCTTGGAACTTATGTAGTTTAACACTCGGTTTGTTTTTGTGCAAGTGATTGTGTGATGGGGAGTGATATGGTTTGTTTGACCCATAGACATAAATGGTGATAAAATACAGGATATCGACAAGTTCTTTAAAAAGTTCTTAAATATGTTGAGTTCAAATGGAGGAATATATGAATGAGTTGTGGTTTAAGATTTGGTTTAACAGATTCTCTGGTTTAAGTGATGCTGAATTCGAACGCGTTAAACGGGAAATTGAAAATACTGCCGATCCTGACTCTCTTTTAAGAGAAGCGATTAGCAACTACTACAGTTATAAAAATTTGGTTGACTCGGGTAGATTAAAATCCGTGGCAACACCTGAAAAAGTGATTGAACCGGAAGCAACTCCCGATGTTCCCGTTGCAAAGGTGAAGAACGCTGCTCTGCTGGATGAGTTAAAAAATCGGCTGAACAGCAAGAAACAGACCAACCTCAAACCTAAAGCGGTTTTGGGACAGATCTTCAAAAAGCCTTCAAAAAAGGTGATGATCATCGCTGGAGTGGTTGTACTTCTGGCGATTTTGCTCGGGGTGTTTGTGCTCTCGAGTGCATTCAAAACCCCATCAGAAGTATCTTTTGATGTGGCGCCTGGGGTACCGCAAAACCAATTTGGTGTGATTGTGCCGACTCAAACACCGATTGTAATTGTAAACACAGTGGACTCGTATGTTGATAGCCAGCAAACTGTTTCGGAAGAAGCGGTGGCCGTAAAAAATATCAAAGAAGAAAAAGAAAAGTCTTCCTTCCAAGTGAGGTTGCCAGTCTCGATTCCGGATTTGATTTCCAATCCTGATTGGAACTTCATTATCTTCATGCTGGTCTTGTTTGTTTTGGTTGTGCTGACCAAGCAAGAGCGATTCGCTGAACAACAGCAAACTGACTGGCGTATTATCCGAATTGGATACATCTTTGTTCTGGTGGGGATGGTTTTGACCAGCCTGGTAACGATGTTTTTGAACCAGGTAATCTTTTTCTTAATCGGGGTTCATTTTGTGTTTGACCCCTTATGGATTCAAATTGTCCTCTTGGGATTTGGTTTGGTGGCGTTTATTGCTGCTTCAATCACTGGTAAGACCGATTGGACTCCTGTTTCAGTAGGATTGTTCGTGATGGGTGGGTTGTTGTATGCGTTTAATCCAGCTGGAGCAGGACAAACCATTGGAACCGCAATGGTTATTGCGGGTATTGCAGTTCATATATTCGAACTGGGAACCCAACAGGGCACAGCTGGTGCCTTGGGTATGGTATTGGTTGGACTGCCCTTGTTTGTGGGTCTGCGATTTGGGTTTGCGGCTCTGTTTGGATTGATTGGAACCGCAACATTACCTATTGCAGGCGACATTGGAGCGGAAATTGTTCGATGGCTCGCTTTAACGGCATATGGAAGTCGAGTTCTGTGGTCAACGATTTTGGCATTACTGATTGGCTTTGCTTTGGCTAATGTCGTTGCCTCTGCGATTTTTCCTCCAATTGCCAAAATGTTGCCTCAAAGTGGACAGCTGGTTGGGAATCTTGTTCCCACCGAAGATACTCCTCGGACTGATGCCATCGTGGCATTCTTGATGGGGGTAGTTTCGTTTTGGTTAATTGTGGGACACTTTTAGTTTTTTGGTTTTATGGGGCGCCTTAGGGCGCCCCTTTCTGTATCTTGTAGTTTATTTGACATAGGTATAACCTATGGGTTAAAATACGCGTATCGGAATCGTACTTTAAATTATAGAAGGAGGATTAAGTGATGAAGAATTCCATTGTGAAAAAAGCCCCAACATTGGGGAAGAACGAACAAATCGTCGCGAAAGTAATTATTGATGCGATGGTTAAGAATTTAAAAGATGTGTTCAACTGGTATGGTCCTGGAGGTGCGGTGGGTTCTTACATGACCAACAAGGCACCTGCTCTTTTGGGGACTGAAGTGATCTTGCCTTTCGTTGATGAGAAATACTCAACCAATGAAATCTTGCGGATGATGTTGGATGAAGAGCTGCAAGTGGCAATCGACAAGTTCCAGACAGAGTTAGCCCTGCTTCCATTGAACGAACAGGTTGTAACTCTTAAAAAGTTTGTCAAAATTGATTGGAATGCAATTGTCAGCTCTGACAAAAAGGATTCAATTAATGGTCTAGAAAATGTGTTTGGGTTTTTTCATCGCACTTCGCAAGAACGTGCCGTGGCAAAACTGGGTTTGACTGAATTGAAGTTTATGTTGCAGCATTTACCATATTTGCAACAGGTTTTGCAGTTGGCATCTGTCTATGCTCAAGTAGCGGTTGAGGCGGAAAGACTGTTCAGTAAGGAAAAAGACTGGTTGAACAATGTTTCAGCTGTAGATAACAGCCGTATTGTTGCTAGATTGGTTCAAATCCGTGATGAGTTCACGATCTTTGAACAGATGCGTGTTTCAAGTGTGCAAGAGCTAAGTAGTTTGGTTCCAAAACTACGAGAACTCATCAGCTTAACGGAATTGGTTGCGAGCACCGATGATCGTTCCCTGGCAATGGCGTTGCGTGTTGAAACGGCAACCGTTTTGAGCAAGAAATTAGAAGAAAATGGTATTTCGACATTGGAAGCTCAGCAAAAACAAGCCGAGGAAACGTTACTGCAGTATCGTCTTATCCAGACGAGTGCAACCAGAACCGCTCATATCAAAAAGGCTGTTGAGTTACTTGCCCTAATTGAAAGGGCACAATTTGCCTTTGAAACAATTATGACGTTTGTTCACCTAACAATTCAGAACGCATCTACAGCGTTGGTGACCACAATTCAGCGTGTAATTGACAACAGCAACAGAAAAGCACTGGAAAAGATTTTAAATGCTGGACTGAACTCTTACGAAGAGTTAATGGGTGAAGTCAATGCGTTGACAAAAGCTGATATCGAGCAGTATCTTCCTGAAAAGGTTGAAGGTGTGTCGAACACAGGAACACCAAAAAAGGTGGATGTTACAAAATACATCCCCGATGAACTTAATGTTACAGTTTAGTGTTAAGGACCGGTTGTAGAAATACAGCCGGTTTTTTATGCCAAAAAAAGCCCCGACCGAAGTCGGGGCGTGGGGAAAGTTTCAACTAACTAAACAGGAAGCTGAACAAAGTTAGTAGAATGAAAATCGCAGTTATGGTGATGAAAAAGATAATAGCTATCTTTAAACATCCTCGGCCATTGCCGATTTTGCCTGGGACTGCCATGCGGGGCTTAATCTGAGGGAATTTAGTCTTCATTGGTAAACCTTTCAATATCAGCTGGAGATGGCTGTGCTTGCGGGCAAGTGCTGTCTGCAAACACAGAAGGATAGTCGCTTGGGATCAAAGGCATGCCGTTCATGTCCATCCAACCATAGATGGTTTTTGGGGCATCAGGGATGATTAAGCGAACTGCTTCGATGCCTGCATAGCCATTCTCACGAGCCAGAGGCTCCAGAAGGGTGACTAGTGTGTTGTAGATGTATTTGTCACCTTCTTTGGTGAAGCTTGATTTGAACTGGTCGTACAGCCCCAAGAGGATATCATTCGATCCATTTGGAGCAATGGTTTCCAGTTTGACACGGCGTTCGGCCATGTTCACAACTTCAACCCGTTTTTCTTCGAGAAGACTTTGTCCTGTGATGATTTGACGGGGAATGAGCCAGAGCTCGTAGCCGGGGATAGGCTTACCGACCGAGAAAACCCACTCATTACCTTCAAGATACGTAGGGCCATCGATGCCAAAGCTTTCGATAGTGACAACAAGGACGCCATTGTACTTGGTTTCGATGTACGGATTACCGTTGGCATCAGCCTTGTGGTATACCGGAGTTGTGGTGCTGCCTTTTTCCATAGTGAAGCTAACTTCACTGAGGCTCGCTTCCATACCCCAGGTTCCTTCGATGAGCTTGGCGACGCCAATGTTGGAGCCAGGTAGGCTCCATTCACCGAGTTTGATGTCGGTGCAGTACCAGGACACACCCATGGCTGAGTACTGAGAACCAACAACGTAATCGGTGCCTAGAAGACGATTTTTGTCTTTTAGGGCTTCGTTCATGGCGGCCACTTCCGGCTCAGTCAGCACAGCGCGAGGCGTGGGCATGACTGTAGCAACCAGATGGTCGACGTCTTGGGGTCCGAAGGTTGGGGTGAACTGATACACCTTGGTAATATCCAGAGTCGGCTGAGAGCCGAGGCTGGGGAGGCTGGGAGTGCTAAAGAGGTTGGGGTTGTTCTTGAGATACAAGAAACCACCAACTATCACCACGATGACCAGTAAAAGAACAATAATTGCCAGCAAATTCTTGAACTGTTTCATTTTCTCTCCTTATTGAAAATAGGGCGGGATTTGAGTCCCGCCCTCTTTGGTTATTTGCAGTAAAGCCAGCCATCTTCGAGGCTCATGTAACCCTCATCGGGTTCAAGAGCGACTTTGAGAGAGGTAGCACTAGCACATTCTTTGGGCAGATTGTACGTGTTGAGAATTAGATAATCCTCAGCCGTGTAGTAAAGTGCCCAAGAGTTTTGGTTGTAACGAGTGTTGTCGTTGCCAACCACTTTCGCAATGCCCAGCTCACGCATGACCTTGATCAAATCGGGGAAACTCAAGGGAATTTCCCTTTTATCGTAGACTGGAACTGAGGTTGGTTCTGGAGTCATGGTTGCGGTTGGAACGGCCGTTGGCACAGGCACTTCAGCAGCTTCAGGTTCACGTAGATTTAGCTGCCAAGCAGAAAGACTGTTGGCGATGGCTGTTTCTACGAAGGTCTGGTCTCCGCCAATTTGTTTGGCGAAGGCAGATCGATTGTCAGCATTGGCAAAAGTCTGCGACCAGGCACTCTGAAACTCTGGGGCAATCTTGTAGCACTGTCCAATCTTGGGAACGCTGATGTTGAGCTTGGTGCCGTCTAGAGTCATCTTTAGATCTTGACAATCTGTATTGACGGCTTGAGGGGCGGGCTGAGTAGCCGTGGGCTTGGGCGTGGGGAGGATGGACTGGAGATAGCCTTTGCCCTGGGCAATGATGCTCGTTCTTTGACCATAAATTACATAGGCACCAATAAAGAGGCCGGCAAACGCACAGAGAATTAAAAGAGTCTTAACAAGCTTTTTTGTATTCATGCGACGTTTTATGGCTTTGCATTTGGCTAATAATTCATTGGCCTCGGCGTACTGCGCTTGCAGCTCCGGGCTAATACCCGGAGGTAGAGGGGTAATTTTACTCATCATAACTCCTTTTTATTGATTCTTGGCCTTGATGGCCAATACGATGTCGGCATAGTAATAGCCAACCCCGGCCGGACCATAGTGAAACAAAGCTTCACGTTCCGAGCCGTCGTACTTGTTGATCAAACCAGCCAGCATACGAGTACCGTAGCTGACGTTAAACTCCTCTTCGTAAAGCTCGTCCATAGAGGGGCGATTGGCGAAGCAGGGGCCATTGGCGCACATAAAATTGGCAGCAAGACCATCGTGCGGCATTACTTGCAGAAGACCAACGGCACCCGCGCTGCTGTAAGCATCGGGGTTACCATGGGACTCCTGAACCATAACGGCCGCAATTAATTGAGGATCAACACCTTGCTCGGCGGCATACTTCTCAATCAAATCACAGTAACGCAAAACTGTATCGGGGTACGAAACTGGAAGCTGACAGTCTGCGTCTACGGTGTTGGCCGAGGAGGAAAGTGAAGTGGTTTCACTGATGTCAAAAGTGACGGTTTTTTCCGGAACCTCAGCCACAAAAATAGCCTCACGAGGAGGAGAAAACACGGGGGACTTGGCGATAGATTGGCGGAGATAGAAAATACCTCCAGCCAAGATCACCGCGATTACAAGTCCGGCGATGGTCAGCCCTCGAAAGTCTTTGGAGATGAAGAACAAGCCAATGAAGGCAAGCCCCAACAAGGAAGCCGCGACTTTGAGGTGAGTTTTGTAAGGGGTGAGGCCAATCAAGAGATTATCCAGAAAATCAGGATTTATGCTTTGACTGACTTCGGGAATTGTGAACTCTGCCGAGTACTCCAGGGATGCATCGAAGCTAATTTGCTTCTCTGTGCCAGGAGAACTGACGGCTGTCCCTTCGACTCTGGCCGGATGAATCCACCAGTATCCACGAACACCTACGGCTTGGGTACCATCGGAAAAACTAAAAACATTACTTTGGTAACCTAGGGTGGTGTGATTGTGTGGAGGAATCGAGCCTCCGTTGGGAGTGCAGTATGCTTCAAAGCCGGAACAACCAGGCTCACCGACTATTTCACTGGGTCCAATTTCTTGGCCAATGACATAGCGAGAACTGGGATCATAAGCGAGATGGCCAATGAACTGTCGCCAGCCTTGGCACTCATTTGCTCCGTCGATGATGATGGAGTAGCCTCCACCCGCACCATCGATTCCAAGCCAAGAAATCGTACCACCTGAGGTGAACGCAATCGTGGTTGGAACAGTATAGTCGACACCTGGCCATTGTTGGAACGTCCAGCGATGCAGGCCAAGATAGCTATTGTCCCAAGTTAGATTTTCGCCACCTGCTCCAATCAAAAAAATGGAGTCCATGGTGGAACTGCGATCACTAGGGGAAGGCTGAAACTGACATTGTGTGGGGTTAGTGCCGTCATCAGCTAAAACCGTTGAAGTGAATGAAAAAAGACAACAAAGGAGCAGGAAAAGTACCATGCTCCAAAAACGAAGTTTGTTTTGGGACATGATATCCCTCCTTTTTTTATTTTGAATTTGTCAAAGTACTGGCCGTATTTTATCTCATAGGCGTGCCGAAATCAAATTATGGGGTTGATACCAAAACCCCGCCTGTAAGGCGGGGTATGTGGAATCTTTGTGGATCCCCGATTGGGTCGGGGATGACGAGATTAGATGTTGCTTATGGCAAGCTTAACTGAGGGAGTGTGGGTGCAGGAGATATAAGCTGACTTGATCTTGGTAACGTTGATGCTTTTGATAGCTTCGTTGATGTTGTCAACCAGGTCTTCGTCTTTCTGTGCGATAGAACCAAGATTGAGATGGATGATGGGGAACTTGGCTTCTGTCTTGTAAGGAAGAGTGCCACCTGAGGCGAGCTGTTTGGCTCTGTCTTCAGGATGCTCGGTAACGGTGCCGGACTTGGGATTTGGCATCAAACCTTTGGGGCCTAAGACTTTGGCAAAACGAGCGACTTTGGGCATGTCTGCGGGGGTGCAGAGAAGCATGTCGAAGTCGATTTGGCCAGCTGTGATCTTGGCGGCGACATCATCACTAAAGATAGCAATCTTGACATCTTTACCTGTGGAGTGAGGGAGTTTGAGCTCGCCTCTGAGGCCTGTTTCACGAGTATTTAGGTGAAGTTCGCAGGTTTTGAGTTTGGTGGTTTTGGCTAGTTTGGAAAGCATAGCGATAGCTTCTTTGACAGAGTAAAGATCATCTTTTTTGACCTGTTTGGCCATGGCCTTGTATTTGTTGGAGCGTTTGCGAGCCACAATTTTTTTGGCAATTTTCTTAGCTTCTTCAGCAACCTCTTTAGCTTCTTCTTCGATGATTTCGGAGGGGGTGGCGACGGAGTCGGCGTTGTAGATGGCTCTTATGGAGTTGACGTCTTCTTCTTTGATGCCTTCAATGGCCATGAGCTCACCGTCTTCTTTGGCGATGATTTGTTCAGGTTTGATACGGGCTGCGCGAAGGGCGACTGCTACGTGAGTAGGCAGGTCGTTGTATAGGGAGTCCCAGATTGTTTTTTTAGCCATAGTTATTCTTTAATAGTAATTCCCATTGATTTACAGGTACCTTTGACCATCTGGATTGCGGCGGTAAGGTCGTTGGTATTCATGTCGGCAAGTTTTTTCTCGGCAATGGTTTTAATTTGGTCCATGGTAATTTCACCAACTTTGACTTTGTTGGGGGTACCGGAACCTAGTTTGAGGTTAAGAGCTTGTTTGACGAGAGCGGTAACTGGAGGGGTTTTGAGCTCAAACTTGAAAGATCTGTCTTCAAAAATAGTGACTAAAGCAGGAATGATCTGACCACGCATCTCGGCGGTCTTAGCATTGTACTGAGTAATGAATTCCATGATGTTGACACCATGTTGACCAAGAGCAGGACCTACTGGAGGAGCAGGGTTCGCTGCGCCAGCCGGAAGGTTGAGCTTCAGGATGGCTTTGACTTTTTTTGCCATGTTTTTATATATGGTTATTAATTAGCTACACAAAAAGAGAAAGTTGACTGTATTTGATGTATTAGTTAGCAGAATGATACAGGTCGCTTTACTATTGGTAAGCTCCCTCACACTTGGCGAGGTAGGGATATTTTAGCATAGAAAGGAGATTTTTTGTTCAATTGAAACCCACTAAGTAATTCAGGCGTGCTTAGTGTCGTATAAATAATGTGATTTGGTGGATTGGGTTGTTCATAATTGCACGTTTGTATGATTAATGGTAATATTCATACATGATTAATACAATAAATATTTCTTTACCAACCCAATTGAAGTCGGAGGCGGAAAAACTAATTGAAGGTGGTTACTTTGTATCTTTTAGTGATTTGACACGCACGGCCATTCGAAAATTGGTGGAATCGAAATACGACTATTTAATAGAAGAGGCAAAAGCAGACCATGCAAAACAGAAGCTAGCAGTGATGTCAAACGAAACAGATATTGATAATTATTTTAAAAATCTAAAATAATGTGAAATTGATATTTGGGAAGAGATTTGAGGCTGATTTAAAGAAGCTGGTCAGGGGTAAACCAGACAATGAAGAAAAACTTAAAAAGTGTTTGAAGTTATTGATGGTCGATATCAAACATCCGTCGCTGAGATTACATAAATTGTCTGGTGGAAATAAGTATTCTATTTCAGTAGATATGAAACTCAGAATTATTTTGTATATAGATGGGCAGTTGATATATTTGCTTCGAATTGGTAACCACGAAGAGGTGTATTAAAAATCCCCCGCAGGGCGGGGATCTAAAAATCAAGAGGTGTGGGTTAGTTAGCGACGGGGAGGGAGTTTTTGGGAATGTGAATGGTGAGTTCGATGTCTAGAGCCTTGGCAAAGCGTTTCATAAGAGAAATAGATGTGTTGGCTGAGCCGGACTCAATGCGAGAGATGATGGCTTGAGAGGTGTTGATGCGTTTGGCGAGATCTCTCTGAGAAAGATTTTGTTTGAGCCTAGCCTCGATGATTTGGCTGGCAAGATTATGCTCTGGTTCGGTGGCCTCCCATTCTTTGCGAAACTCGGGGTCTTTGAGGCTTTCTTTTAGATGATCTTGAAAGGTATATATTCTATTTTTGTTCATAAGTAATGATACTATATATGATATCACTTTTCAAGCAAAAAGAGATTGTACCTTTGAAATGCGGTTCTAATTTCTCTTGATGGAGTTTTTTGAGTTTTTTTATTAAAACCATGAAGTAACAGTATCGATGTTTTTGTAGGCACAATTTAGACGATTCTTAGATTGTCATTACCGAGAATTCTGATTTCCCAAAAAGGCGTTTCAGATAGTTTTTTTATGTGTGGAATTACGGAATTTAATCCATATGTTTCGATGTTCTGAAGAATTCGAAATATTTTTGCCTTTTGCTTTTTATCGAGCGATTCAAGAAAATTTCTGACTGGATTTTCATTTGTTGAAGAAATGAAGTACTGAACTCGCATCTTCGGTTAGTTGGCGAGGGGGAGGGGTTGGGGTTTGGTTTGAACCGCAGAGCAGGCACCTTGGGTGAAAGAAGTGACACCGGCCTTGTTGGCTTCACACTCACTGGAATAGGTAACACCTGCTTGACTACAAACGGGAGAGTAAAGGGTGGTACAGATGATTTCAGGACGTTCTGAAACGGAAGGGGTTGGCAAAACGACTTTGGTGGGGGTGGTGGTGGGCTCGGAAGCCTTACTGCGAACCTCTGTTTGGGTTTGGGGGAGAATAATGATACTGGCAATAAGAAGACCTACCACAAGGAGTATGGGGAGGATTACCCAAAGAGTTTCTTCACTGTTTAAGTTTTTCATGGCAGAACTAAGATAAATATGGCAGAAAATTGAGATCTAGTCAAGTAAGGAGTATAATATAGGGCATATTGAACCTTAAAAATACTTAGGAGGATTTGATGGTTACAGTGTTTTTGCTCGCGATAACTTTTTGCGTCTTGTTTATTTTGGTTTTCGATGATGCATCGGCCGGTTTACCGGGATTTTTCGCAGGACTGCTATTGGGGTTGGTTGTGGCCGCTTTGATTGGAAATAGTTTTCCGACCAAGACGATCAATATTGTAAGTGAGCCAATCGAGCAGCTGCCTGTAGTTTCAGCAGAAGGATACGCCTTTTATCTACAAAAAGATGAGGGTAAAAATCTGTATTCATATATGGTGAAAGGCGAGATTCGAACGTTAAACTTTAATGAAGCAGATCCCGTCTATGAGTCCGGTGTGCCCTTCATTGAGTATTCGCGTACCGAACTGGCTCTGCCAAAAGGGCAAGGGTGGAAGCGTTGGTTTGGAACCACAAATCTTCCTCGTGAAGATATTGTGATACATCTTCCGCAGGGATCAATGTATTTAATCCAATCAAACAAGAAATCGAACTAAGGAGGAGAAAATATGATAACGATTGTTTTGGTTTGGGTGGGGATGATTTTTTTGGCGAAGGCGATTGTGAAGGATAAGGTCGATGGGTTTTTTATCGGCTTGATTCTTGGCTTGATTCTTGGAGTTGTTTTGGCTGTAGTAATTGGAGCCAGCTTTCCGACAAAAACGACTGTGATTGCTAGCCAGCCGATTGAGGAAATGGTTTTTTATTCTGGTGATGATGGTTCGTTTTATCTTTTGAGTGACGAAAGTAAACACAAGTTTACTTATCGAATCAACAATGTTGATACGATTGTCAGCTCAGCAGATGCTGAGATAAAGTTTGAGACGGGAGTTACTCCATATGTGGAGTACATAAAGGTAGAGCACGATTTTCCAAAAGGGCAAGAGTGGAAGTGGTTCTTTGGAATTTCGCATTACCCATATGACTCTATTGTCATTCACGTCCCGCAAGGGGTGGTGTATTTGAAGTAAACATAAAAACAAGGAGGGCTAATCACCCTCCTTTTTCGTGGCTTAAAAGGGAGTTATATCTTGGAAATCTGGAGGAAGTCGAGCTCGACCGGTGTTTCGCGACCAAAGATACTAACCAAGACGGTGACTTTGCCCTTGGCATCGTCTATAGCGGAAACAGTTCCCAATAGATCGGTAAATGGTCCTTCGATGATTCTGACGGCCTCACCCATGGTGAAAGCGGCCTGGAATTTGGGAGCAGCCTGCTCACCGAAAGCGGTGATGGCCTTAACTTCGTTTTCAGGGAGAGGGGTGGGCTGGTCGGCAGTGCCAACGAAGCCAGTGACGCCCTGAGTGGTGCGAACTGCGAGCCAGGAGTCGTCGGAAACGATCATGCGGACAAGCATGTAACCAGGGAAAAGCTTTTCCTTGATGGTGGTTTTCTTGCCTTTGTTGATTTTGATTTTTTCTTGGGTAGGGATGAGGATTTCGTAGACGTAGTTTTCGAGGCCCATGGAGATGACTCTGGTTTTTAAGGTAACGAGAACACGGTTTTCGTGGCCAGACTGAGTGTGAACGACGTACCACTTGGCTGAAGCGGGGGCGTTGTCGGTGATGACGACGTGATTAGGATCCTGTACTTTGGGTACAAGTTCATCAATTTGTTTGGTCTTGTCTTCTTTTAGTTTCATTTTATTAGCGATTTAGTGCTTGTTGAAGCATGGTCGTAAATAGGTAGTCTAGGCCTCCTGAGTAAAACGCAACGGCTAGACTGGTAATAATGACTAAGATAGTCATCTTTAAGGCTGTCTGATGTGACGGCCATTTTACCTGCTTTAATTCTAGTCTGACTGAGCGTATATATTCAAGTGGACGAAGCATACGGGATATTTTAACACGAACAGGAGGGATTGTGTTGGTTTTAGAGTTCGAATTGGGGAGAAAGAGGGAAAGGGGATTTTGCCCTATATATTTGACAAACGTGAGTGGACGGTGTATATTATCGGGTATCGTGAACTGATGTTCGCTATGGCCAAACTGAGAGTTTGGCTGAAAAGTCCCTTTACTTATTGTTTTCTGCCTCCCAAAAGGAGGCGAGGAGATATGATGGCTCAGATCAATACCTCTGCTGTTGTCCGTACGGCTGCCCCTGTGCAGCATATTTATTCACCCCTTGAATTCATTTCGAACTGTATCGTGGAAGCAATCAACTCGATCGCTGATCATGATCGCTTGAAGGATGATCTCTGGGAGCGGATGCAAAAAGGCATGCGCTTTCAGAACAGTCAATATTTATTGGCTGCTTTGCGGGATGCGAAGTACTGTGCTCGTCGGCAGGATGTGCTTACCGGGTCAAAAATTCTGAAACTGTGGCAGGAAGCCGTGGATGCTTCGGTCACATTTATCCGGGATGAGTCCCGCGATGGTCATCAAGGAAGGGCCTTGTTTGCGACCGTTTTTGGTGATTGGATGAATGAAATCGATTTTCGGATCGATGAATTCATCACCAGCCAGGAGAAGGCTGAAGATCTGGAAAAAGAGCTCGAAGATATGATCTTTGAGATCAATAACTTCCTTTTTAAAGGGACGTGGTGCCGCAATTGTGGCGCTCCGCTTCCGGAAGATTTTCAGTGGCGTTACTGCCGCGAATGCCATCAGGCATACATTGAGCGCCGCTCCAACGTCAAAATTCCCGGAACCGATGTTACGCCAAGAGAATCGAAGGCGATTGGAGTGAACATTGTCCGGGTTGATTCAAAAAAGGTGGAAGTGCGACAGCCTACCGCAAAAAAAACAATTAAACCGCAGGCCTAGCCTGCACAATGACCCCCTGTCAGAAATGGCAGGGGGTTTTTTTGTACCTAACAGGAAACCCCGGGTGAGGAACCACGAACCCGGGGATGAAT
>CAZENT010000005.1:0-110352 GCA_964513845.1 uncultured Pseudomonadales bacterium | reverse complement strand
CAAACTACCAAAGGGTAAGTTGGACCAAAGCGATTCCTTTTGTCGGCAGCTACACCAAAGATGGTCAGCACGCTCTAAACGCCGGCAGATCACTCATCAAATCACTCGACACCCTCATCGTTTCTGTCTCTCCTTACGCCGATCTCCTAGGTTTCAAAACCGACATCGCAACTCCTTCCGGAGAAACTCCCAAGGCTCAGTCGATAGAAGACAGAATTGTTTATATGGCCCAAACACTCGACTTGATTAGTCCCGATCTAGACAAAATTGGTGCCGATATGGCCGAGGCTCAAAAAGAGTTGGATATGATCAAGGACTCTCGCTATCCAGTAAAAATTGCCGGTAAAGAAGTCAGGAGCAAAATTACCGCAATCAAATCCACCGTAGCCGAGTCCGCTCAGCTATTAACTCAAGCCAAACCCCTTATCAAACTCCTACCCGATCTTCTAGGCAATCCCAACCCCAAAACCTACATGATTCTTTTCCAAAACGACGCCGAGTTGCGCCCAACAGGAGGATTCATGACCGCCTACGCCTTCATGAAAGTTACCAAGGGAAAAATTTCTCTCCTCAGTTCTTATGATATTTATGATCTAGACGCTCGTTTCAACAAAAACGTCCCCGCTCCGGATGCCGTCAAAAAATATCTCAACGAAACATATCTCAATCTTAGAAACTCAAACATGTCACCGGACTTCAAAGTTTCTATGGATCTTTTCACTAAGTACTACAACGAAATTCCCAACATGACCAAGGCCGACGGTATCATTGCCATGGACACCCAGCTTCCTGTAGAAATACTCAAAGTCATCGGACCTATTGGTGTCGGCGGATGGGGCAACTTCAGCGCCAATAACGATGCTCGCTGTGACTGTCCTCAAGTTGTCTACGCTCTTGAAGAAATTGCCGATCGTCCAACCAACAAGATTGTTACTGGTCGCAAAGCCGTTCTTGGACCCCTCATGCATTCTATGATGGCCAACGCCATGGGCAGTCCCAAACATCTCTGGCCCAAACTGTTAAATGTTGCTCTAGACTCCATCAAACAAAAACATCTCATGTTCTACTTCTTTGAGCCAAAAACTCAATTGGTTGCTGAAGACTTCAACGCTGCCGGTCGAATTCAAGCCACCAACTTCGATTATCTTCACGTCAACGATGCCAATCTGGGTGGAGCCAAAACCGATATGTTTATCACTCGCGAGGTTGAACAAGAAATCGCCGTCGAAAATGGTGTTGTCACCAAAACTGTCAGTGTTAGTTACAACAATCCTTACAAAGGCAGTAACTGTAATCTAGAAGCCGGACAGCTCTGTCTTAATGGTACTTATCGTGACTACATTCGTCTTCTGGTTCCCAAAGGTAGTACTTTGATCTCGGTTGTTGGTTCTGAAGTTAAAGAAACTGTGATTGAAGATCTAGACAAGACTGTTTTTGAGGCTTTCTTTACTATGCGCCCTCAGAGCCAAAGCAAAATTGTCTTCAAATACACTCTACCTCAGATGGATCTCACCACTTATCGTCTTTTGATTCAAAAACAGCCAGGTACTCCAATGATCAAGCACACCATTATCTATAATGGCAACGAAACCGTGGTGAACCTAGACTCAGACAAAGAGGTCGTTCTAAACTAACATAGATGAGACCGTCATTCTCAGACACAGGCATCATAGTGAGATCTGTGGACTTCGGTGAAGCAGATAAATTTGTTTCCATTATCACCGAAAATCACGGCTTACTGGATTTTGTGGCCCGAGGAGCTCGTCGACTAACTTCCAAAAAAGCCCCACATCTTGATCTGTTTAATCTCGTCAGGTTTCAAAGTGGTAGGGGAGAACATCCCCATTTTTTAGATCAGATTGAGTCTGTCGAGTATTATCCGGGAATCAAAAAAGACTTTGCCAAAGTTGGTCTGTGTCTTACTATTGTCGAGATACTAACCAACACGCTTCCTGTTCAGGTCGAAGATCGGGAAATATTTCTGTCACTAAAATCATTTTTGAATGCGGTCGAAAAATCCGACTCTGTCAAAGAAAACAACCGACTGGGAAGAAAATTTGGTTTGTTTTTACTACGCCACCTTGGTTATCCTATGCCCAAGTTGCCCGAAACCGCCAAGCTCACTACATATTTTGAGTCCATCATGAGCAAAAAACTTATCGGGCCGCTGATAAAATAGTTATAATGAATTCATCTATGAAAATAAAAAATCTTTTGTTTGTAGTTTTCTTTTCCGTTTTACTTTCTGCTTGCGGAGCCAAAAAAACTACCCCCAACACGACCGATGCCACCACCGGAACCAAGCTATTGGTCAACGAGCTCGCTCTAGCCGATAGGCCCTTTACCGTTCTTGTTCCTCATGTCACCAACAAGCTATTTACCTTTGTCACCATCAACGCCAACAAAGCCAAGGCGGCCACACTCGATCTTGAGTATCAGTCGGGAGACTTGCTCAAAGGTGCCAGGGCCACCCTCGAAACACCCATTATCAGTCCTTATATGAAAGCCATCATCCTCGGTAGTTGTTCCACGGGCGGCAAATGTTCCTTTGACAAAGATCTCAAGTCCGGAACGCTCAAATTTAAACTCAATTTTGATGACAAAAAAATTACACATGTGCTCAAGGGCGACTTTGCCTTTGTCAATGGTCAAAATAATCTTCCCGACGGAAAAGTAATTTTCACCCCCTCAAAAGCAACCATCAAAGACAACTTAATTCTTCTAAACTCTTTCGGTTTGCCAAAAGCCATCGACAAAGAAATTGTTTTGTATCCAATTGTCATTTCCTCAGTTAGTAACAAAAATGTTGCGGGTACACTTACCATCAACCAAACAGGTGTCACTTCTGCCGCCATCTATGATGGTCAGAGCTATCTTCCCCTAACCTATACCGAAAAAGACGGCGCTCTCACGGTATCACTAAACAACAAACCTTGGTCGATGAAAGCGGAAATTACTCGTGATGATGAAAGGGGTTCCAAAGAATCCCTTGATCTCTACCTTCTGGGCCCAATCGTTCTCTACAAATAAGTTTCCAGCTCCTCAATTCCCAAGCCATCTTCATCTGAGCGTCCTTGAATAAATGCTTTCTCGTATGCCGATAGCTCCTTGGAAAGATACTCTTTTGTACGCAACCTTGATCTTTCCAGAAAAGAACTCCATCTGTTGGCCACATCTAAATCATTTTGATTCACCACAAATCCATCCAAGGAAATTCGTTTGGGTAAATTGTCACCCTCAGTTCTTTCGATTTCCAATCCGGTTGGGATCTTAAACTGCCACCCCATTTCTCGATCGATTTGTTTAATTAATTTTCGTGATTTCCAGCGTGCCACCTGAATAGGGAATTTAACCTCGCTTTCAAAATCGAAAAAGGGATAATTTGTATGAATACGTTCCAGCGTGTCAAAAATATCTTTTTCGCCTGGCCTTGTTTGATTCATTTGTTTTAACAAATAAAACATTCGTTGAAGGTACTCTGGAAACTGTTCTTTGCCGGCCCATCTTTTTGCTAGAAACAGCGAGTTTGTTCCAAAATCAAACACTGAGTTTAGCGGGATAATGTCAAACGACAAAGCTTTTCCCTCAACGACCGCTTTAACCATTCTCATCAACCCTCTCGGTTTTGCCAAACTTTCACCCTGAAAAATCATTTTGTCAAAACCATAAATCGCTTTGTTGGCCACATACTCATTTTCAATTCTGGTATGACCGGTTTTGGCTGTAATCATGGCGTCGTTTGAGTAATAAAGCCCTTTTGCGCCAAGGCAAACTTGGTTTTGTGTTGTGTCGCGACCTGCACAGTATCGGGGAAAGTTTAGATTGTCCTCACCCATATACTCAATTCCATCAATATCTACACCAATATTTACTGCCGCCTTTTTGTTTCTTCTTCCATCGGCCACGATCGCGTCAAAGTCGTGCCAGGGAAACTCACTTTCCTGCATTGATATCGGAGCGTGGGCCACCACATCCAAAACTGCTCGAGCAGGACCTCCTTTGTGCCAAACTTTTCTGTTTTTCGGTAAGGGAATTTCTTGCCACTCATCTAGTGTGGGGTGTTTAACCTGCAAAATAATGCAGTCTTCTCCATTTAGAATCCTGTTTTCGGTTCTAAATCTATCTGGTTGGTTTCTTACCATCTCCCCGAGAGGAATAAACTGCGTATCAAACTCAAACTCTTTCTGTTCGAACTTGGCGGCAATCTCCATTGAAAAATTCATGATTAAATGGTCAGCCAAAGAGGCAAAATCATCTCTACTTGTTGGGGTAATTAGACTGGCATCTCTTAGTTGTTGAATTACTTTGTCGATTTGAGTCTCAAAATACTCACGCATCTCAGGATCAGGGAACTCTCTTAACTCGCGTCTAAAATTTATCAGCAGTTTGGCTGTATTTCTCCACCATGTTTCCGGCTCTCCCTCCATTACTTCGGTAAACTCCGAAATGTGGTGTCTTACAAACTCTCTGGATTGTTGCAGGTTTTCGATTTGTGACATTGTCTGAGTGGATTATATATCAACAACTCAGACTCCAGGCCACCCATTTACATAATATTTATCTCTTTTCACAGACCCTTTACACAGGGCTTGACATCATTTATATTGTGTAGCATACTGGAAAGTGGTGATGAGTGGTGAAGTATCCTATATACACCATTCTGAAGCCTGCCATATGAATTATGTTTACTGGACGTTACTACCACAATCTAGAAGCCAAGGGGAGATTAGCAATACCCCAGTCTTTCAGGGACGAACTCGGATCAGGTGGCGTAATCACCTGGGGACTCGATGGCTGCCTATTTCTTTTTCCCAAATCATACTGGCAGAAGCTTTCCGAAAAGCTGGCCTCGCTCTCACTAACCAATCCGGGAGCTCGGAACTTGACGCGTCTATTAGTGCAGTCCGCCGTGGAATTGAATCTGGACGCGCAGGGTCGGACACTCATACCAGAGCATCTCAGAGATCAAGTCAGTATAAAAAAACAGGTGGTAGTCGCCGGAACCCTTACCAGAATTGAAATCTGGGACAGAGACGCCTATCACGAGCACCTTGACTTAATAGCGCAAACAATTAACCAAGCCGACCAAGGCTTAGCCGCAATTGACTTATGACCAACACAATTGAAAGACATTTTTCTGCCTACAAAGGCGAGCTAACCAAGCTTTATGGATTTAAGAAAGACTATCTCTTTCTAGATTTAACTCTCGGGGATGGTGGACATACTCAGGAAGCTCTCGAAGCCGGATGTCGAGTCGTTTCTTTCGACATTGACACCGAAGCCATCAAAAGAGCTGTTAGTTTTGTTCCTGCCGAGTTTTCACCTCTTGTTTTCGAATCCGAAAACATCTCTCTTCCGGCTCCAAAAGACTTTCAATGGATCATTATCAGAAGCAATTTCACCAAAGTGGGCGAAATAGCCAAAAAACTAGACCTTCCCAAATTCGACGGCATTATGGTCGACCTTGGACCTTCCCAGTTTCAAGTTCTTTCACCCGACCGTGGCTTTAGTTTTGCCACAGACGAGCCTCTTGATATGCGACTCACCAAAGATCTTGGCGTCACCGCCGCTGATCTTCTTGCTGTACTCAACGAGGGAGAGCTTGCCGATTTATTTACTTTAGGAGACGAACCCTTTGCTAAACCCCTTGCCCGTGTCATCGCCAAACAAAGACAAATAAACCCCATCAAAACCACTAAACAGTTAGCCGATCTGGTTTATAGAGTCAAAAAAGGTCGTCCAGGAAGAATTCATCCAGCCACTCAAGTCTTTATGGCTCTCCGTATGGTCGTCAACTTGGAAAGAGAAAACATCAACTTGCTTCTTCCCCAGTTGCCCAGTCTTCTTAAAAAAGACGGAATTCTAGGGCTTATTAGCTTCCACTCCGGTGAAGACAAACTAGTCAAAGATTTTTTCAACTCAGAAGAAGCCAAAGGTGAAATTAGCGCTATTAACGAAAAACCGATCGTACCATCGTCATCTGAATTATTAATCAGTTCTAGAACCAGAAGTGCCAAACTTAGACTCGCTAAAAAAAATAATTAACTACAAAACCGCCCTTACTATCACCGCGGTTGTTTTTGTTGGTCTTGCCGCCTTTAATCTAATCGGCACCAACGCTCTATCTACAGAAGGTATTGCTGTCAGTGAAGCCGAAACTCAAACTCTCAAACTAGAAAAAGAAAATCAGATTATCTCTGTTAAGATCGAAGAAGCCTCCCAGCTAAAAAATATTGAAGCACTGGCCGCCGAAAGAGGGTTCATAAGATCAAAAAACATTGTCTTTGTGCCTACCGCCCCGACCTTTGCCCAAAGATAATCAATGCTAAACTCACAGGGTAACCTTATCCAAAAGCGCCTAAAAATTGTTATCTTTCTTATTCCTGTAATTTGTTTTGTAATTCTAGCCAGATTATTTTACTGGCAGATTATTCGTGGGCCGGAACTGCAAACCAAAGCCAGTCGACAGCACGAAACCACTACATATCTCGAGGCCAAAAGGGGAAACATTCTAGACTTCGAAGGAAATATTCTTGCCGGTACAAAAAATCTTTATCATCTTTTTGTTTACAAACCCCAGCTGACAATTGGCAACAACGATCTTATCGAAAAGTTAATCGAAAATCTTGACAAAGATCCTGAAGCAACGGGGGAGTCCGACATTCGCCAGTATCTCAAAGACAGACTATCTCTTGATTCAAACTGGGTTTCTCTCAAGCATTATCTTTCTCCAGAGGCCAAAGAGCGCATCGAAAAGCTAGAAATTGCTGGCCTAGGTTTTGAAGACGAGTATGTGCGTTTTTACCCTGAAGCCAGTATGTCCGCTCACCTCTTGGGTTTTGTTGGTCAGGATGCTGCTGGAGAGGAACAGGGCTATTTTGGTCTGGAAGGATACCAAGATCGTCTTTTGCGCGGTCGGGGAGGCAAGGTGAGAACCGAAAAGGACGCCAAGGGCAATCCTATTTTGATTGGCAACTATCAGTTCCTTCATGCCATTGAGGGCAAGCCAATCACGACCACCATCAGCAAGAAAATTCAGTACCTTACCGAGAACATGCTCAAAGAAGGCATTGAGAAATACCAAGCCTCAGCCGGCAATGTCATTATTCTTGAGTCAAAAACAGGCAAGGTGAGAGCTATGGCCTCATTTCCAAACTACGACCCAACAAGTTTTTCCGAGTTTCCGAACACGAGTTACAAAAATCCCAATGTAGCCGACCTTTTTGAGCCAGGGTCAGTGTTTAAAGTTTTAATTATGGCGGCCGGATTAAATGAAAAAGTTGTCACTCCCGAAACACAGTGTGATATCTGTGACCGTCCTTTGGTTATCGGCAAGTACGCCATCAAAACCTGGAATGAAGTCTATCATGCCAACACCACCATGACCGAAACCATCATCAACTCCGACAACACCGGTATGGTTTTTGTCGCGAGAAAATTAGGTAAAAATAAGTTTGTTGAGTATCTAAAGAAATATGGTTTAGGTAAGAAAACCGAAATTCAATTGCAAGAGGAGGTATCGGGAACCATTCGCGATGCCAAAGACTATGGTGATATCGATCTAGCCACCAACTCGTTCGGCCAAGGTATTGCTGTCACCCCTCTTCAAATGGTTGCCGCGGTCAACACTATTGCTAATGGTGGTTTTTATATCAAGCCTACGGTCGTTGAAAATGAGGTGGGTAAAGGGAAAATGGTTCTTTCTAAAGAAGCCGTTGGTGAAATTACTCAAATTATGGTTCAAGCTGTCGACATGGGAGAAGCCAAGTGGGCCAAACCTCAAGGGCTCGTTGTTGCAGGTAAAACGGGGACTGCCCAAATTCCAATCGAAGGTCACTACGATGCCGAAAAAACAATCGCCAGCTTTGTCGGTTTTTATCCGGCCAATAATCCGCAGTACACCATGCTAGTAACTCTGCGAGAGCCCAAAACCTCTCCATGGGGTTCAGAAACAGCCGCTCCTCTTTGGTTTGCCATTGCCAAACAACTATTGCTTTAATAGACTGCTAAAATATAATCACATGCAAAATCCTTTTAGGATCCATCGAGTCAGTTTCAAACACGCCTTTGACGGCTTTATTTATGCCGTTCGCACCCAGCCGAACTTTCGTTTTCATCTTTTAGCCACTTTTGTGGTGGTTCTTTTGGGAATCTATTTCTCCGTTAGTTCATTTGAATGGCTTATTCTTATTTTTACTATCAACACGGTTTTGGTCGCTGAGATGGTCAACACTTCCATTGAAGCTATGGTTGATCTCATTACTCTCGAGCGCAGGGCCGATGCCAAAACTGCCAAAGATGTTTCTGCCGCCATGGTTCTCATCTCTGCCACTCTCTCAATTGTCGTTGCGCTTTTCATTTTCTTACCAAAAATAATTAACCTTATTTAAATGGATTTACTACTTGGTA
Source organism: uncultured Pseudomonadales bacterium (assembly GCA_964513845.1). GTDB lineage: Bacteria > Patescibacteriota > Microgenomatia > UBA1400 > MFAQ01 > UBA2277. The sequence continues at coordinate 101,943 of CAZENT010000005.1, read as the reverse complement.
TCTTAATTTTCTCCTTCATCATCCACGCTCTAGCCATCGTCCCCTTTGTTAATTTCTTATACCGACTTAAGTTTTTTAAAAACAAGTCTGCTATTTCCGAAGACAAAACAGACGAAGCCTCAATTCATATCCGCTCCAAGTCGCGTACGCCTGAGGGAGGGGGACTGCTCATTATCGTCATCACCAGTCTAATTTTTGCTTTTGCCATGCCTCTTCTCAAAAGGCTCGGTTTTGAAATTACCCATGTCTATCCAATAAATGACGAGATTAATGTGATTTTCTTTACCTTTGTTTCCTTCGGATTGCTCGGATTATACGACGACATCGTCAAGTTCTTTGAGCTTGATAGGGAAGAGGGTTACACCGGACTCAAAACTCGATATAAGTTCTTAATTCAAATCACTCTTGGTCTCATTATTGGAGCAATGTTGTATCTCAATCTAGGCATCGAAATTATTCACATTCCCTTCTTCGGTGTTATCCATTTTGGTTTTTGGTTTGTTCCTCTGGCAGCATTTCTTGTGGTTGTCTTTGCCAACTCCGTCAACATTACTGATGGTATGGATGGTCTGGCTTCCGGTTTATTAATGATTAGTTTATTCGGCTTTTTACTCCTTTCCACCTCTATTCTCGACACTCCATTGTCGATCTTTATTGCTCTTTGGCTCGGAGGGTTAATTGCCTTTCTTTATTTCAACGTTTTTCCTGCGCGTCTATTTATGGGCGATGTTGGCTCTTTGGCCTTTGGTGCCACATTTGCCACGGTGGGTTTACTTACTGGCAAAGTCATCGCTCTGCTTATCATTGGACTTCCCTTTCTTATTGATGGCTTAAGTAGTGTTCTTCAAATTTTCTGGGTCAAAGTTTTTCATCGCCGCATTTTTCCCATAGCTCCACTTCATTACTTTCTTTTAAAGATTGGCTGGTCAGAACCGAAAATTGTTCAAAGAGCCTGGCTTGTGGGCATTATGTTAGTTATCTTTGGTATCTGGTTAGCCATCATTTAATCTATGTTACGCCTCAAAGGCAGCCACAATCGTTTACCCACATCAATTCTTCTGGCTGGAATAGTCGTGGCTTGTTTTGGTTTAATTGCAATTTACAACGCCTCGGTGGTTGACGCCTTTCGCACTTTCAACGACAAGTTTCACTACGTCAAACAACAATCAATCTGGATCGTTATTGGTATTGTTGTTGCTCTTATCACTGCAAACATTCCCATGCAGCTATTCAAAAAATATGCTCATGTTCTCTATGGCATCTCTTTGGTGTTGATGGTGGCCGTTTTGATACCCGGAATTGGCTCAAAACTTCTTGGTGCACGACGTTGGATCGATATTGGTTTTACTGTCATTCAGCCATCAGAACTTATGAAAATCACTCTGGCTATATATCTCGCCAAGTGGCTCGAACAAGATCGGAGTCTTAAACATTTTCTTGCTCTTCTGGGACTAAATGTTGTTTTAATTATGCTTCAGCCGGATTTGGGTACAGCCATCATTACCGTTGGTGTTTCTTTCATGATTTATTATTTATCTGGTGCCAAGATCAAAGAAATCTTAACCTTTGTTGCCATTCTTGGTATCGCTCTTGGCTCTTTGATCGTTCTTTCTCCCTATCGTATGGAAAGAGTCAAAACCTTTATGGATCCAACTAGTGATCCCCTGGGTGCTTCGTACCACATTAATCAAGTGCTGTATGGTCTTGGGTCAGGTGGAGTTTCTGGTGTTGGTTTGGGAAAATCACGCCAAAAATATGCCTATCTTCCTGAGGCGACTACCGACTCTATTTTTGTCATTATTGCCGAGGAGTTTGGCTTTCTCGGAGGCAGTTTGTTCATTTTATCCATGGTTGGATTGCTGATGTTTTCTTTCAAGGTTGCCCTGAATGTTCACGATAAATTTGATAAACTGCTTTCTAGTAGTATCTCTTTATTATTTCTAATACAGATATTTGTGAATTTAAGTGCTATGGTCGCTCTTGTTCCACTCACCGGAGTACCCCTACCCTTCATTTCTTATGGCGGTTCGAGTTTGGTTACCAACTTTATTGCCCTGGGTCTTCTCATTAATATCTCCAAACGCGTATGAAACCACTAATTGCATTTACCGGCGGTCATCACAATAGCGCTTTAGTTATCGCCAAGATTTTTCAAAAAGAAAACTATCCCATTATCTGGATCGGGCACAAATTTGCTTCAAAAGGGGACAAGTCTCTCTCTGCCGAGTACCAAGAGATTACCGGTTCTGGCATTCGTTTTCTCGAGTTAAAAGCCGGTAAGTTTTATCAAAGATTCAATCCCTTGGAGTGGTTCAAGATTGTCTTCGGTTTTCTTCAGGCATTCATGTATTTAATAAAATACCGACCAAAGCTAATCTTTTCTTCAGGTGGTTATCTTTCTGTTCCGGTTGTTATTGTCGGTTGGTTTTTGGGTATTCCCTCAATTACTCATGAACAGACCGTCATTGCCGGCTGGGCGAACAGGGCCATCTCGCCTTTTGTCAAAAAAATTCTCCTTACATATAACTCTTCTCTTCCCAACTTTCCGTCAAACAAATCAGTTGTCGTCGGCCTTCCGATAAGAAAAGAACTCCAAAACTCAAAATTTACCAAAAAATTTGATAACAAACTCATCTACATTTCTTGTGGCAAACAGGGCTCTCATGTGATCAACAAAGCTTTGTTTCCCATCATTCCCAAGCTTGTAGAAAAGTTCACCGTTGTTCATCAGACCGGCGCCAGTACTCTAACCAAAGACTCAGACAGGGCCAGAAGAATCAAGGAAAAGCTTGGCGAACACAAAGATCGTTATCTTTTTGCTCCCTATTTCTTTGCTGAAGACGCCGCTACCTATATTCGATCTGCGTCCGTCATCGTTGGTCGAGCTGGTGCTCACTCGATTTACGAGCTAGTGTTTTTAGGCAAGAAAGCTGTACTTATTCCCATTCCCTGGGCTTCTCACAATGAGCAATATTTAAATGCCAAGTTGGCAGAGGAGCAAATTGGCAGTACGATTTTGGAAGAAAAAGACCTTACGCCCGAAGCCCTTTATCGCGCTATTATTGAAGTAGTAAAGCGTCCCGCTGTAAAGCCAACTACCAAATTAGTCACCGATGCTGCAGAAAAGATTACTCAAATTATCCGTGAACTCCTCAAAGAGACTTAATCGACGCACTCGTGTCACTTTTGATTCGCTCAAGATCTTTTTAAAAAGATTTTTTCCGGTCTTAATATTTATTCCACTCGTCTTTTTTATTAATAATCTTTTGATTATTCGCAAAATCAACTGTTCATTTAATCATGATTCTTGTCCTCAAGAAATACTGGCAGTTCAAAACAAGCTTCTCGGTACCAACTCACTTTTTTTAAATCAAAAAGAATTACTCACCTTTACCAAGGCTGCCTATCCAGTGGAAAAAATGAGTGTTAGTTATAAAGCTTTCAATACCCTAAACGTTACTCTCACCGGCACCAGCCCTTTTGTGCCTGCAGAAGTGTACTTGGTTGGCAGTTTGCCTATTTTGTCTATGGATCAAGCTCCCAGTACCACCGACTCTGCGGGATGGTGGGTCAAACCAACCGGAGAGCTGGATATTTTTGTCTCAACTCAAGAACCACTTGGTTTTAATCTCTGGGAAAACGGCTCCATGACTGCCATAGCCACAACAGAGGCCAAGATTAAATACATTTTTTCCGAAAAACCAACCCCGGACGTTATCTCCTCGGTATACAAGATGGTAAAATTGATTTTAAAATATCTTGATGTATCCAACATTTATATCGTTGACCATCGTTGTTTCTTGAGCCGGCTCAACGAACCTGATATCATAATAGGTGTACCTTTTGACGAGGGTAGTTTGTCTTCTGCTTTACAATCAATGAGCTACCTCGCTACAATTAAAAAAGACGCTAAGGTGATCGACCTAAGTTTTAAAAATCCGATCATTAGATAAAAATATGGCAAAACCACAAGGAATAAACGCGATAGATATTGGCTCTAGTAAAATCACCTGTTTGATTACCGTTCCCGGTCAAGATGGCGAAAAAATCAATCTTGTTGGTGCCGCCACTGTTACCAGCAGGGGTATTAGGCGTGGTCAAATAGTCAACATAGAAGAGTGCGTCAGTTCGATCACCGACTGTGTCGAGTCCGCCGAAAGAATGGCAGGTTTTGGAGTTGATTCGGCCTTTGTTTCCATTTCCGGAGAAAATATTTTGTCTCAAAACTCCCAGGGGCTAGTTGCCATCACTGAAACTGAAGGGGAGATCAGCCCTGATGACGTTTTTCGAGTTATTGAAGCTGCTCGAGCCGTTTCCTTACCTACATCTAGAGAGATTATTCATGTTCTTCCTCGTGAGTTTATTGTTGATGGCCAGCATGGCATCAAAGACCCAACCGGCATGTCCGGTGTTCGACTCGAAACCGAAGCCCATCTCATTACCGGTCTTACGCCAGCCATCAAAAATGTTACCCGTTGTGTCAACGAGCTGGGTGTCAATGTTTCCGGGCTTGTTTTCACCGGTCTAGCCTCTGCCGAGTCAGTTTTGACTGACACCGACAAAGAGCTTGGGGTGGTTCTTATCGACATTGGCGGCGGCACCACGAGTGTTTGTATCTATGTCGAAGGTTCATGTGTTTACTCAGCCGTCATTCCGGTTGGAGCCAAAAAAATTAGTGATGATATCGCCATCGGTCTTCAGATTAGTGTCGACAGTGCTGAAAAAATCAAACATTTCTTGGGCAAAGCCAAGCATGACGCGGACCCATCCGACCCCAAAGCTTCCGACGAAATTGATCTTGCCAAAATTGGAATTACCGAAGATGTTAAAAAAGTCTCTCGCAAAACCATTGTCGAGGGCATCATTCGTCCTCGTCTCAACGAAATCTTTACCATGGTCAATCACGTTATCAAACAGTCAGGTCTTGAAGGACAAACTCCTGCCGGAGTTGTTGTTACCGGAGGCGGAGCCCTAACCATCAACTGCACCGAAAGCTGTCGCCGAGTTATGCAGTTGCCGGCCAAGTTGGGAGTTCCAACGGGTTTGCATGGACTCACCGATGAAATTAACTCTCCTGTTTACGCCACAGCAGTTGGTTTGGCTCTTTACGGCTATCATCACAAAGAACAACAACAAGCTCCAAGAATAAAACTGTCTGGTATGATAAAAGGAATTCCCGGCAAACAGCTTGTCGGAAAAGTGATCGATTTTATCAAATCATTCTTACCATAAAGTGGGTCTTGTCAAACCAGATACAAACACCTTTGCCAAAATAAAAGTTCTCGGAGTTGGGGGCGGCGGTAACAATGCCGTCAACACCATGATTGCGTCAGGAAAAATAAAAGGCGTCGAGTTCATCGCCGTGAATACGGACATGCAAGCCTTAATCAATTCCAACGCCGACATCAAGCTTCAGATCGGTGAAAAAGGTACTAAGGGTCTCGGATCAGGTTCAAATCCGGATATTGGTGCTCAAGCTGCCGAAGAGTCACGCGAAAAAATCAAAGAAGTTCTCATGGGTGCAGACATGGTTTTTATTACTGCCGGTGAAGGTGGAGGCACGGGTACCGGAGCTGCCCCCGTCATTGCTGAGATATCCAAAAAAGAAGTCGGTGCTCTTACTGTCGCTGTCGTCACCAAACCTTTTCTTTTTGAAGGAGCCAGACGCAGAGTACAAGCAGAGGAGGGGATTGAAAAGCTCAAAGACAATGTTGATACTCTTATCGTCATTCCTAATCAGCGCTTAATGGACGTAGCCAAGAAGGAGCAAACTCTTCTGGATGCTTTCAAAATGGCCGACTCAGTCCTCGGTCAAGGTGTTCAAAGTATTTCTGATTTAATTACTATTCCAGGGCTTGTTAATGTTGATTTTGCCGATGTTAAGTCGGTGATGACCAACGCTGGCTCTGCCCTTATGGGTGTCGGGCGTTCGTCAGGTGACAAGCGTGCCATCATTGCTGCCAACGCGGCCGTTAGCTCGCCTCTATTGGAGGTTAGCATCGAAGGTGCCCGTGGTATTCTCTTTAATATCGCCGGCAGTAAGAGTCTTACCCTTACCGAAATCAACGAAGCCTCATCCATCATTACTCAATCAGCCGACCCAGACGCCAATATTATTTTTGGCACCACCATTAGAGAAGATCTTGGGGATGAGATCCAAATCTCCGTTATTGCCGCCGGTTTCGATGAAAATCGTCGTCATTTTGGAGGCGTTCAGACAGCCAACCCTTATCTCAAACCTCAAACAGCTATAGTTCCCAGTATTGAAGAGATTGAAGAAAAGCCGGAAGAACCTCAGCCCACAGAGCAGGTCAAACTAGCCGGAAAATACAAAGTTCATCACTCAGAAGTCGACATTGAAGATGATCTAGATATACCCGCCTTTTTACGTAACAAGTATTAAAAAATATGACCACCAAAAAAACTACCAGAAAGGAAACTTTCAAGGTTTCCGGAGAATCATTACTGAAAACAGTCAAAGATTTAATTGCCAAAGGTAATGTTCGTCATATCACTATCAAAGATAAATCGGGCAAAGTTGTTGTTGAGTTTCCTCTCACCATGGGTGTCGTTGCCACCGCTTTTCTTCCCATGTTCGCAGCCATCGGAGCCATGGCTGCCCTGATTGGGGAGTGCACTATTTCCGTCGAAGTCGAAGAATAAAGATATTTCATTTTGGTTAAAAGTATTTTGACCCCTTGACCATTCGGGTAATATTTGGTTTAATGAATTATATTCGCTTAATATTCGGGTAATATGATTCAAAAAATATCGGCACCGGTTTCAGTTCAGTTAGTCTACGATCATCGTCTTCGTACGGTGGCTCCACGCCAGATTTTCTGGGATGGCAAAGCCATTCGCGTTTCTCAAGTTGGCATGCATCATACGGTTCGCGAAGGTCGCACTCTTTTTCATGTTTTCTCTGTTACTTCTCAAGATCTCTTTTTTCGTCTAAGGCTTGATACTGATAATTTATTCTGGACGCTAGAAGAAATTGCCGATGGACTCCCAAATTAATCTCGATTTCAATCGTCGTCCTTGTTCGATTATGCACATCGATCTAAATTCTTGCTTTGCGTCAGTTGAACAGCAAGCCAATCCCTTTCTCCGTTACAAACCTGTTGCTGTGGCCGCCTACGATACCCCCAATGGTTGTATTATTGCCGCTTCCATAGAAGCGAAGCGTCTTGGCATCAAGGTTGGTTTAAGGGTCAAAGAAGGTCGTCTTTTATGTCCCGATCTTATCGTACGTACTCCGGATTCAGACAAGTACAGGGCTGTGCACATTGCTCTCAAGAAACTATTATCGGAGTACACTCCCAAAATTGTTCCCAAGTCTATCGATGAATTTGTTCTCGATTTTTCTGGCACACCCAGCTTCCAAAAAGGAATGTTCCTTATCAGTCAGGAGATCAAAAATCGTATCAAAAGTGAAATAGGGGACTACCTTACTGTTTCTATTGGTCTAGGCCCCAATCGTTTTTTAGCCAAAACAGCCTCAAATCTCCATAAGCCGGACGGTTTGGACGAAATAAACGCCACCAATTATTTGGCAATTTATCAAAATCTTTGTCTCACCGACCTCAATGGTATAAACAAACAAAACTCTACTCGCCTCAACATGGTCGGCATTTACACCGTTCTCGATTTTTTAAAGGCTGATATTCCTCTGCTTCGTTCTGCTTTTCACTCAATTTTGGGTTATTACTGGTTTTTGAGGTTACGTGGCTGGGAAATCGACGATGTTGACTGGGACACCAAAAGTTTCGGTCATTCTTACTCTTTACCTAAATTTCTCACCACTCCGGAAGAGCTGGCTCCCATACTTTCCAAACTAGTTGAGAAGGTAGGTTTCAGGATGCGTCACTCTGATTTTCAGGCCAAAGGTGTTCATTTGGCACTTTTGTATCAGGATCATCAGTACTTTCATGAGGGCAAAAGTTTGGATCAGCCTATTTTTGACAGTCGCGATATTTTTCGCGTTGCCTCTCGACTTCTTCGTCATTCTCCCTACAAACTACCGGTAAGAAACATTGCCGTTTCTTGTTTTGGTTTATCCAGCCGATCCACTCTTCAGTTAGACCTTTTTCACGACAACCAAAGAAAGGTTAATCTTGTTACCGCCATTGACTCCATCAATGATCGCTGGGGGAACTTTGTGATTACTCCTGCCACCATGGCCAACACTCAAGACTTTGTCCACGATAGAATTGGCTTTGGGCAAATCAGAGACTTAGTTTAAGCTGGCGATGGTGAAGTTGAGGAAAGATGCAAACGACACCCAAAGGATATAGGGAACCAGAAGCCATCCGGCAGTTTTATTAATTCTTCTGAAATAAATAATTGTCAGCAAAATAAAGATCCACAAAACAACTATTTCAGCAAAAGCCAGCCAAAAGTTTCCCATCCCAAAGAAGATCACCGACCAGAAGATATTAAGAATCAGCTGAACAGTGAAAATATTTAAAGCTAATCTAATTTTCGCATTCATTTTTTGAGACCAAACAAGATACAAAGAAACTCCCATTAGGATAAATAGTGTTGTCCAAACAGGCGCAAACAACCAGGCGGGGGGATTCCACGAGGGTCGATTGATTAACAAATACCAGGTTTTTACTGCAGGACCGGTAAAAAAAGAACCAAGAAAACCAGCTGAAAGAGTAATAATTATTGAAGCAAACAATTTCCAGGGGTATTTTATCTTCATATATCCAGTATAACAAAAACCCCGTCATGCGACGGGGTTTAACAAATCTAAAAGAAAGATACGTTTAGACGTGATCGTGCTCGTCAGCCATAGCTTCAGCCTTGGTTGCGTGAACCGTGCCGTCTGGATGATTCGCAGGAGAGTAAATAGTGTATAGCTTCAAGGGTTCTGTGGCGGAAGTGTTGATTATATTGTGATTTGTGCCTGCGGGAATAATGACCACATCATTTGCCTTAAAGATGATTTCTTCACCGTTTAGGATTGCTTTTCCTTCGCCGGACTCAAATCTAAAGAACTGATCAACATTTCCATGCACTTCCATGCCTATATCCTCACTTGGAAGCAAGTTCATTACCACGAGCTGGCTATGAGCTCCTGTAAAAAGTACTTTTCTAAAATTACTGTTACTGATTGTCTCAGCCTCAATATCTGCGTGATATCCTGTCATTTTTGATTTGTTAAATATTAACTAGAACTATCTTACAGCCATACTCCATTTTCTGCCAATCTGGTTTGACAAATAACCTATAATAGTGTAGAATACCCACGCTATGATGAAAAGTACAATCTTAAGTCTATTTCTTTTGTTAAATACTGGAGGGTTAATCAACCCGAGTTTTCTCGGATCTCAAAAGACCACCTTGGCTCAAAGAACTATCTCTCTTGAGTATCGTTACCCTTCACAAAAAGTCAGTGATGTCTTTAAAGACAACATCTTGCTTAACTTAGCCTATTTAGATGGGCGCGTTGATAGTGCTCAAGATATTAACTGGTCAGAGATTCAAAACTCGTTTCGATCTGAGTTTACTCTTCAGCCAAACGAAACCTTTGCCTATCACGATGCTGTTCTTCCAAAATTTGAAGGCAGGGTAGTCAAAACTACCGAAGCTCATTTTAACTATTCAGATGGTTTTAAAACTGATGGATATTTGTATGGAGATGGTGTTTGTCACTTAGCTTCACTTATCAACTGGGCAGCCAGAGACGCTAAGTTAGATGTTCTGGCTCCAGCCAACCATAATTTTGCCAACATTCCTGAGGTTCCTAAGGAATACGGTGTGTCTATTTACTACAATCCAAGCGATAAATCTGTTGGTGCAAATCAAAATCTCTATATCACCAACAATCAGACTATACCCGTTACCTTTGTTTTTGAATACAAAGATGGTGAGCTTAGTGTTTCCGTCATCACTTTAGCCTAAACTCAGAAATCAAGACAAAAAAGAAGCCAGCTGCTCGTAAGGACAGATGGCTTCTTCTCTGATTTACACCGGATATCATGAACCAAACGTTTCGATATCTATGCAAACGCAAGGTGGGTGACTTACTTCACCGGTTTCTACTGATATATAACGCATTTACCCCAGAGCGGGACGTGATCCCTAGGCTGCGTTATCACTTAAAAGTGCGGTGTACCAAAAAGAGTTAGGAAGGTCGTAATTCAATTAACTTATTCCTACCCTCCTTTATGTGGGATTAATTACAATTTACATATATTGAAATGAATTGTCAAGGGGAAATGCGTACCTAGGGTGTAATATATTTAACAAATAACATGAAGTTAGAGTTAGTGAAGAAGCTCTTGATTCACAAAAGAGATTGAACAAATCATCATCAGTCATGTTCTTGGGGAACCACCCTTACCGGAATTTTCCCAAAAAAAGGCACCCTTTTGGGGTGCCCTGAATTCTATTTAGCTCGATTTTCAAGCTCTTGAAGAATACTATCAATCAAATCAAATAACTCATTTGTTGGTTGAGAGCTAACCGCTTCTGAAAGACTGCAAGCTCCGGCTGGGGTGGCTTCAATCGCTTCAGTATCTGCTGATACTGGTTTCAGTTCATACTCACCGCGAAGCCAAGACTCAACTTCACCATCACTCATTAAGTCTTTATAGACTACCTGAGTTTGCGGATCAACGATTGAGTAAAAAGAAACAACCACCGAGTTCGGAGCTGTTGAGGTGTAACCCATGAAATATAAGTGATTTCCGCCCGCCTCAGCTCGTACAACAGGTACCATTTCCAGCACTGTCATGTTTCCGCAAGTGATATCTTCGCCTTCTTTTGTGGTACTGCTACGGAACCAATTGATATTTCGGTGAGACGGAGCTCCCTCAATTAGCGATGTCAATCGATCGGCGCCCAAGTAAGCCTGCCCCTCCGGCAACATCCAGATATACACTGGCCCATTAACGTCATGGCTTGAGGTTGTAGCAATGCCGATCAGGCTATTCCCTTTGTGGGGCGAGAATGGAGTTACCCACATATTTCCCTCAACAGTCTCCAGGTGGAACGGAGCCGTGTTTTCATCATTTACGGATGAAGTCTGAACCTGGATTCTTCCTTGACGATTAAATATTGCTTTAATTACGCCATTTCGATATCCATATGCCTGAGCCTCCATATTCGCAATCCATTCAGGCTTGATAGCGATACCCACAAGACGAGGGTCAGCCTCAGCCTGATCGACTGTCAGCATTTCCGTATCGCCATCGGGGTGGACAATCAAAACATTGGCGACGTATGGCCATCGGGAAAACCCCTGGCGCTTAATTAACGCAACAACAGCAAGAACTTCGTGAGTTTCTTGATCGGCAATGTACTGGATCTCGTGAAACTCAGCAAAGTACGATTGTCTTTTAACAAACCAGGTTGACGAATTAAACCATAAGCCGTTTTCTGCAAATGGCATATTCTGGATAAGCCTTAAGACTTTGTCCGTTCCGTTTGGATCATAAACGAAGAATCCTTGCGACTCTTTTGTTAATGTATTCCAAAAACCCTTGGGATCGATGCTCGCAATCCACTCACCCTGGATATAATCCAGGTCCCCGGGTTGTGACATAGAGTCTGGGTTTGTGGCATCAAAATTTGTGGCTGCCACAGTGTACGGGACATCACGAACTTCAACCTGAGCCTTTAACTGGCCTTCCGTGTAATTTGTGTTTTTATATAGATTGTTAAGCATCACTGGTTCTTGGAAAATCAAGACCATGATCCAGGCGACAATCGATATTGTCGGCCACCAAAAATGCTTTAACTCGCCATTATCGCTTGCTTGAATCAATGCAAATACAAACGAAGCAACAATAAGGATAACCAGAACAAACGAAATGAGGTGGTTAGAAATGTTATAAATCAAACCAGATACCGAGGTTGTGTATCCGAAGAACAAAAAACAAATAACAACCAGACCCAAGCCAAGTAAAAACCAAAACGATTTTCTCATTCTCTCTCCTTATTCCAACAGAATTTAAATGAACCGCACATCAAACAGTAGTATTATACCTTATAGTATCAATATAAGCAGACATATTGAGAAAAAACTGCTTCAAACTGCTATAATCAACCAGTACAAAAGCGTTTGAGCCGAAAATCACCGGCAAGCTGGAAGAAGAATCAAGTAGACCTTCCCGGGAAGCCCGTAATAGCGAAAAACAAGTAAAAAATTAGATGGTACCGTCCTAAAACAGTAGTTTTACGACTCTAATCCTGTAAGCCTTTGGCTTAGCGGGATTTTTTTATATCAAAAAAATGAAAAACAAAACACATCAAATAAAAGAAGTTGATTCAATGCCGGATTTTTCATCACTGGAAAAAGAGCTTTTAAATCGTTGGTATAGCGAAGGTATTGTTGATCAATATCTTCATAAAAACGATTCTTCAGACAAAAAATTCTTTTTTCTTGACGGTCCGATAACAGCAAATAATCCCATGGGTGTTCACCATGCGTGGGGAAGAACATACAAAGATCTTTGGCAGCGATTCAACAATATGCGTGGCTACAAACAGCGCTTTCAGAACGGTTTTGACTGTCAGGGGCTTTGGGTTGAGGTTGAAGTGGAAAAAGAACTGGGTTTTCGTACCAAGAAAGATATTGAAGTGTATGGTGTCGATAAATTTGTCCAACTCTGTAAGGATAGAGTTCTAAAGTATTCTGCCATACAAGCCGAACAAAGCAAGCGCCTTGGTTACTTCATGGACTGGGAAAATTCTTATTACACCATGTCTGATGAAAACAACTACACCATCTGGCATTTCTTGCAGGTATGTTGGCAAAAGGGTTGGATTTACAAGGGTCACGACGCAGTTCCATGGTGTCCTCGTTGTGAAACTGCAATATCTCAGCATGAAATGCTTACAGAAGACTACAAAGAAATTACCCATAAGTCTATCATTATGGAGTTTCCGATTGTTGGTCGCGATAGAGAGTTTCTTCTTGTTTGGACAACCACGCCTTGGACCATTCCTGCCAACATAGCCGTTTCGGTCGATGGTACGAAGGAATACGCACTTGTCGAGGGTAATGGCGGTGATCGTTTTTGGGTTCTCAAAGCTCTTGTTGAGAAGGTTTTTAGAGATGGGTATAAGCAAATAGTTAACACCTCTCTTGGTTCTGAGCTGGCAGGACTTCACTACCAAACGGCTTTTGAAAATCTTCCAGCTATCGCCTCAGTTTCTCAAGCCAATCCAGACAAGTTCCATGTTGTTGTTGAAACTGACCCATTTATTCTTCCAATAAGTGAAACTGAAGGTACCGGTATGGTCCACACTGCCCCAAGTGCCGGTACCGAAGACTTCTTACTTGGTCGCAAGCTTGGACTTCCCCTTATTCCAATCATCGCCGATAATGCCGATTACTTGCCCAATCTAGGTTTTCTTTCCGGTCAAAACGCCAAGAAGCACCCAGAAATAATTCTTGACTTTCTTGCGGAAAGAGAAAATCAGGGTGATAACTGGATTTTCCGAGTCGAAAACTATACCCATCGATATCCTGCTTGTTGGCGTTGTAAAACCGAGCTTGTTTGGAAGGTGGCTGATGAATGGTATATCGCAATGGACAAAGTTGACCCAAATGATCAAAAAGGAAGAACCTTAAGACAAAAAATGATCGATGTTGCCAATCAAATTTCTTGGCAGCCTGAGTTTGGCCTAGAAAGAGAGATTGATTGGTTGAATAACATGCATGACTGGTTGATTAGCAAGAAAAATCGATACTGGGGTCTCGCTCTACCCATCTGGGTTTGCGATGATTGCGGAAAATTCCAGATTATTGGAAGCAAAGAAGAATTAGAGAAAAAAGCCGCTTCCGGTTGGGATATATTTGCCGGTCATTCACCTCATAAACCATTTATCGACGAAATTACCCTCAAATGCGATTGTGGTAGTACCATGCATCGGGTTAGCGACGTTGGAAATCCTTGGTTAGATGCTGGAATCGTTGCTTATTCGACTCTCATTGATCCAAAAACCGGCAATGTTAGTTATACTGACGATAAAAAATACTGGCAAGAATGGTTCCCTGCAGATTTCATTACGGAGTCTTTTCCGGGTCAGTTTAAAAACTGGTTTTATGCCCTTATCGCCATGAGTACTGTTCTTGAAGATCGACCTCCGTTTAAAAATGTTCTTGGGCATGCCACAGTTGTTGCTGAAGATGGTCGTCCTATGCATAAGTCAACAGGAAACTCCGTTGAATTTAACGAAGGAGCTGACAAGATGAGTGTCGATGCAATGCGTTGGGCCTTTCTCCGTCAAAATCCGGAGAGAAACCTCCTTTTTGGTTATAAAACAGTAGGTGAGATCAAGCGTCAGTTTAACATGCTTCTCTGGAACTCTTATCGATATTTTGCCAACTTCGCTTCCCTGGAAAACTGGCAATACGTGGATAATTCAGAAAAATCACAAAACGTTCTCGATCGATGGATTTTGGTTCGTTTAAATGAAACCATTACTGAAGTAACTAATAAGTTACAAAATTTCGACGCCTTCACTGCCACCATGGCCATTGAATCATTTACACAAGATTTATCTTTATGGTTTATCAGACGTAGTCGTGATCGTGTCGGTCCTGCTGTTCCCTCAAGCGCTGACAAAGAGAGTTGTAATCAAACTCTATATCATGTCTTGGAAACCATTTCGCGTGTGTTAATGCCCTTCATTCCTTATATGGCCGACATGATTTACACCAACATTACCGGGGAAGACACCGTTCATCTTGCTGATTGGCCTGAATCATCACCAATTACAGATGAAGACAAAAAACTAATTAACCTTATGCAAAAAGTTCGTAGTATTTGCGAGCTTGGAAATGCCGAGAGGAAGAAACTAAGCCTTGCAATTAAACAACCATTGGCGTCGATCACTATTAAAGGAGACTATCAAGACTTGAAAGATGAAAATCAACTACTTCAATTAATTAAAGATGAGTTAAACGTTGAAAGCGTCATCATTGAGAAGGGTAATGATAGTGTCGAGTTTGATATCGTCATTACTGCTGATTTAAAAGACAAGGGTTTATTGCGCGAAATCATTCGTAATATCCAAGGAGCAAGAAAAGAAGCTGGCTGTTTTCTCGATGAAAAGATAGATATTATTCTTCCTGAATGGCCCATCAAATACGAAGATGAAATCAAGCGAAAGGCTTTAGTGTCAAAAATAACTAAAGGATCAGAGCTTAAAGTTGTAAGATCGAATTAATATGCGTCCAAACAAGGGCTTACTTATCGCCGCCTTATTGCTAGTTCTTATTTTGGGCCTTATTACTATCTGGAGTACCGCACCTGAGTTATTTTTCACCCAACTGGAGTTTGTTGTCGCCGGAATTATTATTGTATTTTTGCTATCCAGAGTCGACACCAGAACCTTTTTCAGTATTTCCACAGCGCTTTATGTTTTAAGTATTTTTCTACTATTACTCACCATGTTTATTGGCAGAAATATTCGAGGTTCTATTCGTTGGATTGATTTAGGCTTCTTTAATCTTCAAACTTCAGAAATTATTAAGCCATTCTTGGCCATTTTTTACTCTGCGTACCTATCTCAAAACAAACTTACCAAGTGGAAAGATTTTCTAAAATTTCTATTTCTGGCTATTATTCCCGTTGGCTTCGTTGCTGTTCAGCCAGATCTCGGATCTGCACTTACACTCACCTGTCTTCCCCTCGCTTTGCTTGTATTTACTGGTCACTTAAAAAAACTCTTTATCGTCGGCGTAATATTTTTTGCCATCGCGATTCCTCTTGAGTCCAAAGTTCTCAAGCCATATCAAAGACAAAGAATAGAAACATTCATAAATCCCTACAAAGATCCTCAAGGTACCGGATACAATGTCATTCAGGCGACTATAGCTGTCGGTTCTGGTGGCGTGTTTGGAAAAGGGGTTAAGCTTGGTACTCAGTCACATCTTAACTTTCTCCCCGAACGTCATACTGATTTTATTTTTGCCTCATACGTTGAAGAATTTGGCTTGGTTGGGGCTACCGTGTTGTTGGTGGCCTACTTCATAATTTTTCGCACTTGTCTAAAAACAGGAACAGTCCTTAAAGATCCCAGGGCATCACTGCTGTCATTGTCCGTATTTTCCATAATTGCTTTTCAAACAGTGGTTAATGTCGGAATGAACCTGGGGGTTATGCCGGTAACAGGAATTACGCTTCCACTTTTTTCATACGGAGGCAGCTCTCTTCTTAGTTTTGCGATGCTGTTTGGACTTCAGCTTCGCCAGCTTGATTTAATCACACCCTTTGAGATATAATTGCGCACATGGAAGACAAAAATATATATGCCGTCATTGAACTTGGCGGAAAACAGTTCTTGGTCAAACAAGGCGACAAAATTACAGCTGAGAAAATCGAAACCAAAGTTGGTGACACTCTTAAGGTCACTGAGGTTTTGTTAACTCACGATGGTAAAGAAACCAAAGTTGGTCAGCCTTTCGTCGAAAAAGCATCTGTTGAGCTCGTTTTAGACAGTGTCGGCAGAGGAGAAAAAATTCGTGTCGCCAAATTTAAAGCTAAATCAAGATACAGAAAAGTTCTTGGTCACAGACAGTCCGAGAGTTATCTCACTGTCAAGGCGATAAACCTTTAAACCAAAATGCAATTCATATTGTTCGTCGGAGCCAACAACACTTTGGCGGCAGAAGAGGTATCTGTCCAAATTGAGAAGGCAACCCAAATTTCCCCTAATGTCTATCGTTTTGAGATGGATTCTGTTGACGAAGCAAAAGCAATCGCCGAAAAACTCGGTTGCAGTATCAAAGTGGCCGTTCTCCTGGAAGATGTAAAAACCGATGCTCAGTCCATCGCCAAGCAGATCAAAGCCAAAAACTTCTCCATAAGTCTATTGGGAAAAAGAGAAAATCTCGACAAACTTCACACAGACGTCAAAGACTTGCTCGAAAGAGGTCGCTTTGTCATTGCCAAAGATGAGTTTGGAGTTTCTCCGGTCATCAATAGAAAACACAAGATAGACGAATTCTTTTTAGATATTGAAAATAACCAGGTTTGGCAAACAGTTTGGTCCCACAACTTCATTCACTGGATCCAAAAAGATCGTCACATGCCTCACATTGATCCTCAGGCCGGTATGCTCCCCCCCAAAATTGCCAGAAGTATGGTTAATCTAATTCCTCTCGATCCGGAAGGTAAGATTCTACTTGATCCGTTTTGTGGATCGGGTAGAGTGCTTGTTGAAGCCGCCGAGGTTGGCTACACTATTGGTGGCACAGATATCGTGGCCAAACAAGTTCAGGATACCATCGAAAATCTTCAATCAATGAGATTCTCAGGTCAAGTTGAGATTCTTGATGCTACTCATCTGTCCGAAAAATTTTCTAACATTGACGCCATTGTTACCGAACCGTTCCTCGGAAAATCCAAATTCCGCCCCGATGAAATCCGTTTCATTGTTCCTGGTCTTGAGAAGCTTTATCTTGGTTGTCTAAAAGACTGGTTAAAAGTTTTGAAGCCAGGTGGTTTCGTAGTCATGGTTTTCCCCTGGTTCAATGATGGTAGAAAAGAATATAAGACTAGCGAAATAATTGACGGGAAGCTAAAGTTAAGTTACAATCCATTGAAACGCGGAATATTTTATTCACGTCCCGACGCGGATGTTAAGCGTGAAATATTGGTCTTACAAAAAAAATAAAATAAACAAATATGGCACATGTCAAATCTGGTGGAGCTACCAGACAACACTCTCAACGTCCCGGTAAAAGACTAGGCGTTAAAATCTACGGTGGAGAAGAGATCAAAACCGGTCAAATTATCGTTCGTCAGCGCGGAGCTGCTGTTCATGCTGGTTTAAACACAGACAAAGGTCGAGACTTTACAGTTTACGCTACAGCCCCTGGAAATGTTAAATACCGCAAACTAAACGGGATTAAATACGTAGACGTAATCACAAAATAAATGCCAGACGATCAACAGGTTGCAAGATTACCACTAGACTATCTTCAACCCAACCCTCTTCAACCAAGAGGTGTGATCACTCCTGAATCGCTTTCCGAACTAATTGATTCCATCAAAACTCACGGCGTCATCCAGCCTTTGGTCGTGGCACACACTCCCGCGGGCTACCAAATTATTGCCGGAGAGCGTCGCTGGAGAGCCAGCCGTCTAGCCGGTCTCACCGAAGTTCCTGTCAGGATCATCGAAACCACCCCTCAGGGAATGCTTGAGATGGCTATCGTGGAAAATGTTCAGCGTACCGATCTCAACCCGATCGACCGTGCCAACTCTTTTGAGCGCCTGATCAAAGAATTTTCTCTATCAAACTCCGATATCTGTACCCGTATTGGTAAAAGTCCGGCCTACGTTAGTAACACCTTTCGTCTTCTGGAGCTTCCTGATGCCCTTAAAGATGGTTTGATCTCTGGTGTTATCACCGAGGGTCACGCTAGAGCTTTGGCGGCCATTCCCGACACTCAGCAAATGATCGAAGCCTACAAGATGATTCTACGAGAGGGTGGCTCAGTCAGACGAGCTGAAGAACTTTCTCGCCGTTTCAAAAAATCCATGCATCGTTCAAAACCATCTGATGGCTTCAACACCAAAACAGTCAACGAATCAATCGACAGTATGGCCACAGCTATTGGTCAGTCAATCGGGGAGAATGTTCATGTCAAGATGCGACGATCCAGAGTCGAAACAGCTATCCACATCGTTCTCAAAGGAAACCCGGAAGAAACTGAGTCTCAGATTCAAAAGATCTATGACATGCTCGTTGTCCCTGCACAAAAACATGAATCACAACCGGAAGTTGCAGAAGAAGTCCACAAGGTTCAAGAAATTCAAGAAGTTCAAGTCCGCGAATCCGTATTCGAAGTTACTCCAGAGCCTGTCACCTTAGACAACACCTACTCAAATCCTTTTGAACCCATGTTGGAAAAACCACAAGCAACTCAGCCTTCTGATTCCGTAGTTCCTCAAGATCCAGAAAATCTCACTGAATATTAAACTTAGTTTGAAGCTTTAGCAGGATTGGATACAACTCCGACAACGTTTGTTGGCCAGTAACGAAAAAATACTCTTCCTACGATGTTCTGATTTGGTACTGGACCCCAGTCGCGACTATCCGATGAGTGATCGCGATTGTCTCCAAAGGCCATTACTTCTCCGGGTTGCACCATATAGCTCTCTCCCTCAAGTAAAAACTGTCCAGGATTTGTCACAATATCATTTGACAGGTAACTTTCATTTAGCAATGTGCCGTCAATATATACATGTCCACCCTTTACCTTCACAGTCTGCCCCGGTACGGCAATCACTCTCTTTATAAAGTCAAAATTTTCGTTAATTGGTGCTTTAAAAACAATCACGTCTCCAAAACTAGGGTCGGCTCTTTTGTAAGTGATTTTATCTGTTAACAAGTACTCTTTGTCTTTAAATGTGGGGAACATTGAAGAGCCTTTGACTTGGTGCGGTTGCATCAAGAACAAATAAACCACTACAAAAACAGAGGCAGAAATTACGAAGGCTTCAACAAACTCGTAAACAATTTTTATTAGTTTTCGTGCAAAAGACATCACTTCAGTTTAAATCGATTGGTATAATATATCAAGTCGGTCGCGTAGCTCAGTTGGTTAGAGCGCTGCATTCACATTGCAGAGGTCACAGGTTCGATTCCTGTCGCGACCACAAATGTCATACCCTTGCGGTATGACTTTTGTGTATCAAGTCGGGAAGAATCGAAAAGCCGGAAGTACGACTGGTGCTGAGGCGTGGTCAGAAGAAATTTCAGCAGAAATTTACTGATGACCGATTCCTGTCGCGACCTCCATTTATCTCCAACTCCAGATATTTGTATATCTGTGAGTCATTTCGTAGATTCTTTCAAGCCGGTCAAAATATTTTTCGCACTCTCCTTGGTTTCTATATCGAAATAACCCAAACATTCTCCAGCCATTCTTTTTACACACGTCACGTAGGTGATCTTTCTTTATCATGTAAGTTACAGATGCAGATCCAATATTCCCGGCATCATCTTTTGCTGTCACAGTGACTGTGTGAGTACCCTCACTTTTTGGCAACCCCGTATTCGATACTTCCAAGTTGGTATCCAAATTATCTGTTGCCGTAAATTTTAATTTTGGTAAATCTCTAAAATTATATGTTCCTGCCACAGGAGAGGTTATGGTTACTTTTGGTGCGGTCCAATCGGCAGTCACGCTACAAATATTTGACCAGTCTGACAAATTTCCAAATCTATCTTCTGCTCTGACTTTTATATAGTGAACTCCTTCATTAAGTGATCCTCGGTACTGAGATAATTGGAAACTAGCATTCCACAGACTTCTTGAGCCGTTTATTGGGTAATCAATGTTGTACAAATACTTCGAAACTCCATTTGTATCGGTCGAATCTGTCCAGTCTACTGTGACATTGTGTTGATTTGTTGCACCTCCGCATGCCAACTCAGGATTATGAAATCCTGTGATTTGTGGAACTGAAGGGCCGGTTTTATCTACCTCAAATGTGATGTTTTCTCCATCTCTTCCGATGTTGTAGTAATCCACCTGACCATCGGTTTGGAGATTACCATTCAGAATTTTCCAATCAGCTTCGTCACCAATATCACCTAAATGCACGGCATACTCGCCACCCTCGTCTTCAGTAACCTTCAAAATTAGTTTCTCGCTGGAGTAACCAGGAAGAATAAACAAATCATTATCGGGTAAGAATATTCCAATGTCTGAATTACACAAAGTCATATCAAAATTACACACTTCAAGTTTTCCGGGAGATCGTAATGCGGCAACAAGAACATTTTTTCTGGAATCAAAACTTCCGGCGATTACTTTTGTTTGATCAAGTCCTAGGAAATCAAAAACATTTTTAAGGTTATCTTCTTTTGTAACAAGCTCGCCATGCCATCCAGACCCTTGAATAGTATTGGTAAAAGAACCCTTTGCGCTTGATTCTGTAACAGTTCCGTCCCCATCGACAAATGAAAATGGATTGTTAGTTGGCTTTCCATCTACCCACATTCCTGCCGCAAGTTCGTCAGTGCTGGGGGCAATTACGTTTATTGTTGACTTTGTTTGTTTGTCTTTACTGTAAAAAACCTTCAGTAGGGGATTAATTAAACTAATGTCTTGATTTAATTCTGCCAAGTTAGTATTTTTTTGATTCATTTCAGACCAGGGAATCAAACTATCGTTTTGGGATAAGAAGGGTGTTGTGGGGAGTAAATCCTTAATTGATGGGGCGACTCTCTGAATCGTTTGAATTTTTGACTCACCAGGGTTCGCACCAAAATGAGTTGTAAGCTCTAGTGCTAGCTTAGTCCACCAAGTATCGTCCAAAAGCGTAGCTCCTTCCCAAATACTGTATGCTTCTGCAGAGCCCAAATTTGGAGATCCAATTTCTGCAATTTTATTTATTCTCGATACCCCATGTTTCTGGGCATACGCTCTCGCTACCAAACCTCCCATGCTGTGGCCTACTAGATCCACCTTTTCGTCAGAAGGAATGTTTGTTTCGATATAGGCGTCTAGTCGATCAGCCAAAACGTCAAGAGGTTTTCGCCAATCATAGGCAAATGTGTATAGTTTTCTACCCTCAGTATATGAATATCCGGCGTTAATTAAGGAGCTTTTTAGTCCATCATAATTATTAACAAAACTTGGAATTTGCCAATTTGAACCGTCTGTTCCACTTAAAATTGCCCCCAAATCCCAACTTGCTCCAAGACCAGGAATTACTATTACTGGATTTGTATTCGTCTGAATATTTGTAAAAATTGATAAATAATCAATATCAACTGTGGTTCTTGTTGTGGAGGTTATAGTTCTTTCTGGATTTCCAAACCAAATATGTTTAATTTTTGATGACGATGTGGTCGATACAAATTCAAGATTATTATTTATATATAAATAGAATCGATTGTTGGTATCGGAAACAATTTTAAGAGTATTCCATTCGTTTATTGTTGTTGGTGCAACTCTGTTAAAAAAAGGAAAAGAACAATCCGTAGAACCATCCTCACACACTGCAGAATTAACCCATATGTTCGATTCAGCATCTGGCCAAATTTGGAAAATTGTATCCGAAAGAGTTATGTCGTTTTGACCGTTGTATGGTAGCAATTTATCAGAAAATATAATTCCACTCCCGTAATTATATTCTCCAGAAATTCTATATTTTATTTCTATTGAATAATTATTATCTGGAATTACAAGATTATTTAGATACACATAGGGAAAAAAATAATCACTTGATGAAGATAACCTTAATATTGAATTATCTTCAATTGTGACTCTTCCGTTCCCTCTTACATTTATTGTCCACCTATCCGTATCGATTGATGAAAAATGATCTTCAAAAAGTGAGCCTGCCCAGACATCGCCTGGAGAAACAAATAATGATAAGATTCCGACTAGACCACCAAGTAGAAGCAACATGCAGGACTTCATTTTGTAAAATTAAATTATTAATATAACAAATGCGTGAAAAAGTACAGAATCTCAATTATCATTGTAACATTTAATTCTCAAAACTATATTGAGAAATGTATTAATTCAATCGTCAAAAGTAATTTGCGATCAATAAAATACAATATATGTATTGTAGACAATAACTCAGTAGACAATACTAAAAATATAATAAAAAAGATACAAAAGAAAAATGATGCTATTTATCTAATTGAAAATAAAAAAAATATTGGTTTTGCAAAAGCTTCTAATCAAGGAATACTCAAGAGCAATAATGTCGACTATGTCCTTCTTCTAAATCCAGACACTCTTCTTGAAAAAAATTCCCTGATAAATTTAATAGATTGCTCTGATAAACACAATGCTGGCATCAGTGGGGGGGAGACTGTTAATCCAAAGGGAGACTCCAGCGGTTCATATTTTCGATTTCCGAATTTAATGGTGGGAATATTTGACTTTACAAATTTAAGAAAGATTTGCAAAAATGATAAGTGGCATAATTACTTTTATTATCTTGATACAAAAAATTCAAAAGACGCGTTTCCTGTCGATGTAGTCACCGGTGGTTACATGTTAATACGGATTAGTACAATAAAACGAATCGGATTATTAAGTGAATCATATTTTATGTACCTTGAAGATGTTGACTATTGTGTTAGAGCAAAAAAAGCCGGAATAAGAATATATCATGCCAATACTTCAAGGATTCTGCATGTTGGAGGGGCAAGCAGTAACAATAAAGATAAAATCAGGCACTCTTCTTGGATACAATCAAGAAAAATCTTTTTCATTAAGCATTTTAGTATCTTCGAAAACATTATTATTCAACCCCTATTTATTCTTGATGATTTATTGATACTAGCAAGAAAAACTTTTTAATTATGAAAATCTCAATCATCAGAGGAGCGTTTCTAAATCCGTTCGAACTGCAAAACTATTATTCCCTTAAGGATAAGTACAACATAGTTGCTGTGTCTTCAAAACACCCCATCTCATCCAAAATCGACTTACCTCTTATAAAACTATGGTCCCCCACAGATCTTCCCAATTTCCCCAAAAAATATCCAATTCTAAACAGAATATTTATAGATGCCCAAAAACTTGGCAACCTTGATAATGTTATCAAGAGAAGCGAGATTGTTCATGTTGCGGAAACATATTTTGGCTACACTCACCAAGCCATTATGGCGAAGAGAAGGGGATTGGTCAGAAGAATCGTTAGTACGGTATGGGAAATAATACCGTTCAACAATGAGGGAATCAAAGGTAGAAAAGAATACAAAAAATTAGCCTATGAAAATGTTGATCGATTTCTGGCCGTCACTCAAAAAGCCAAAGATTGTTTAGTCAAAGAGGGAGTCAAACTTGAAAAAATTACAGTCATAAATATGGGAATAGACATCAAAAAATTTCACCCAAACCCACATAAGAAAAAAACAAAAGATATTAACATCCTGTGTGTTGCCAGACTGGTTCCGGAGAAGGGGATTACTGACCTTTTAGAGGCCTTCTTACAAATTAAAGAAAAGAATCCAAACGTAAAGCTCACCATTGTTGGCGCTGGTCCTCTAAAACATGATTTGATTGGATATAAGAATATTTATCTAAAATCGGTCCCCTACAGCCAAGTATATCGTGAGTACCAAAAAGCAGACATCTTTTGTTTACCCAGTCGAGAAACCAAAACTTGGGCAGAGCAGTACGGCATGTGTCTTGTAGAGGCTCTAGCGTGTGGCCTTCCCATAGTTACCACCAACAGTGGTGCTATTCCTGAAGTGGTTGGTGATGCCGCGCTCATTGCTCGCCATTCAGACCCCAAAGACCTAAAGGCGACCTTAGAAAAACTAATCTATAATGAAGAGCGTAGACAATCTCTTTCCCAAGTCGCTCGTCAAAGAGCTGTCGAAAAATACGACTGTCACAAAATCGGGAAACAGATAGAAAAAATTTACGAAGAAATTGCATGTCGATAAAATCAAGTCTCATCAAAAACACTGGATTTAATTTAGCAAGTTATGCATATTTATTGGTTGCCAGTTTCTTTTCCATTTCTGTTCTTTTGGGCAATCTTGGCCGAGATTTGTTTGGTGTCTATCTGTTTCTCGGCGCATTTATTCCCCTATCAGCTGTTTTTGATTTTGGAATTTCTACGGCCGTAGTCCGCCGACTATCTTTGCCAGAAATTGAAAAAAAAGAAAGAATTTCCACCTGGAAAACATCTTTTAGTCTATTTATCTTCATTGGTGCAATCATTTCGTTGGTTGTCCTGGGTTTGTTAATCTACCTCACCAGAACTCTCCCCATGTTCCAAATCATCAACTCATCCACAATTAATTGGGTCATTGCCATCCTTACTGTCACGATTTTTATTAACCACATCAACTCTCATTTCTTAAGCCTTCCCCAAGCCGAGCAGAGATTTGATATTTTTAACTCCAAAACACTTTTGGTGGGGTCGGCAAATACTGTTCTGTCTGCTTTTCTTTCATCTATCTATCCCGACATAGCCTTAATCTTTCTTCTGCAATTAATCTTTCATTTTTTCACTCTATTATTTATGGCCTCTTACAGTTCAAAAATCTTTAAGGGAAAAGATTTTCTGCCTGGATATGAAAGGTCTGAAGGAGAGGAACTTATTAATTTTGGTCTCAAAAATTTTATTGGTACCTTGGCCAATCAAATCGAGGCGCAGTTTTCCAAATACGCCTTAGGTATTATGGTTTCAGCCCAGGCTATTACTGCCTTCAGTATTCCTCAAAACATCGTCGCTAAAGGCGCAGGAATTGTCTCTCAAGTAGCTCAGGCCTTCTTTCCTCTCGGTACTTCTTTGCTGCAGAAAGATCGCGTCAATAAACTGAAAAATTTAGTGATCATCATCGAATTACTAGCACTGGCAGGTGGAATTTTGGCCATAATTCTTTCGTTTTCCATTGGGAAAGAGTTCTTACTTTGGTGGTTAAAGGACGAGGTAGTTGTGAACATGGCCTATCCAATCCTAAAAATTATGAGTGTGTATTTTTTACTGAATGCGCTAACCCCAATTCCGACAGTTATATTGCAAAGTATGGGGAAACCTCAAGTTGCTTCATTTTTTGCCGTTTTTACAGCTATCTTAAACGCGGTCGGTATGTTTGTTCTTATACCACGCTTTGGCGCAATGGGAGCCGCATATTCCACATTATTGAGTGCCGCGATCACTGTGCCAACAGTATTAGTTGTTACTTGGGTATTATTTGATAAACAAATTAAAAGTATTCTTTTGGCTATCGAACCTCAACCAGAGCCATAAATTGGTAAGAAAAAAGAGTCGGAACCATGCGTACTATTTGGTACTGCCAACTAGCGGGAAGTCTGTCCGTAAATTTTCTTAATAAAGGCACTTTGGTCATGCCATTTGTGGGCAACATTTTTAAAATTCTAAAACCATTATTAGTCAAGGCAGATTCGAATGTTTTCATTGTATAAAAACGCAAATGAGTCTGATCCATAATCCCCCAAGTAGTATATTGAAAATTTCCATTTAACAACATCCATCGAGTTGAGGCGTGGGCAATATTAGGAATGGAAATTATAAATTTCCCCCCATTTTTTATGTGAGGCTTTACGACCTCAAGGATTTTCTCAGGGAAACTCAAATGTTCAATCACATCCATTAGTACGATATAGTCAAAATATCTTTTTGGAAAAGGCAGTGATTTTATAACTTCAAAATTTCTCGTGATAGCCTTCTTCGTGTATTTGCTTGCTTTTTTTATCGCTTCTTCGTTACCGTCAACACCCCACACTTCACATTTCTTTTTCTTAAGTTCCTTTGCAAAAAAGCCTGTTGCACACCCCACATCCAAAACTTTCGATCCCGGTTTTATAATCTCAACCGCCATGGTGTGAGTGTGAAAGGGGTGATGATTAAAAGAATCGTATCGATATTTCACAAAAAAGATAAATAATAACTAAACAAATCACAAATGTATAAATACATTGATTAGGTTAGAATATACCAGAGGGATAGTTAAATAACTATATAAATAATAAATGCTATACGGAACTATACCAGCTGCCGGTTTTGGATCTAGATTGCAACCCCTTGCCTATTCGAAAGAGCTTGCTTTGGTAGGCGAACAAGCTATCATCGAATATTTATTGGAAAGAATGGTTTTGGCAGGAATCGACAAAATATTTATTACCATAAATTCAGATAAGCTGGATATTCCCCGATATCTTTCGACAAAATCACCGTACAAAGTTAATGTCGTGTTCATCGTGAGAGACGATAAAGCACTCACCGATAATATTTTTGCCTCAGTTGACCTACTAAAGGACGACGATTATATATTTTTTGGTTTACCGGATACTATCTGGTACCCCAAAAATGGCTTTAATATATTAAAGAACTATCCTGAAGACGTTGTGCTTGGTTTATTCTCCACACCTCATCCAGAAAATTTCGGTGCAGTTAGTATTGATTCACAAAATAAAATTACACTTATTGAAGACAAGGTCAAGAAACCACACAGCAACTGGATTTGGGGGATTGGCAAGGTGAAGGTCGGTGAAGCAAAAAAAATGCTAAGTATCCTTCCCAACTCAGACAAACCTGAAGAAAGGCTTTTAAGTACAGCCATAGATATATATAAGGAAAAATATCCTTGTTATGGCGTAAAACTAGATGGCGGTACATATTTTGATATTGGCAGAAAAGAGGATTATAAAAAAGCCGATAAATTCATTCAAGAAAATGAACCCCTTAGTTAGTATTTGTATCCCCACCTACAACAGAGAGGATAGTATTTGTGATGCACTTAATTGTGCTGTAAATCAAACATATAAAAATATAGAAATACTGGTATCGGACAACTGCAGTACAGACAACACTGTTAATCTAGTTAAAAAAATAAAAGATCCAAGGATAAAGCTAGTTGTGCACAAGAAAAATCTGGGCATGGTTCCCAACTGGAACTTTTGTATTCAAAAAGCCAAGGGGAAATATGTCAAATTTCTCCATTCAGATGACTTAATCGACCCCAACTGTGTTGAAAAAGAACTTGACTATTTTCAAAAAAATAAGGATATTTCGATCGTAACCTGTAAAAGAAAATTCATAGATGAGAATAGCAAACTTCTATATACAATGCAGTTTGCGAACAAAACAATAAAAGAATCAGGCGTAAAATACGCTCACAAACTAATCACAACCATCAAGGAAAACCGAATCGGAGAACCATCTGCTGTAATGTTCCGCAAAGAAGATGCCATTGCAGCTGGTTTGTTTGACATACGCTTCTCTCAGCTTGCAGATTTCGAGTTTTGGCTCAGGATGCACCCCATGGGTAATATTGGTTATATCAACAAACCATTATGCTCATTCAGAATGCACAAGGGATCAAATACGACGGCTGCTATAAGAGATGGTCGCTTTATTGATGAAACCTTTGTATTTATAGAAAAATATTTTGAAAATAATGATTACAAAAAAATATTTAAGCTTTCAAAAAAGGACAAAGAAAGGGTTATTCGTGTAAAAACCTTAGACTTTCTCAAAAATATCAAAATATTAATTCTCAAGGGAGATATGCGAACTGCAAAAATATATCTCAAAAAACTAGTAAAGTACGTGTCAATTTTTCCTCTGTTTCATTACTCAATTAATCATCTACTCAAAAAATGATTACCATTGGGTTAATTTCGATTCATTATAAAAACGCAAAAGACACCAAAGCTCTTCTTGCATCTGTAGAAAAAGTTAACTCAAAAAATTTCATTTTAAAGCAGTATATTGTGGACAATGCCTCCAACGATGGCACCATGGAAGAGGTAGAAAAAGCCTATCCAAATATAATTAGTATTCACTCAGAAAATAATCTTGGTTTTGCTGGAGGCAACAATCTAGGGATTGCCAGGGCAATAAAAGATGGTTGTGATTATATTTTACTCATTAATAACGACACGGTTATTAATGAAAAAGACTTTTTTGATAAATTATTGTTATCAAAGGGAGATATTATTTCTCCGCTAATCAAGTACCTATCAGACGGGGAAATTACCCACGATTATGGAGGTGTGGTAGACAAAATATTCGGTCGGAATACTCATCTGCACTCTTTGCCCAGTAAAACTCCTGATTATTTTTCTGGAGTTTGTCTATTTATAAAAAAGGAAGTCTTTATGAAAATAAAGATGGATGATCGATATTTTTTATACTACGAAGACGTCGATTTTTGCCTTAGAGCCAAAGAGAACGGTTTCAAACTTGAATTTTGCCCAAGTGTTAGTATATTTCACAGCCTGTCCTCGAGTACTAATAAAATTGGAAAAAGAAAAATTATCATTTTAGCCAATAGTCATCTGCGATTTTGTTTAAAGCATCTTCCGATATTTTCTTTTCCGTTTTATTTCACATTTAATTTGTACCTAAGACTAAAAACCCTTTTATAATAAATACAATGGAAATCAACAAACCTGCGCGTTTCACCAAACTTGACGGACTTCGCGGTTTACTGGCGCTTATTGTTTGCTTGAATCATTCCTACATGGTAATCACCATCCCAGCTTTCGCCAGTGTTTGGTTACAAAACCCTCTCATCTTTCACGATCTTCAATCCAAACTCCAACAACTTTTAATGTTTGTTGGCAATGGCGGTGCGGCAGTTACCCTTTTCTTTTTGCTTTCCGGTTTGGTCCTTGGTCCATCTCTTTCCAAAATAAAGATGGATTTCAGAGGAGTTCTTGGTTTCTATGCCAAAAGGATTATTCGTCTGTATCCCGTCTACATTTTGATTCTCGTACTTACCGCTCTTTATATGAGATATGGCTATTCATATCAAACATTTCCCTTTTCATCATCTTGGTACAACTGGTGGATGAATTTCGAGATGACTCTCAAGGAGTTCATTTTAAACTTCTTCTTTATCCACGCTTATGTTGGAGGAGTTACTTGGACATTAAGAGTAATCTTGATTACCTCATTTATTTTTCCTGTTTTTTTCTTACTAAACAAAAAGACCTCTTGGTGGACCGACATTCTAATTAGTGTGCTTCTTATTTATAGTAGTTTTACTTTATTAAATATCGAAGGTTTTCGCGATCTTCGCTATCTCTACATGTTTTATCTCGGTTTAATGATTCCCAAGTTTAAAGATTTCTTTACCAATATTCCAAACCGGACTGTCGTTCTTGTTTTTCCATTTGCCGTTGTTCTCATGTTGGGATTTCGCTATCTCACAGATGAATATCTGGGAGGTTTGGTTGAAGCCATTATCTCCTTCTTTATCATTGGTGTCGCGGCTTACGGTGACAAAGTAAAAGTTTTCAACCTATTGGATGGCAAAGTCTTAAAATTCTTTGGAAAAATTTCCTACAGTTTATATCTCATTCACTACTCTGTTCTGTATGTAATTTCTCGCTTTATGTTTCAAAATTTCCCCAATCTTCCCTTCCAAGGTCAATATTTTTTGATACACACAGCTCTCTTCGTTCTTTCTACTGTGATTGCAACCGGAATTTCATTACTTGTTTTCAAATATATTGAGCTTCCATCTCAAACCCTATCTTCCAGGGTGGGAAAACTCATTTCCAAAGAATGAAGCTGTCAATTGCTATTATTTCTAAAACTGAAGACATAGACACGCTTGTTCTTCAGTCTGCCGATTTTGCAGATGAGATAGTTGTGGTGATTGACTCTCCAACTATAAAAGCAAAAAAGTCCGGGAAAGTATCGTTTTATTCTCGACAGCTTAACAATGATTATGCCTCCCAAAGAAACTTCGCTTTAGAAAAAACAAAAAACGATTGGGTATTATTTATTGATAGCGATGAATACATAAGCACAGAACTAAGGCGAGAAATTCAAGCAATCATATCCAAAACAAAATTTTCAGGCTTCAAAATACACCGAGTTGATGTTTGTTTCCATCAGCCTTTATTACACGGAGAAACCGGAAAAACAAAACTTCTCAGACTAGCCAAAAGAAAATCCGGAAAATTTATCAGACCAGTTCATGAAACCTGGAAAATCAATGGTGAAGTTGGTGAGCTGTATTCTCCTCTTTACCATATTAAAGACAACTTCGTTAGTGAATTTATCGGTCGTACCACACGATACTCGGAAATCGACTCCGATATTTTAACCAGAGAAAATAAACCTTTTTCATACTGGAGATTATTTCTAAATCCTTTCGGAAAATTCATTCAAAATTATTTTTACAGACAAGGTTTTCTCGATGGTACTGCCGGTTTGTTCTCGGCTTATCTCATGAGCGTTCAATCCTTAACAGTACGCATTTTTCAATGGACAAAAAGAAACTAATACTATATTTTGTTTGGGTTCCTATTGTACTTTTGGGAGTTCTGAATTTATTGACCGTTTTCACTCCCGAAATAGGATTCGACGCTCTCTGGTATCACCTTACCATCCCCAAACTGTGGCTGATGAAAAAGCAATGGTTCTTTGATGGCGGCCTTTTGTATTACTCGGTCATGCCTCGAATTACCGAATCAATTTTTATCCCGCTAATCAAATTTACTGGCTATATCGGTCCCAAATTTCTTCAATATTTATCTGGCATCGGAGTTGGGTGTGTAATTTGGAAAATCACCTCGAAATTAAAATTTTCCACACTTTTAAAATCAGTTGCCGTTTCTCTTTTTTACTGTACCTGGCTAGTCAGTTGGCAATCAGGGAGTGCCTACATCGATTTGTTTAGGACATTCTTGGAAACACTCGCTTTGTATTTTTTTATTTCCGGTTCGTGGAAAAGAGGAGGAGCTGTTCTCGGTTTGGCCATAGGTACCAAATGGTTAGCTCTTGGGTCAGCAGGAATATATGCACTGGTCTACGGCCTTCCAATTCTTATTCCGGCCATATTAGTTTCACTTCCTTGGTTTATTATCTCCTACAATTTCACCGGCAATCCCATTTACCCGATCTTTAGTCCGCTACTTCATCAATCATTAACCCCTTTGTGGGCAGTGATTAAAAATATTCTATTTTTACCCTTCATCGTCACCTTTCCGTTTGATGATTTTCTCTCTCCAATAGTTGGCTTGTTCGTTATTTTATCCACCCTAGCTCTTTTTAGTCGAGATAAGTCAATTCGAAAAATTGCGGCAGTTGGGTTTCTGGGGTCCATTTTCAGTGTCGTACTCAATCCTCCCTCAAGCCGTTTCTTGTTGCCATATCTACCCGCATTGATAATCTCTGCAGTCTATATCGTCAGCTTACTAAAAGTGCCTCTCAGAAATATTTTTATATTTCTGGTAATCATTTCTTCATTAACAATTTTTGGCATGAGATGTATTGCAGTAAAAAAATACATCCCCTACTTGCTCGGTCAAGAAACCCAAAATGCATTTCTTACGAAATACTCCTCCAGACTACCCGGAACTTTTATTGACTCGGATGACTATGTCAAAAACAATCTTCCCGGGGGCAGTAAAATACTCATAGACAGGCTACACAACCTCTACTACTTCCCGTATAACTTCGACCATACCTCTTGGGTCAATACACGTGAGGGCTATGATTATCTAATTACGACGAGCACTAACCCGTCTGAAGTTTACGGTACTTTGCTTCACACCAACAAAGTCGGTATTCAGGTGTACAAATTAAATTAATGATTAATTCTTTATTACTACTCACTATCTACGTTTGGCCCTTTGGACAGCTCCTAACCTTTTCTCATCCGGCGTTTCCCTTTTCAATATATCTCTTGGATATCTTGGTTTTTCTTATCGCCATTTCGTTGATTACTTCCAAAGACAGAAACAAGATCCTTTCCGGTTCAATTGTCAAACCTCTTTTGATTTTTTTAGGCGTCGCCATTTTTTCATTAATCATTAACATCAAACAGGGGATCTCTTCCGGCTTCCCCACTTCCTTTTTATATTTACTTCGACTACTTACCTATCCCTCGATATTTTTTGCGGCGCGTTTTGTTGGATTTAATAAATTAAAGAACCCTTTGATAATTTCCTTAAGTATTTTCTCGATACTTGGACTTTTTCAGTATTTTATTTTTCCTGACATGAGATTTTTGAAAAATCTTGGTTTTGATGATCACTATTTTCGTTTGATTGGCTCGTTATATGACCCCAACTTCTCCGGTGCCATATTTGCGGCCACCTCTTTGTTCTTGCTTGGCAACAGCAAATTTTTACATTCAATCCCGTTTGTTGGCCTTCTGGCTCTTACCTTTTCTCGTGCTTCCTACCTTGCTTTTGCCGCTGGCCTTATCTATCTTTTGATCACACGCAAAAGAGCAAAGTTCCTTTTACTTTTACCTCTTCTCGGGCTAATTGTTTACTTAATACCAAAACCATTTGGTGAAGGTGTTAATCTCATGAGAACTTTCTCAATATTTTCCCGACTTGGTAGTTGGCAAGAGGGGATTACTCTCTTTTTCCAAAGACCAATTTTTGGCTGGGGTTACAACACACTTCGGGGGATAGGTAACTCTCGTTTTCAAATCGACAATAGCTATATTTTTCTATTAGCCACGACAGGAATTGCTGGTTTAATTTCTTTCACAAATCTAATAATCACTCTATTGAAAAATACCAGAAATGTCGGGTTAAAAGTCTTGGCAATGTCTATTTTGGTTCACAGCATTTTTAACAACTCTCTATTCTTCATCTGGATATTTGCTTTTTTCTGGATATCCCTAGGACTCGATCGGGTAAAACCTAAGGAGTATAGATCAGCCTAAGAGTTTTTTCTGCCGTATTTCCCGCTTTGTCGGAAGCCATAATCGTAATCATATTTTCACCACCTGAAAGCATAAATCGATGAATAAAAGCTCCGCTTCGATCTACTTGGACAAAAGAATTGTTGATCAAAACCTGGCTTCCGAGCTTATCCACTTCTCCCTTGATATCAATTACTTGATTTATTTTTCCAAAATACTCACTACCATCTTTGGGGGTGCTAACAGTGAGCTCGATCGGTTTGTTATCGAAAGACACAAGAGTAACTTGTGACATGCTTTCATTTCCCTTACTGTCTTTTGCTCTAATTTGAACCCTGTTTTGGCCGGATATTAATGAAGTTTCAAAAACAAACGAGCCAGTCTGGTCAGCAACATTAATTTTCTCTACTTGGTCGTTAAGTAAAAGCTCCACGCTGGCAGCAGCTTCCGTATAGCCCTCAATCACGATTCTGGCACTATTGGTAGCGTCTGGAAGAGCAGAGATAATTGGAGCCTGTGGGGGGATTATGTCGTTATCCGTATTGACTCTTTGCGCCCCATTTCCGGCAACCATATTCATAAATAGGGGAATGCCCCATTTAAACATTACAATCACGAATACGACCGAAAGAAAAATATAAAAGCGAGAGCGACTCTTGTTTTGGGATTGTTTATATCGTCCTGACATATTTAATCTTTAGTATAATCCATCCTAGAGCAAACGCGGGATTAGTATATCGGTAATATGTATCCTTCCCAAGGATAAGAGGCCGGTCCGACTCCGGTATCCCGCTCCAAAGCACAAAAAACCCGCCTCATTTCTGAAGCGGGCAAGGAAAAGAAAAACTAAATTGTTACTTCCGGGAAGAGGGTGTTGTACTGCTCTTCTGAGACGTACAACTTCACAGAAGTGATGTTCAAAACTACATACTCCCAATCGATATGATCAATCGGGATCTGGGTATCTTCGTCGTAAATCGGCGACTCACTCCAAAGATCCAGGTCAAAGAAAATCCAGGCCTGTTTGGTTTTGTCGTTGGGTCCACCAACCTCAAACTCAACTTCATCAAAGTCCATCACGACTGACAGAGCCTTGTTTGTATTCGGAACGGTGAACTGAATCGTGATATCTTCAGTTTCATTGTTCACCGTAATCGAGCTTACCGGAACCGGTTTGTCGAGCCGAAAGCACTTAAACAACAGGTTGATGTATGTATCGTCGGCCAGCATGTGTTTTTTCAGCCATTCGGCTGCTTGGCCGGTCTCGTCATTGCCCCTATTCTGGAGGGCAATCCCAATCAAATCTGACTCCCTTTTCTCTCGTTTCCGCAAGAGTACGATCAGGAGCAGGGCCACACAAACTACTGTTACCACCAAGACAATAATCCAGGTTTCTGACATTTTAACTCCTTTTCCAAAATATGAATGTACGAGCTGAATTTTATCTCGTAGACCCAACTTTGTCAACCTATAGGCCTAATTTAACCACCCAAATACCGATAAATCAAAAAGTTTGCTAAACTTAAACTGTGCTTCAACACATTCTCTACTATGTTTTAAGTTTTATTGGTATCTGGATCGGTGCCGGAGTAATCATATCTTCTGTCGAAAAATTTTCTCACAAACTAAAGCTTTCCTCATTTTCGGTTTCCTTTTTGGTTCTCGGGTTATTTACCTCTCTGGGCGAGCTATCTGTTGGAGTATCCTCGGTTATCGATAATGACCCGGAGATATTTGTAGGTAATTTAATTGGTGCCTCTATTGTCCTTTTTACCTTGGTTATTCCGCTTCTAGCCATAACTGGCAAGCCGGTTAAGATCAATCCAGAGTTTCAGGGATTTAATTTAATATCCTCACTTTTCGTCATTGCTCTGCCAGTAATACTTTCGTTTGATGGCAAGCTAGATCGACTTGATGGAATTATGTGTGTTGCTATGTTTGTTGTCTCGGTTATGTTAATTCAGTCAAAAAGGGGATTTTTAAACAATCCATCTGCCGTGATAAAACGTCAAAGCCTGAAGGTTTGGTCAGAAATTATCAAAATAGTAATTGCAGTAATTGCGATTTATTTTAGTAGTCATGTTGTTGTTACCCAGACCATGTATTTTTCGCAGCTTTTAAACATTTCCCCTTTCTTTATTAGCTTAATGCTTGTTTCTGTTGGAACCAATCTTCCGGAACTAGCACTAGCGGTAAGGTCTGTCTTCTTTAGGGATAATGAAGTTGCTTTTGGGGACTATGTTGGCTCCGCCTCGTACAACACCATTCTTTTTGGCGGTCTTGTTTTGTGGTATGGCCAAACAATCTATTTGACCAATAGTTATATCATCAGTTTGGTTGTACTTCTTTTGGGACTATTTCTTTTTTATCTCTTTGCAAAGAGTAAAAATACTCTCTCCAGAAAAGAAGGTTTTTATCTGCTATTGCTATATATTGTGTTTGTCGCGGTTGAGCTATTGATTCATTTTGCCTAACCAAAACGCAAAGTGTTAATATGAGTTATGTCAAAAACATTACAGATGTTTTTTGGGCTTTGCCTTTTTATTCTAGTAGCTCTTTGGTTCAATATAATTTCACCCGAATTACTTAAACTGCCCGCCAGTATTTCAGATAAAGCCACCTTAATTCACACAGAAAACAACAGGTTTGATATAAACTCGTCGTGGGCAGGAAAGACGATAACCATCAGTTCTTCGAATATCAAGACATTGCAGGCGTCAGGAAATAAATCCAATATCCAAAGTCTTTTTAAGGTTGAGTCGCTGACAGGTGAAACTCTTTTTGAACTAGATCAAAAATTTGTGGTAAACAGGCTGACTCGTCATAATTATCCCGGAGAAGATGACAATGAAGGAAAATCATCAATTTTCTTCCCTCCAAATGTTTCTCCAAAAAATATTAACTTTTGGTCGGTTGAGATGGGTGCGCCCACAATCTTAGAGTATGTTGGTAACAAGACTATTGAAAAGCTAAACACTTATCACTTTAGCTCCAAAGAATCTATTATCAATGACACTCCTGGCTATGAATTTTTACCTCTAGTTCCGGAAAAATACATGGTTCTATCTAGGGTAAATATTGATATTTATGTTGAGCCGCTTACCGGCATAATCATCGACCATCAAGATTCTGGGATCAGCTTCTATGCTGAGAAAGACGGTACTCCGGTGTGGGATATCGCAGAATGGAGTAACAAGTACAACGACCCAACTATCTTAGCCAGAGTGGAAGAGGCGAAGTCAAAAATGATATTTTACTCAATAATTTCCAGAGGAGTTCCCATTTTCA
The DNA here is from genome assembly GCA_964513845.1 of uncultured Pseudomonadales bacterium. Classification (GTDB taxonomy): domain Bacteria; phylum Patescibacteriota; class Microgenomatia; order UBA1400; family MFAQ01; genus UBA2277. The sequence goes on along the minus strand of CAZENT010000005.1, from coordinate 65,547 downwards.
TTGCTTCTCTTGGAATAATATTTCTCGCCCTTCAATATATAAACACTAAGAGAAAATAACCTTTCGCATGTTTTGTACCATCTGCCCCAATTTTCCGGTTTCATTTATGGCAATATACTCAACATTGTTTAAATAGAGAATATCGGTGTTTACTTGAGCTAGTCTTTTTTTTACATCTTCATCGGTACTTCCTGGTCTATTTCTTAATCTCTCTTCCAGCTCTTTTAGTGTTGGTGGTGCAATAAAAATTGAAATGAGGTTGACGTCCTTGAAAATTCCCCCTTGTTGTTGCCATAGTTCAAAGTAAAAATCTTTACCTTTTGGATCAATTCTCAGGATTGGAATCTCAAAATCGTCCAACGCCTTTTTAAAGACAGAAGTTAGTGAGCAATAGCGTTTTCCCACATAGCCATTACTCTCAATGGCATCTCCGCTTTTAAGTGCGGCATCAAACTGTGCTTCAGTCAATCGAATATATGGATCTTCCTCAACTTCTTCAGGTCGAATATCTCTTGTGGTGCATGTTTTTACCCAGCCAAAACGAGGATCCTGTTTCATTAACTCTTTTACTGCCACATCTTTTCCTGCTCCAGAAAATCCGGTAATAACAAGCAACGTTCTCTGTTTCTTCTCGGCATCTTGCTTCTGTGCCTCAATATGTGGCTGGAGTCCAAAAACTGACTCGTTAACTCTAACAAGATCACGATGATTCTTAATAAAGGGTTCTAGATACGCTGGAAAGCCGGAAAGACCTCTTAATTTTTCTGATGAAACCATAGGCTAGTATAAATCTATAATCGCTTTGTGTATATTGTGTTTCCACAATCACCGTAATAAACTAAAAATGTAACATCACTTACAGTATGAAGTTCATCTTTGTTTTGGTATTTACAGTTTTAATCACGGTATCAATCGGGACACTGGTTAAAAAACAAAGCAACAGAGATACAAACAATCTCGTGTCGCCATTAGTTGCTGGCGCAAAATCCTCAAATTTGTCAGACAATTCCACATTAAACAACTCGCCAGTACTTGGCTGGCAAGTATTTGTAAACAACTACAACGGCTACAAAATCAAACACCCTTCCAACGTAAATATAAAAAACAAGAGCAACGGCGACGTAAGCTTGTACAAAACCGGATCGATCAATCTTTCAATCACTCAAAACATATTGTTTGAAAACGAAGACGTAAATACCGTCATTGAAAAAGCCATTGATAAAAGAAAAAGCGAGCTTGGTGAATCGTTCAGTTTGGTCAATCCAATATCTCCGATTGCCCTGGGTTCAGTCACAGCACAAACATACTCCTCACGGGAAGGCAATGGTGAATACACATATTACTATGTTCCCCAAGAAGATAAGAAATATTTGTTAATTACCAATCAAACTCCCAACACAGGCACAGTAGAATATTTAACCTCAGAAGACATTATCTATTCCTTAGAATTTTTACCTTAAACGATTCAGCTTAGTCTACAATAGTTGCGTGGCCAGTTTCGAATACAAAATTATCCGCAAGCGAGGCATCACTGCCAACGCTTCAATCAGGATTTCCGAAAACAAGGGGGTTGTGGTTAGTGCACCGTTTTGGATGCCGGTTGGCATGATAGAAAACTTTGTTAGAGAAAAATCATCATGGATCGAAAAACATCTTAATCGAATAGGCGCAAAGAAAATCTCCAAACAATATCTGGAGGGGGAAAAGCATCTATATTTTGGCCAAGAGTACACCTTGTCGCTAAATTACCAAAAAGCACCGGGAAGATGCAAGGTAGTTTTGATTGATGAAAAAATATCAGTCGACATATATGAAGGTTTACCCAAAGAAAAGCATTCGGAGTTAATCAAAGAAGCGCTTTTATATTGGTATATGGAAAGAGGAATCGAAACCATCACCGAAAAGGTCAATTATTATTCTCAAAAGATTGGGGTAACCTATCAAAAGATCAATCTCAAAAAAGTCTCGTCTATCTGGGGTAGCTGTTCGCCCACGAACTGTCTTAGCTTCAATCGTAAACTGGTCATGGCTCCCCATGAAGTGGTTGACTACGTCGTGATTCACGAAGTATCTCATATGGTTCACCGGAACCACGGACGCGGTTTCTGGAACTTAGTTTCAAGCATCGATCCTGATTACAAATATCATCGGAAATGGCTTAAGCTAAATCATCACTTACTTGCCATATAAAAATGTCCTTCACTTTAGACGATAGAACTCAAGAAATCATTTTGGAAATCGAAAACAGCTGGGAAAACGTATTTTTAACCGGCAATGCCGGCACAGGAAAATCAACCCTGCTTGATCATTTTCGCAACACCACCAAGAAAAACATCGCCGTCGTAGCTCCAACCGGAGTCGCTGCAGTTAATGTTAGAGGGGAAACAATCCACTCTTTTTTTCTCTTTCCGCCCAATATCGATCCGGAAAGAGCTAAACACGAAGCCAAAAAAACCAGAAACGCCAAGATTTACAAAGCTCTTGAAACTCTTGTAATTGATGAAGTGTCAATGGTTCGAGCAGATCTGTTGGACAGTATCAGTGTTTTTCTTCAAACTGTCAGAAAGAGCAAACAACCCTTTGGTGGAGTACAAGTTGTTATGGTTGGAGATCTGCATCAGTTGCCGCCAGTTGTAACGAGAGATGAACAAGAGGCCTTAAATAGTGTCTATCGTTCTCCCTATTTTTTCTCCTCAAATGTCTTTTCTAGCCTTACAGACGGCTTGTACAAACAAATCAAGTTTTACGAGCTTTCAACCATTTTTCGTCAAACAGAAAGGGAGTTTATTGATATTTTGAACAGGGTCAGGAACAAAGAAACCACCCAAGCCGACCTTGATAGGCTGAATCAATGCAAAACAGACACAGAAGAATTTCTCGAAGGCTACATTTACTTAACAGCCATGAACGAGCAGGCAGACAGAATCAATCAATTCAAACTTAATGAGATCGAAGGTCAGTCGATATATTTCAAAGGCACAACTATTGGAAATTTTTCTGAAAAACAGTTTCCGGCCGCGGACACATTAGAACTAAAAACCGGAGCCAGAGTCATGCTTTTAAACAATGACCCCAACGGCCGTTGGATAAATGGCACGGTTGGTACTTTGTTTCAAATCAGAAGTGATCACGTCTTGGTCAAGCTCGATAATGGCGAGCTGGAAACAGTTGAGCCCGTCACTTGGACTTCGTACAAAACTCGTCTAAATCCGGAAACGATGACACTAGAAAGCAACGAGGTTGGCAGTTTCCGACAAATTCCTCTCAGGCTCGCGTGGGCGATTACTATTCATAAAAGTCAGGGGAAAACATTTGAAAAAGTTGCTGTAGATCTGGGTAGGGGAGCCTTCGCTCATGGTCAAACTTATGTTGCTCTTAGTCGCTGTACTTCACTCAACGGACTTAAGCTGGTAAGACCCATTGATCAAAGCTCAATCATTATGGATGACAGGGTAATTAACTTCTTAAAAAATATTAAAATGTAAGTATGGTTGTTCTAAAAAATTTAACAACCAAAAAAGTCATCACTCGAAAAGCAAAAATTGCTTCCACGTTTACCGATCGTTTATTTGGTTTAATTAATCCCCAAAATCCCCGCATCATGATTTTTCACACCCATTTTGGCATCCATACATTTTTTATGACTAAATCCATTGACGTCTTGGTTATCGACAATAGTGGAAATGTCGTGAAATTAAAAAAGCACCTCAAGCCATTTTATTTTTTTCTATATCACCCCAAATATTCCACAGTAATAGAAATGCCCGAAAACACTATCGATAAATTTCAAATTCGCATAAATGATAAAATTTCTATTGGATGAAACGCACAACTAAAAAGAGTCTTTTAACCCGACAAAATTTTGTGATTGCCTTTTTTGCCATCGTTACCCTTTTGGCTTTGTTTGTTCCGTATTTAACGATTGACCTTCTAATCACCGAAAAATTCCAAAGCATCAACTCTCTTCTGTTTGCAAAAATCATGTGGTTCGTTTCATCAATCGGCAACCAACCAATCATGGTGGGAATGGTAGGGTTAACTAGCTTAGCTCTATACTTATTTAAACTCCGCATAGAAAGTGTTTTGTGTTTGTTATCCTCCGCTGGCAGTGCTCTATCTGGTTCGTTGATAAAAATGATTATCGACAGACCAAGACCTAGTGCAAACCTCGTGAATGTGTCGGTGTGGCTATCCGACAAAAGTTACCCCAGCAATCACGTTTTAGTCTTTACCGTCTTTTTCGGCTTCTTATTATTTTTGTTGCTCAACAACCCCAAAAGAAATCTCAAAAGAATAATTTCCTCAATCGTATTTATTCTTTGCATAGCCACTATTGGCATTTCCAGGATCTATCTTGGTGCTCACTGGGCGACGGATGTTCTTGGTGGATATCTATTAGGAATTCTATGGTTGATTTTCACCATTAGGCTCTATAATTCCTATAATGGCCAAAGATAAATACACCGCAGTTTGGATTTCCCACACTTCCATCAGTGACTATCTCAAATGCCCCCGAGCCTATTATCTAAAAAACGTATACAAAGACGCTTCTACGGGCCATAAGATTCAGATCATGACTCCTTCCCTGGCTCTTGGTCAGGCGGTGCATGAAGTTTTAGACTCACTGACGAGTGTTCCCACAGTATCCAGAATGGATGAATCTTTAGTCTTAAAATTCGACAGAGTCTGGGAAAAATTTGCAGGTGAAAAGGGTGGTTTTTCGAGTGCCGAAGATGAACACAAGTTCAAAGAGAGAGGTAAGGCCATGCTGAGAAGAGTCATGGACAATCCGGGTCCTATCACCAAGTTAGCGGTCAAAATTCAGCAAGAGCTTCCTCATTACTGGATATCCGAAGACGAGAACATCGTTCTTTGTGGCAAAGTCGACTGGCTTGAGTACAATCAAAGCACCGACTCAGTTCACATCATTGATTTCAAAACAGGTAAGAAAAAAGAGGAGGAAGACTCACTTCAGCTTCCGATATATCATCTGTTGGTTCATCATTGTCAAAAAAGACCGGTCACAGAAGCTAGTTACTGGTATCTAGAAACAGACGACAATCTCACCCCAAAAACTTTACCCGATCTAAAAGATGCTCATAGCCAAGTTATCGAAATTGGCAGAAGAATTAAATTGGCTAGAAAACTAGAAAAATTTGACTGTCATGAAGGGCGAGATGGTTGTATTCATTGCCGATCAATGGAAAAAATCCTCAAGGGAGAGGGCAAGCTGGTTGATTCAAACAGTCAAAGAGATATATACACTCTATCTCGTGAGGAAGTTGTCGAAGACGAGCTCGATAGTATTATTCTCTAATAAGCTGCAATGGCGACTCCAAAAGCATTTTGGGCATACACACAACCCCAAACATACTCACCCCCTGAGAGTAACACTCTGTGACCCATGGTATTTTCCCAAGCCGAAACCGCTTCAGCTGGGGTTGGATACCCCTGAATCAAAAACTCGCTGATACTGTATTTTTCCGATATCCATTTTAAGTCACTTCTGTCGAGCACGGGTACAAAGCCCGCATGGCCATCTAGTTTTCCAAGCTCCAATAGTTGATTAAGTCTAATTGACGCAATAGTGCACAACTCGTCCATTTTTTTCAAAGGGTTAACACCCATCTCTACTCTTCGTTTATTTACTGCCTCCCATAACTCAATTCCTCCCCAGGTGATTCTAGGCGCAACGGCTTGCCTGACAACTTTTTGAGGTGAGGCCAGAAGAATGTAAACATCCACTCGATCGGAGCTATTCTTTACTGCCACACCTACGTCTTTGAAGTCGGTATGGTTCAGGGTTTCTTTGGAGATTGTGTCATTATTCCAATAGGCGATTGGGTCATTGGTTTTAAAAAATCCAACCAATATCAAATCACCCATCAAATTTGCTTTATAGTCTGCGTTGGATAGCGCCTTTTCTCTAGTGAGTCCGGTAATTATTCCATCAACGTCATTTTCCGACAAAATTACCGATAATCTTGCTTTTGCGGACTGATCAAGTTTTGAGTTTCCTTTTAACTTGGAAAGCCCCTCAGCCTCTCGTGCCTTATTTATTTTTTCCAGCAACTCTTCAGCGGTCCAGTCGGGCACAAAATTTGCATTCCCGTCCCGTTGCACGTATATCCGCTGCGAAGACAGGTCTGAAACGAGACTTTTAAAATTCGTGTCTTTGAAAATGTAATATCCCAATAAACTAACCAATACAATAAAAACGAGAATAAAAACTTTCTTCACAATACTAGTATATAAGAGAAATCGGTTAAAGTTGCTATACTTAAATATATGAACATAATCTTCAATCCTCAGAAGATGACTATTAGTGATCGTCTTCGCAAGAGAATAGAAACCAAGTTCGAAACAGGTTTAGGAAAATTCCTCAAACATTACCAAGAAGATCTCAAAGTTGCCTCTCTCGCTGTCGAAAAAAAATCTCGCTCAGGTTACGAAATCAAGTTTGATATGAATCTACCCGGTTGTCCGATAAATATCAAAGACACTCACAAAATTTTACTCGATGGTGTCATTAGGGTGAGAGACAAGGCAAAAAGACAAATTCAAAAATACTTAGGAAAGCTAAGAGGTTACTAGTTTATTCCTCAATTTTTATCGCTTGCATTGGGCAAGTTTCTGCCGCGAGCTTGATATTCGCCACAACCACTCGATCAGTAAGATCTGCCTCAGGGTTTAATCCGGCCTTTCCATCTTTGCCGAACTTTGTCCCCATGGCTCCTTCGGAAATATCCTCGCACATATTACAGCCGATGCATTTGTCCTGGTCAACAGTAATTTTCATAAGCACAATTGTATCGTAGACAGAGGATATAATCAAAACATGGCAAATAACATTAAATGTCCCAACTGCGGAGAAACTATCGAAATCACCGAGGCCCTCAGTCAGACAATAAAAGCAGATTTAGAAAAAGAGCTTTCAGAAAAATTCAAAGCTAAATATGCCGAAGAGTCTTCCGAAAAAACCAAAATTCTTGAGGAAGAGCTAAAGCAAAAAAATGCCAAACTTAAAGAAGCCATGGAGGCAGAGTTGATCATTCGAAAAGAAAAATCAAAACTGGAAGATGAGAAAAGGTCTTTTGAGTTAGACAAACAAAGACAGATAGATGAAGAAAGAAACAAAATTCGCCAGCAAACCTTGCTCGAAGCGAGTGATGCACATCGGCTAAAAGACATGGAAAAAGAGAAAATGATCGGGGATTTGAAAAAAGCTCTTGAAGATGCTCAGCTCAAGGCCAATCAGGGGTCTCAACAGCTCCAGGGAGAAGTACAAGAGCTTGATTTGGAAGACTATCTGACCAGGGCCTTTCCCCTGGATGAGATTAATCCAGTTGGTAAGGGGGTAAGAGGTGCCGATGTTAGCCAAGTAGTCAAAACCAGTCTGGGAACTGTTTGTGGAGTAATTCTTTGGGAGTCAAAACGAACCAAAGCTTGGGTCGACGACTGGGCCACCAAGCTCAAAGACGATCTTCGTGCTTCCAAAGCCAACATTCCGGTCATTGTTACCACCGTTTTACCCAAAGCCATCAAAACTGGATTCGGTTTTTATGAAGGAGTTTGGGTAACCGAGCCGGCATTCACTCAGCCCTTAGCTGAGATTCTGAGAAAAAATTTGATCGATGTAGCCAGAGAAAAACACAACGGCAACGATCGGGGCACCAAAGCCGACATGATATATTCCTATCTCACCAGTGATGCCTTTGTTCAGCAAATTCAAAGCATCATTGAAGTCCATCAAAACATGCATACACAGATCCAAAAAGAACGTACTGCTTTCGAAAAACTCTGGAAGGAAAGAGAGGCTCAGGCAGAAAGAATTATGATCAGCACTGCCGGAATCTATGGCAGTATTCAGGGGGTTGCCGGTCAGTCTTTGCCATCAGTGAAGGGTTTGGATTTGCTGGATGCTTAGATTTTGAGCAGAGCGACAGCGTTTGTAGAGCCTTCTTTGTAGTAATTTTGTCCATGGATAACCACGATTACATCCCCCTTGGTCAGTTCTCGAGTTTTGATTAGATTATTTATTGCAGGATTTTTCAAAGAGAACTCACCCGTGTGAACCTCTGTTTTGATTCCTTTAACCCCATAAGAAAGAGTAAGTTCTTCGACTGTCTTCTGGTGTGAGGTAAGGGCAATAATTGGCACCTTGGGGCGTAATCGGGAAATTGATTTGGCAGTTAATCCGGATCTGGTGAAAACGAGGATCAATTTTATTTTGATAATTGATTGATTAAGTAGTTCTTTGGTGGAATTAATGATGATATCCGTTTCATTTCTTGGTTCAATTTCAAAGTCAATATCTTGAATAATTTGTTCGTTGTATCGAGCAATTCTAGACATGGCTGCAACAGCTTTAACTGGATACTTTCCACTGGCTGTTTCACCGGAAAGCATCAAAGCATCGGTTCCGTCCAAAACTGCATTTGCTACATCCGTGGCTTCTGCTCGAGTAGGCCTGGGGCTGCCAGTCATCGACTGCAGCATTTGTGTAGCCGTAATTACTGGTTTGTTGGCCACTCTACACTTGGCGATAATCGTTTTTTGCCAAAAAGCAAGTTGTTCGAATGGCACTTCTATTCCTAAATCACCTCTTGCCACCATCACTGCATCAGTCGACTCAATCAGCTCATCAATGTTCTGCAAAGCCTGAAGACTTTCAATTTTTGCCACAATCATCGCCTTAATATTTCTTTTTTCCATTTGTTTGCGTAATATCTCGATATCATTTTTTGTTCTGGAGAAAGACAAGGCGACAAAATCTACTTTTTTGTTGGTGGCCATGTCCAGTTTCTTTAGGTCTTCTTTAATCAACGAAGGTAGATTCATATTTACCCCAGGAAAGTTAACCCCTTTTCGATGTCCAATATCGCCGTCGTCTGTTGCTATAGCTTCTATCAAACCATCTTTAACATTTTTCACAATTAACTCAATTGCCCCATCGTCAATCAGTATTTGATCACCCCTTTTTACAGTCTTAAACACTAAATCATGCGGAATACAAATAGAATCAACACCTGGAATAAAAGATGGCGTAATCTTTACAATTTGGTTCTTCTCCACAGGATAAGGTAGTTTATCAACTGTTATTAAGCGAATCTCAGGTCCTTGTAAATCAATTAAGATTCCCACATCCACTCCCAGTTTTGAAGCCACAGTCTGCACCCTACCAATTCTTTCTTCATGCCACTCCGTTGTTCCGTGTTTAGTATTAAAACGAAACACATTCACTCCGGCCTCAATTAATTTCTCAATTGTTTCCAGAGAATCACTGGCAGGCCCAAGAGTGGCAACTATTTTCGTTAATCTCGCTTCAGTCATTTTTTCAGTTCATAATTCACACCAATAATTAGACGATCTTTATGTATACAGAATAATTCTACCTCAACTAAAAAATCGTGTTAGCATGGTGATGTTATGTACTATCGCAAAACCAAAAACATTTTTGACCCCGGATCTTCTGACCCAATTAAATTAAGTCGTTCGAAGATTGAACTTTTTACTCAATGCCCCCGTTGTTTCTACATGGATGTTCGACTTGGCATCTCTCGCCCCAGTACGCCTCCATATACTCTAAACTCAGCTGTGGATAATTTGCTTAAAAATGAATTTGATCTTCTTCGCAAAGACGGCAAGGCTCATGAACTCATGAAAAAGTACAAGATTGATGCTGTTCCGCTTCAGCACAAAGATCTTCCTCGCTGGCGAGGAGAAGTCACTGCTTACGAAGGCGCTCTGGCTCTCGATGAAAAATCAAATATCTTGGTCAATGGTCTGGTTGATGATCTGTGGATAAACCCCAAAGGAGAAATTATTGTTGTTGATTACAAATCCACCAGCTCCGCCAAAGAGGTTTCTCTGGATGATGAATGGAAAAAAGCCTACAAACGCCAAATGGAAGTCTATCAGTGGATATTCAGAAAGCTAGGTTTCCCAGTATCGGACACAGGCTATTTTGTCTATGCCAACGCCAAGAAAAATCTGCCTAAATTTGATGGGAAGCTCGAGTTCGAAATGACAATACTTACTCACAAAGGTGATGATTCGTGGGTGGGGAAAACTCTTTTGAGCATGAGGAAAACACTCGTAAGCAATGAAATTCCCAGTGCAGACTCCGGTTGTGAGTACTGTGCTTATCGCAGGTCATCGGTAGAAACAGTTGCTAAGTGGAAAATAGACCATACGGGGTAAAATAGACCCATGCATCTTACAGATTTTAGTTACGACCTTCCGGAAAAATTAATTGGTCAAAAGGCCATCGAGCCTCGCGATAGTTGTCGACTGTTAGTCGTTAATCGTCAAAACAAACAAATTTATCATCACGTTTTTTCAAATTTGGTCGATATCTTAGACAAAAACACAGTTTTAGTCCTTAATGACACCAAAGTATTTCCAGCAAGGCTTTTTGGTCACAAAGATACTGGAGGCAAGTTAGAAGTTTTACTTCTAAAACAAACCGGCATTGATACATATCGCTGTTTGGTCAGAGGAAAGGTCAATCCTGGAACAAAAATAATCATTTCTGAAGATTTTAATGGTGAGGTCTCCTCAATTGAAGATGATGGCGAAGTAAACATAAAATTCAATTTTTCCGGAATTGACCTAATAGAAAAGATTGATAAAGAGGGAAAAACGCCTCTCCCTCCATATATTCACTCTCGGGAAAAAGAAATAAATTTAAGACAACAATATCAAACCGTGTATGCAAGAGAAAAGGGGAGTGCTGCCGCCCCCACGGCGGGTTTGCACTTTACTGAGAATTTACTCAACAATTTATCCGAGAAGGGAATTCAAATTGAAAAAATTACTCTTCATGTTGGTTTGGGTACTTTCAAACCGGTAACTGATGAACAAGTTGCCACCAATACTCTTCACTCGGAAACATTTTTTCTCAGTGAAGAAGTGGCCAATAGATTAAATGAGGCCAAAAACATAGGCAAAAAAATAATTGCCGTGGGTACTACTTCTTGTCGTTTGCTCGAAACTCTCTCAGACAAAGATGGAACTCTTCACCCGGGCCAAGGCGAAACCAAAATCTTTATTCAGCCTGGCTACAAGTTTAAATTTGTCGATGGGTTAATCACTAATTTTCATCTTCCCTCAACCAGTCTTTTGATGCTTGTTACAGCGCTCACGCTTGCCCCAAACACCCAAGAAGAACTCACGAGTTTCCAAGAAAGTCTAATGGGAAAAGCATACGCTGAAGCTGTCAAAGAGGAGTACAAGTTTTTTAGTTTTGGCGACGCTATGCTCATCATCTAAAAATTGTCACTCCCAATCTATTCGACCTGCAGACAGATTGTTTTTCTAAAATCTGTCATTGCGCGAAAGTCCGCCTATGGCGGAAGATGTGTAATCGCGACGTGGCAATCTCATTTCTTGTCATTCCGGGCTTGACCCGGAATCTATAAAGATTGTTTCATCTTCATTCTCATCTGTTCTGCCAGCCTTACCATAAATCGGACATTGTGAATAGAAGCCAGTCGGTAATACGATAGCTCCTGAGCCTTGTATAAGTGCCTCAGATAGCCACGTGTATATCCATTGCGGCAAGTGTAGCAGTCGCACCCATCCATGATAACGTGAGGGTCATTAATGAACTTGTTGTTGTCGATATTCAATCTGCCCTTTGGATACTCACTTTCAAACTTTTCACCTCGAATTTCACCGGAATACAGTGACCCATTTCTGGCCATTCTGGTCGGAGCCACACAATCAAACATGTCCACACCAGCCTTGATGATATCCACAATATTTTCCGGGTCACGGCCCAACCCCATGGTGTATACAGGTTTGTCTTTAGGTAAGTACTCCCTAATCCACTCCATAATTTCGATTGTTTTCTCCATGTTGTAGCCGATAGTTTCTCCGCCAATAGCTATACCGTCAAAAGGAAGCGAAGCAATGTATTTTGTGGCTTCTTCTCTTAAATCTCTAAAGGTTGAACCCTGAACAATACCAAAAAGAGCTTGATACGTTCCCTGGGCGCTCATCTTTTTGTTTTCATTCCATTGTTTCACGCATCTTTCGGCCCACCTGTGAGTTCGTTCCATTGCCTCTTTGGCGTATTTGTACTTTGTTTGGTCTGGGGTACACTCATCAAACGCCATGATAATGTCAGCTCCCAGATCTCGCTGAATATCCATCGATTTTTCGGGAGTAAATTTGTGCATTTCACCATCCAAGTGCGATTTAAAGGTTACCCCATCTTCATCAATCTTGGACAAAGACTCACTATGCGCTCCCAGCCCCAAAGAAAATACCTGAAATCCACCGCTATCAGTCAGCATTGGTTTGTTCCAGTTCATGAATTTCTGTACTCCTCCCATCTCATTTACCAGCTTTTCCCCGGGACGAAGAAATAAATGGTAAGTATTAGCTAGAATTATTTCTGCTTTAGTATCATCGATATCAGTGCTATCCAAAGCTTTTACCGAGGCAGCAGTGCCTACAGGCATAAAAACAGGTGTGTTTACCTCACCCCTATCTGTAGAGAATTTACCGGTACCATCAGCAAACTTAGAAAATTTAAACGCCATGGAGCCGAAGGTGGGACTCGAACCCACTACCTACGGTTTACGATACCGTCGCTCTACCAGCTGAGCTACTTCGGCGATACCTGTATTGTACCCGAAAACGGCCTCAACTTGGACTAAAGTGCTAAAATACAGCACACTTTAAAAATAGGAGGATGTATGGGATTTCTTAGGAAAGAAATAAAATTCGTTGTCACGAAAGGAGATTTTTTAAAAATACTCCTTGTAGAATCGCTTTTGACCAGATCAACCAGCGGTGAAGTAATTGTCATTCACGAGTTAATAAACTGTCGTTTAAAACTTGAATTAGCCGAAAACATCAAAGTCTATCAATTCGACGCAGAAATTTCATATAACGGGCATTTGTATCAGTCAAAAGATGGAATAATTTCGACTCCGGACGGAGGAGAAACCTATGTTGGGGTATTTGAACTTAAGGAATATCCCAGCGATAATCTTAGTGAAACAGCGCCATAACTCTATACCGTGCTTGGATAATTCCCGGCACGGTTTTTTTGTGCCTAAATTTACTTTTGAAGAGCGGGGATGGTAATCTTGGTATTGGCAAAAATCACATCTGGGTTTGCAAACACAGCTTTATTGGCCCAGTATATTTTTGTCCATTGGAAGCCATCTCCATAAGCGCGAACGGCGATGTTCCAGTAAGAGTCACCTTTTTGAGTGGTGTACTCACCAGCAGTTATCGTAGAATCTGTTTTTGTTTCAGCACCCACAACATTTTCTTTTGTTTCAGCAACGGTAATTTTTTTAGCTTCTACCTTGGGAATCTTTAGCTCCTGACCAGCCACAATTACTCCGGCTCCAGTTATTTTATTTTCTTTCATGATGTCCACATAGTTATATCCGGAGCGATAAAACTTTTCGGAAATGTGCCAGAGATCATCACCCTTAGCCACGGTATAGGTTGCAATAATTTTGTCATTACTCTCGTTATTAACAGTTGTCATTGCTTCTTGTTCGGTTAAAAGAGTTCCTTGCCATGATTTAAGATTCGCTGTTCGGAAATAGTTAAAAATCAAACCAGCAATAACCACCACGACTACTCCACCCATCACGGTGCTTATAGTGTTCTCGTTCAGCTTGAAAAATTTCAGGATCTTTTTAATCCTTATTGATGCATTCTGTCCTTTGCTCATGATTACATCTTATAGACTCTTTTATGGTTGTCAAGAGGGTGTTTGCACACAAAACAAATCCATATCAAGCAAATCAAATGTATGTCTTATGTGAACAATCCTTTATAATTTTGGTAATTCGTCAAGATCGAAACCCTTAAATTTATTTGGCAATCTGTTAACGCTTCCCAGAAAACTAAGTCCTGTCAAAAATTCATTCATTTGAATTTTAGCAACACCATTTTTGACAAATTTTGGGTCATATACAAAATCAAGTAAAAGCTCTAAATATTCTTCAATTTGGTCATCAGTCATGGTTTCATATAGAGCCTTATCAGGTTCTTTAGTCAATTCTTCAGGAGGAGTAGAACCCAATACTAAATGATCTTTAGCACTAAGAGAAAATATTCCCTTCTTACTACTTTTTTCTTTTACATTATTTAATCTTTGTTGATCATCACCTGTTTCTGGAATTGAATCATTCATAAATTCGATTATAAATTAAAAGAATGGCAATATATTTAAAAAATAACTAGTATTGGCTCGGTCACCAATATTTTCTTCGAAAATTTGTCGACCCCGGCTCACCAGGTTCGTTACGAAACTGTTTCCGCCTTTCTCGCCCCCTTTTTGTGGCAAAAAAATTCTCTCACACAAGGCGAGAGAATTTCTTAGCGGGGCTGAAGGGGCTCGAACCCTCGACCTTCCACGTGACAGGCGGACGCTCTAACCAACTGAGCTACAGCCCCATGCTTTGTCAACAGTCCATATTTTACCAGAAAATACTATATAATAGGTCCTAGTTAAATCATCTTAGCGTTTTTACAGAAGATTTCAAAGTGATGATGGCTTTGAAAGAACCAGAAAGGAGCCAGAAATGGCTGTTCGATTATACGTAGGGAACCTTCCCTATAGTGCTACCCAGCAAAAACTCCAGGAGATTTTTTCTCCATTCGGAGCTCTAGGCGAGTGCACAGTTATTTCAGATAAATTCTCCGGCAGGAGTAAAGGATTCGGTTTTGTCGAATTCGAAGACGCAGAAGCTGCAAAAACCGCCATCGAAAAGATGAACGGAACTGACCTCGACGGTCGCAACATCATCGTCAACGAAGCTCGTCCAAAAGAGGATCGTCCTGCACGTAGTTTTGGAGGCCGCTAAAATTGCCTTTTAAGGTCAAAAATTGAAAAATAGATGACCATTAACCAAGAAACCGCCCAACTCCTAAAAAGAGTTGCGGCGGTTTTAAGGGTTAAAGAGGGTGACACTTTTCGATACAAGGCATACATCAACGCTTCTGTTGCCATCGATAATCTTTCAGAATCAATCTCTGATATTTGGAAAAGGGGAGAGCTGGATAACATCCCTGGGCTCGGTGAGAGCCTAACAAAATACTTAGGTGAGTACTTATCAAAAGGACACGTTCGCCATTTTAACTCACTCTTCAAAAAAGTTCCTGCAGGTATGTTTGTGTTGATGACCATTCGAGGAATCGGCCCTATTACAGCCCACAAAATTGCCAAAAAGTTTCATTTAAATAATCAAGAAACCACTCTTGCTGATTTAAAGGAAATTTTACGTTCCGGCAAGCTGACAAAAATTGCCGGATTCAAAGAGAAGACCATATCCAAAATTCAAAAAGCGCTCGATATACAGTCTTTCGGCAAGGCGCGTCTTCCACTATATGAGGCTCTTCCTGTTGCCGAAGAATATATTTCTTTTTTAAAAAAATCATCAACAATATCTACTGCCGAACCCCTCGGCAGTCTGCGAAGAAAATTAGCTACTGTCGGCGATATCGATATAGCTATCTGTTCGGAAAAACCAAATGAAGCCATGCAGTATGCTCTCAGCTATCCACAAATCATCTCAGTGGTGACAGAAGGTGACAAAGTTAGCCATGTAAAGTTGTCAAACGGGCTAGAAGTTGACCTAAAGATTTCCCTGCCAAACTCTTGGGGTAGTATTCTCCAGCATTACACAGGTGGTAAGCTTCACAATATAGCCTTGAGAAGTCAGGTAAAAGAAAAAGGATTCTCACTTTCTGAATACGGAATAACCCAAAAAAACAAACTCCACCATTTCACCTCCGAAGCTAAATTCTATAATTTTTTAGGACTTGAATATATTCCCCCGGAATTACGAGAGAACACAGGAGAAATTGAGCTGGCACATAAACATCAGATACCCAAGCTTGTAAATATTGAAGGCATAAAGGGAGATTTGCATATTCATAGTGATTTTCAATATCCCAGCTCTCACGACTTGGGTGTTAGTACACTTTCTCGGTTATTAGAATTTGCTTATAAAAATAGTTATGAATATATAGGTATCGCAGATCACAACCCCAAATTTTCCGGACTAACCGAAAAAGAAAAAAACAACATAATTATTGATCGTAAAAAGTATTTAGAATCACAATATCGTGCCTATGAAAAGAGTGTGAAACATAGAGTACCAAATTTACTCATAGGAATGGAGGTAGATATCAGACCGGATGGAAGCCTGGCCTTATCAGACACAGCTATGTCTTCTTTGGACTACTCCATAGCCTCCATCCACGGTAGTTTTGATCTTACCGAAGAAGCCAATACGAGAAGAATAATAAAAGCCCTTTTCCATTCAAAGGTCAAAATCCTCGGACACCCCACCAATAGAGTAATAAATGGCAGGGACCCAATTTCGGCCAACTGGGAAGAAATCTTCAAGTTTTGTGCGAAAAACAATAAAGTGATAGAAATAAATGCATATCCCACAAGGTTAGATCTTCCGGAGAATTTAATTAGACAAGCGATTTCTCAAGGAGTAAAGCTAATAATAAATACTGATAGCCGTGTGGTTGAGCAAATGATGAATATGAAGTTTGGAGTTTGGAATGCTAGGCGTGGTTATGCTCAAAATAAAGATATTGTCAATACATATTCCGTGCAAAAATTGCGCACAGTGCTAGAATTATAGAAGTTACCATTTAAAACAATAAAATGATTGGTTACATAATTTTTGGAGTCCTGCTTATTCTCGCTTTCTATGTCGTTTCGCAATACAACTGGTTCCAAGCAACCAAAACACGTATCACTGCGGCCATTCAAGACATTGGCAACCAGCTCAAACGTCAATCGAATCTCATTCCTAATCTCGAAAACTCAGCCAAAGGCTACCTAAAGCATGAAAAAGATATCTACGGGGAAATCGTTTCTGCCAGAAAATCAGTCGAAAAGGCGGCGGGCAGTAAAGACATGGCCAAGATCGAAGCGGCCTCAGATGCCATCAGTAATCTAGTTCCCAAACTTCAAGTTCTCGTTGAAAGCAATCCCGAGCTCAAAGGAGCCGAAGTTGTCACTCGTCTTATGGATGAGCTTCGCGACACCTCTGACAAGCTCATGTACGCCAGACGAGTTGTTATCGATTTGTCTGCTGAGTACAACATCAGGATCGTTACCCTACCTTCTAATATCATTGCCAGCGTCTTTGGATTTAAAGAACAGAAAGGCATTGCTACCCCCACAGAAGGTGAACACCTAGAGGTAGGCAAGGACGAGATGTCCGATCCCAAAATTACGATATGACCAGCTACTACAAGTTAGTCGATGCCAACAAGGCACGAAGTGCCATGGTTATCGCTATTTTTATCGCTTTTGTTACTGCGGTTACCTATATAATTTGTTACGTTCTTGGATTTGACCTGTCAGCGGTCGGCACAGCGCTTGTACTATCGGGCTCATTTAGTTTCATTAGTTACTACAACTCCGACAAGATGATTCTTTCCCTCTCGGGAGCCGTTCCGGCCAACAAAAATGCTCACTTCGATTTTTTCACTGTCGCCGAAAACATTTCTCGCTCAGCAGGGATACCCATGCCCAAACTATATGTAATCGAAGACTCAGCCATGAACGCTTTTGCCACAGGCCGAGACCCCCAGCACGGAGTGGTTTGTGTTACCACAGGGTTACTCGCCAGACTAAATCGTACTGAGCTTGAAGGTGTCGTGGCTCATGAAATGGGTCATATTCGAAACTACGATACTCGTTTAATGAGCATTGTTGCAATTTTAGTTGGCTTGATTACTCTTCTGGCGGACATTCTTTTAAGAACCAATATCCGAGGCAAGTCTAGCCGGGATGACAATAGCAATTTAGGTGCCATTCTCATGGTTGTGGGACTCGTTTTGGCTCTTCTGTCACCCATTATTGCTCAGCTGATTCAGCTGGCAATTTCTAGAAGAAGAGAGTTTCTTGCTGATGCCACGGGGGCTTCCATTACCAAATATCCTGAGGGGCTTGCCAGTGCGTTAGAAAAGATTTCTGCAGACCAAGAGCCACTTGAGGCCGCCAACAAAGCTACAGCTCATCTTTACATTTCCAACCCCTTAAAAAATCATCACGACTCCATTGGATGGTTTGCCAATCTTTTCAACACCCATCCTCCTGTAAAAGAAAGAATAAAAGCTCTAAGATCATGATCAAAGGCAAATTATTTACTTCGGATAGTCTTAAGGGGCAAAGTTTCAAAGATGAAAAATTCCAAAGCTGCAAATTTTCTTTACAACAGCTTAAATTTACAAACTTTGAGAGCTGTAGTTTTGAGTACTGCGATTTTGCCAATGCTCTTATAAACTCCAGCTCTTTAGAAAATTGTTTATTTATTGAGTGCAAACTTAGTTGGATCAATTTCAAAGATACCAATATCATCAAGTGTAATTTTCATAAATCTATTCTTGAAGGCTGCACTTTTGAAAAACAAAAGCTTTCTGATTCAATCTTTGGTGAGTGTGACCTAACCTCAAACTACTTTATCAGTTGCAATCTTCAAGATGGCCAAATTCTCAACTGTAATTTGTACAAGTCTGTTTTTGATCACTGCAAACTGGTCGGAGCAAGTCTTTCGGGTTCAAATTTAGCTGGAGTTCTGTTTCAAGACTGCAAAATAAGCAAAACCCAAATCGATCTAAATGGCATTATCTCGTTCGGTCAATCTAAAGGGTTTGTACTTGAAGCACAAAATAAGGGATAATAACGCTCATGAACCTCAAGATTACCAAGCTGGAAAAGCACTACAATCAGCCTTTGTTGGATGACATCACCCTAAATCATACGGGTAATGGTGTGGTGGCTCTTATTGGTGATAATGGTTGTGGTAAGTCCACCTTACTCAAAATTCTTGCGGGTATAGAGGAGCAGGATAGCGGCAAAATCGAGTGGACCGGCAATCCTCGAATTGGCTATTTACCTCAAGAAATAGAGTCACTTCCCACCCTTTCCGGAGGTCAGAAAAAAGTCGCCTTACTTGCAGATCTAATTTACTCTAATCTTTATGACGTACTTCTTCTCGATGAGCCGGACAATCATTTGGACATCGACAATAAAGAATGGATGGCCAACGCCATTATGTCGTTTAATGGTTTGATTATCCTCATTAGTCACGATCGCCATGTTC
Source organism: uncultured Pseudomonadales bacterium (assembly GCA_964513845.1). Taxonomy (GTDB): domain Bacteria; phylum Patescibacteriota; class Microgenomatia; order UBA1400; family MFAQ01; genus UBA2277. The sequence goes on along the minus strand of CAZENT010000005.1, from coordinate 46,432 downwards.
TCAAAAAGGTAACTACTCACACTTGGCTGGTTGAAGATCATGAGATTCGCACCTATCCTTTTGGTTTTGCCAAGTTTTCAACAGAGTACGACAAGGAGCACGAAGCACTAGAGCATCTCTTTCATGTTCAAGAAAAAGAACACAAAAGATTAAAAGAGTTGGTTGACAGATTCAGAGCCAAAGCAGCCGGCGGACCCAAAGTGGCTCGCTATTATCATGCTCTGGAAAAACGCTTGGCTCGTTTTGAATCTGAAATGGTCAAAGACCCAAAAGGTAGAGATGTACACATCGAACTAAAAACCTCTCTTTCGGGTAAACAAATCAAAAACAAGTTGGCCATCATGGTGAAAGATCTATCTTTTTCCTATGGAGAAAATCAAATTTTTGATAAAGCTGAGATGTACATCGAGGTAGGTGAAAAGGTGGCTCTGGTTTCGCCCAACGGTACCGGAAAAACAACCATTCTAAAACTGATTCTGGGTATGCTCACTCCAGACGAGGGAGTTGCCAAAACCGGTGAAAACTTGAAGGTTGGCTATTACTCTCAGGAACATTTGGAAACACTTCCACCAGACTCCAGTCCAATTGATTGTTTTTGCAGTCGTTTTCCCATGGCAGATTATGAAGCGGCAGCTGTTCTGCGCAAATTTTATTTCACCAAACAAACTATCAAATCCAAAGTCTGGACTCTTTCCGGAGGCCAAAAAGCTCGATTACAGCTAGCCCTTTTTCTTTACACCAACCCAGACATTTTGATTTTAGACGAGCCCACAAATCACCTGGATCTCAAGTCTGTGGCGGCTCTTGAGGAGTTTTTAGTTGATTATCCGGGGACCATCCTTTTGATTTCTCACGATCACGATCTGCTAAACAATATTTGTGACATTTTCTACGAGGTGAAAAACAAAAAAATAATTCTCAAGACGAGTAATCTATAAATTGATACAATAAACGCATGCATAAGGTCACGGTTACATCAGATGAGGTAAGAAAAATTGGCAAGCTTGCCAACCTCAAACTTCAAGATAACGAAGTAGACCTTTTTGCTGGCCAGTTTACCAAAACGCTCGAAGTGGTCAATGAGCTAAATGAAATAGATACCAACAACATCAGCGCTACCTATCAGGTCAATGGCTTGTCCAATGTCACCCGAGCCGATGAGGTCGATTTGAATAGAGTCCTTCCTCAAAAAATTGCCCTTAGGGAAGCCAAGAAAACTCATAATGGCTTTTTTGTGGTTGAAAGATTAATTGACTCCGATGCCGAAGAACTCCTATGAAACAACTTCACGAACTCACTATCAAAGAAGTTCTCGATGGCTACACCAACAAAGACTTCAACTGCACCGATCTCGTCAAACACTTCCTCAATCGCATTGAGAAATACAACTCAAAGCTCAATATCTATATTGCCCTGAACGATAAAGTTCTCGAAGAAGCCGCTGCAATCGATAAAGAAATCCTCGAGAAGGGGGTTACTAGGCCCTTACTAGGTATTCCTTTTGCCGTCAAAGATAATTTTCTTACCTTGGGTATCGTCACCACGGCCAGCTCCAACATCATCAAGGACTATCAGCCACAATACGACTCAACTGTTATAGAAAAAATAAAAGCAGCCGGAGCCATTATTTTAGGTAAAACCAACATGGACTCATTTGCTCACGGCTCCAGTACAGAAACTTCCGATTTCGGACCCACTTTAAATCCCTGGAACTCAGACAAACTTCCAGGAGGATCATCTGGAGGCTCAGCTGCCGCCATTGGCGCTCAGTTTGCCACCGTTGCTCTAGGATCCGAAACAGCTGGGTCGATTAGACAGCCGGCAGCTTGGTGCGGTGTCACTGGTTTGAAACCAACCTATGGTCGGGCTAGTCGTTATGGCATTATTGCTATGGGAAGCTCACTTGACTCACCTGGTCCTATCGGCAAATCGGTCGAAGACTGTGCCATCGTAACCGAAGTTATCTCAGGTCAAGACCCCAAAGACGCCACCACATCGCCCGCCCCCGTCGAAAAATACTCAGATTATCTAAACTCTCCTGATTTGCGTGGTGTTCGTATTGGTATCGTCAAAGAATACTTACTCGACAACATGCGCGAAGATGTCAAAAACTTGATTCTGAATGCTGCCGACAAACTTCGGCTTTTAGGGGCGACTGTTGATGAAGTTTCACTTATGGATCCTCGCTATGCCATCGGTGTTTACACTGTTATCCAGCGTTCCGAAGTAAGCTCTAATCTCGCCCGTTTTGACGGCATCCGTTTTGGCCACGAAAGAGACGTTCTTTGTGAAGAAACCAAGCGCCGCATTATGCTCGGAACTTATACCTTATCGGCCGGATACTACGATGCTTTTTACAAAAAAGCTCAGGCTGTTCGCACCAAGATTGTTGACGAGTTCCAAGAAATTTTCAAAACCTACGATGCTGTTATTGGTGCAGTATCTCCCGGTCCCGCTCTTTCTGTTGGTGCCTCCAAAAATCAGCCGATGTTTGGTGAAATGGAAGATGTTTTGGTAGAGCCTAGCTCAATTGCCGGAATCACCAGTGTTGGATTGCCTTGTGGTTTTGTCGATAATCTTCCCATTGGTCTTCAGGTTACTTCCAATCAGCTCAAAGAGGGGACAGCCATCAAAATTGCCGACTGCTATCAGCGTCACACCGAGTTTCAGTTATTTCCCGATCTAGACAAAACTATATGAAAGCCACACCCTTAATCGGCCTAGAAGTACACGTTGAGTTAGAAACAAAGTCCAAGATGTTTTGTGGCTGTCCTGCCGATCATTTTGGCAAGGAGCCCAACACTCAAACTTGTCCCGTCTGTCTTGGCTTGCCTGGCGCCCTTCCGGTTCCCAACGAAAAAGCCATTGAATCTTGTATGAAGCTCGGACTTGCTCTGAACTGCCGTATCAACACCTTAAGCAAGTTTGATCGCAAGCAGTATTTCTATCCCGATCTAGCCAAGGGATATCAGATTAGTCAGTACGACCAGCCATTTTGTTCTGATGGTTTTGTTATGCTCGACTCAGGCAAAAGAATTGGTGTCGAAAGAGTCCACATGGAAGAAGACACCGGCAAACTTCAGCACGTTGTTTTGGAAGGTAAGAAAGTGTCGCTGGTTGATTACAACCGATCAGGTGTTCCTTTGGTCGAGATTGTATCTCGCCCCGACCTTTCTTCATCCACCGAAGCCAAAGAATATCTCAAAAAGATTCATGAAATTGTCAGAGCGATTGGTGTTTCTAGTGCCGACATGGAAAAAGGTCAGATGCGTTTGGAACCAACCGTAAACGTTTGTATCGAAAATGAATCGGGTACACACTACACTCCTCTTTCAGAAATCAAAAACATCAACTCCTTCAACTTTGCGACAGCGGCTATAGACTTTGAGGTGGTTCGCCAAACGGAAGAGTTTGAAAAAACAGGTATCGAGAAATCAGCCAACAACAAAACCACCAGAGGTTACGACTCGGTCAAGAAAATAACTTTTCTTCAGCGAACCAAAGAAGAAGCCAAAGACTATCGCTATTTTCCCGAGCCGGATATTCCGCCATTTATTATCGAAAATGAGCAAATAGAAAAATTGAGAAGAGAACTGCCCAAACTCCCTGATCAGGTCATCTCTGAATTAGTTGATTTTGGTATCGAAGCCAAGTACGCCAAAATAATTAATAACAATGACAAGGCACTAAACGCTATTTTTGTCATTGCGAGGAGCAATGATGAGGTGGCAATCACCCAAAAGATCGATCTAAACAAACTAGCTTCGTTAATTGCCAACAAAAAAATCGATATCACGGGGGACATAAAAGGGGAGTATCTCAAAGCCACTCAGGTGGGTAACACCAATGCCGACGAGCTCAAAAAAGTAATTGAAAAACTCATCACCGATAATCCTAGTTTGGTTGCTGATTACAAAGCCGGCAAAACCAATCTCGCTGGTTTCTTTGTTGGCCAGGCCATGAAAGAAACCAAAGGCCAGGCCGATCCAAAAACTCTCAACAGTCTAGTTTTGGAGCTTCTAAATCAATAAGCTACTCCTCAGTCGATTCTAGAGAAAACTTGATATCTTTTTCGTTTAGATCGCGAATTAGTTTTTCGTTTTTTTGCTCGTTCGATAAAACTGAAACGTGTACATCAGACTGGTGGACTGTTTTTTCAAGCACTCTCAATCTCAGCTGGGCAAAATATTCCGCCATTTCCTTATCGTATTTTTTATCAAATCCTATTACGTAAGTATTTCCTTTTGTTCCAAATTTGTATTGTAAGTACGCGATAGGGTTGAGCATCAGAATCAAGAACACGGTGACTGCAGCGGGAATATAAAAACCTGAACCAATGGCCACCCCAACAGCCGCAGTGGTCCAAATCGTTGCCGCTGTGGTTACACCAGACAATCGATTGCCATTTTTTAAGATTACTCCGGCACCAAGAAATCCAACACCGGAAACAATCTGTGCCATGATTCTTGTGGGGTCTTGACCCAAAACTCCCAAACTATTCGCTACATATATAGACAAGCCGGCAAACAAGGTTGAGCCCACACAAACCAACATCTGGGTTCGTAGTCCGGCCGCCTTGCCGCTTCTCTCACGATCAAAGCCAATAAGCATTCCGGCCACAAAAGAAATTAATATGCGAAAAGCAATTGTCATCTGAGCAGCATTATCTATAACCATATAAAAAGTTTATCACTACCCCACTTGAATTTCCGTGACCCAACCCTGAAGATAGGAGGTAGTAACATAAATCAGATGCCAAAGTTTACCCACCTCCATGTTCACACCGAGTTCTCCTTGCTGGATGGCCTTTCTAAGATCGGTAAGCTTGTTGCCAAAACCAAAGAAATGGGTCAAACGCACGTGGCCATCACCGATCATGGCACTATGTATGGAGCCATTGAGTTTTACAAAAAAGCCACCAAGGAAGAGATCAAGCCCATTATTGGCTGTGAAGTGTATCTCGCCAAAAACTCTCGTTTTGATAAAGAAAAGGGAGATGCCAATCATTTAATTCTGCTCTCGGAAAACTTTGAAGGCTACCAAAACCTGATGAGGATCGTCACTGCCGGTTTTATGGAAGGTTTTTACTACAAACCTCGTGTCGACAAAGAAGTGTTGGCTAAGTACTCAAAGGGTATTATTTGTGCCACAGCTTGTCCGGCAGGTAGGGTGCAAAAACTTTTAATAGAAGATGATTATGAAGCTGCCAAGAAAGAGCTTCAAGAATACGAACAAATTTTCGGCTCACAAAACACCTTCATCGAACTCCAACGCCATCACTATGATCGCTTTGCTCTCTCTCCTTCAGTCCCTTCGGAAATCAAACCCAGGCTCATGGAGCTTCATGAAAATCAGATAAAAGGCGAAAAAGGATTAATCAAGTTAAGCCGCGAGCTGGGCATCCCCTTAATTGCGACCAACGACTCTCACTACATTAATCAAGACGATGCCGCCGCTCAAGACGCTCTTGTTTGCGTTCAGTCAGGAAAAGTTTTAAGCGACATCAATCGTATGCGCTACATCGATACTCCGGATTTTTACTTAAAATCTCCTGATGAAATGGCCGCTGAGTTTGAAGATCTTCCGGAAGCTATCGAAAACACCCAAAAGATTGCCGATCGCTGTAATGTTGAGATCGTCATTGGCCAATGGTACTTCCCCAAGATAGCACTTCCAAAAGGCAAAACCGCCGGAGAAACTCTTAGAGATATGGCATACACCGGCGCGAAAGAAAGATTCCCGGAAATTACCGAGGAAATCTCCAAGCGTCTGGACTACGAGCTGGAAATTATCGAAAACAAAGGTTATTCTCCCTATTTTTTACTTGAATCTGGTATTGTTAACTTCGCCGACGAAGCTGGTATCTATACCAACACCAGAGGCTCAGCTGCAGGATCCCTCGTTTCTTACTGCTGTGGTATAACGACAGTTGACCCCTTAAGATTCCGCCTTCCATTTGAGCGTTTTCTCAATCCTTTCCGTCCATCTCCTCCTGATATCGATCTGGATGTAGCCGATATTCATCGAGATGAATTAATTAAATATCTGGCCGATACTTATGGTAAGGAAAAGGTTGGCCAAATCTGTACTTTTGGCACCATGAAGGCGAGAGCCGCTGTTCGAGACATAGGCCGCGTTATGGGCATGCCTTACTCCAAAGTTGATCTAATAAGCAAAACCATCCCAGAAGGCAGCCAGGGCTTTCCTATGACCCTCAAGAAGGCACTAGAAATAACCCCAGAGCTGAAAAAGATGAAAGATGACGACGCTGAAGTGGCCACCCTTTTGGCTATGGCCCAAAAAGTCGAAAGTAATGCTCGCCATCTGTCCGTACATGCTGCGGCGGTTATTGTCGGACCTGATGATTTAGTCAAGTTTACCCCTCTACAGCTTGAGTCTGGTGGAGGCAATCGTGTCATTACTCAGTATGAGATGCATGCCAGTGAGGATGTTGGTTTGATCAAGCTCGATATTCTAGGAATTTCCAATCTTACGATTCTTGCCAATGCCGTCAAAATCGTGGAAGCTCTTCATGATGTCAAAATCGATATCAAAAAACTGGCACTAGATGACAAAGAAACCTACGAAATGTTGGCCAGGGGTGAAACCTTCGGCGTTTTTCAGATGGCTGGCGGAGGTATGACGAAATATCTCATGGATCTTCATCCGGAACGTATCGAAGATCTCATGGCCATGGTGGCCTTGTATCGCCCTGGCCCTATGGGCTCAATTCCCGAGTACATTGAGAGAAAAAGAGACCCTAGTAAGATCAAATATTTCGTTCCCGGTCTAGAAAAAATTTTGGACATGTCTTATGGCATCATTACTTATCAAGACGATGTTTTGTTTATGGCTATTCAGCTGGCCGGCTACAACTGGGAAGAGGCTGATAAGTTCCGCAAAGCCATTGGTAAAAAAATCGTAGCCGAGATGGAAGGTCAGCATTCAAAATTTGTGGATGGCTGTGTCGAGAATAGTCATATCCCAAGAGACAAAGCTGAAGAGCTGTTCAAACAAATTGAAACCTTTGCCGCCTACGGCTTCAACAAAGCTCATGCGGCTTCGTACGGCATCGTTTCATACTGGACAGCCTACGTCAAAGCACACTACCCGGTTGAGTACATGACCGCTTTGATGTCAGTTGAAGCCGCCGACACCGACAAAGTAGTGACAGCTATCGGTGAGTGTGAGGCTCTTGGTATCCGAGTGTTATCTCCAGACATCAATGAATCTCTCACAGCCTTTACGGTCATTGATCTTGAAGAAGACAAATGGCTAGCCGAGGGTAGAGCCAGAAACACCGGCAAAGCTATTCGTTTTGGTTTGTCAGCAATAAAAAATGTTGGTGAATCCGCTATTACTGCCATCCTTGCCGCAAGGAAAGCCGGGCATTTCAAATCCTTTACCGACCTACTTCATCGCGTAGATCTTTCCAAAGTAAACAAAAAAGTGGTCGAGTCCCTTATCAGAGCCGGAGCTCTTGATCGTTGGGGTAACCGAGCACAATTACTAGCAGCTCTGCCCATAATTCGAGATAACACTATCAAACTTCAAAAGGGCAAAGACTCCAATCAGGTTGGACTATTTGCATCTGCCGAACACGTTGATGACGTCACCGACCATCTTCCGGACATTCCCGAAATGCCACTTGAAGATAAATTAAAAATGGAAAAGGATCTTTTGGGTTTTTATCTCACCGATCATCCGGTAAAGAAAATCATGCGTATTGTCGCGAATCAAATTTCTCACAAAATCAACCAGCTCGACCCCACGCTTCACTTAAATCAGATAGTCACTCTCGCAGGTGTTGTTTCTCGAGTCAGGCTGGTAAACACCAAAAAAAACAACTCCAAGATGGCCTTTATCACCCTTGAAGACGACACCAAAAGTATTGACTGTGTTATTTTTCCCAAGCTTTACGCTGAAAATCCACTAAATTTTCTAGAAGACACCGCTCTCATTATCAAAGGAAAAGTTGATAATCGTGACGATAAGATTCAGATCGTGGTCGACTCAGCAGTGCCGATAGACACCAAGCTAACACCCCAAGACATGATTCATGAAATATTTGTCAAAAACGGCACCCCCAAAGAAAGATTGGAAAAAGTAAGTGAGCTCCTAAAAACTCACAAAGGAGATCACGAAATAACTATTGCGATAGAATCCGGTAACAATTTAAAGAAAATAAAACTTCCCTACAAGGTCGATTACACCCCAGAACTTGAGAAGCAGGTGGAAAAAACGCTCATGGGCTGATAAAATAACGATGCTTAAATATAAATAACTATCTAATCACAATTCAAAATGGCAAATCAAATCAAATGGCAGGACAAAATAGAGTTCTGTGTCGGAGACACAATCAAAGTTTCTCAGACAATTAAAGAGGGTGAAAAAACTCGTACCCAAGCCTTTCAAGGCATCGTTATCGCTATCCGTGGTGATGGTCAGGGAAAAAGTTACATCGTCCGTAAAATCGCCGTTGGTGGTGTTGGAGTAGAGAAAATCTACCCCATCAACACCCCTACCGTTACCGGAATTGAGATCATCAAAAAAGGTAAAGTTCGCCGTGCCAAGCTCTATTACCTCAGAAACCTTCTCGGTAAAAAAGCCACCAAGATCAAAGACGTATTTGTCCGTAAGGGCCAATCAGCTTCGATTGCGGTTCCTGTAGACTCATCCAAATCCGAAGGCTCCGCCAAAGAGGAAAATGTCCGACCAGAGCCAATCAAAGTGAAAAATGCTCCCAAGATTGAAGTCGTCAAAGAAAAGAAGGTCAAAAAGGGTCCAAAGAAAATCGTTCGTAAAGAGCGACAATTTGTTCGCTAATCAAATTAAAAACAAAAAAGCCCCGGGAGACCTGGGTTTTTTGTTGGCATAAAAGAAATGCGCTAATATGAAGTTATGCTGGAAATAATACTTTCCGTTGCCATAGTTATCTTTTTTTACATGACCGGTTGGTTTATCTTCGCCGCCATTACCAAAAGAAATGATGTAGCCGACATTGCTTGGGGACTTGGGTTTATCGCGGTGACGTATTATCTTTATGCGCTATCCCAAAACAACTCTCCTCAGTTTTCGTTAATATTGTTTCTCACCACACTTTGGGGGATCAGACTAGCCACCCACATTTATCGACGCTTTATCAAAAGGTCGGAGGATAGCCGTTATGTAGAAATGAAAAAAGACTGGGGCAAGTGGTACTATTTTCGCACCTACCTTCAAGTCTTTATTCTCCAAGGCTTTTTTATGTTACTGATTTCCACATCAGCAATCGTCGCCTCAATGAACATTACCGTCTCATTGCACTGGATAAACGTTATCGGAGCCATTATTTGGTTAGTTGGATTTTTCTTTGAATTTCTTGGCGATCTTCAGCTTTCTCGGTTCATTGCCGATCCAAAAAACAAGGGTAAACTCATGACCAAAGGTCTTTGGAGTCTTACTCGACACCCAAACTATTTTGGTGAAGTGCCCCAATGGTGGGGGATATTTCTCATTGTGGCCACCCTACCTCTTGGCTATCTTGCCATCATTAGTCCTCTCACGATTTCATATTTAATTCTCATGGTATCCGGAATTCCCATGCTTGAGAAAAAATATGAAGGCCGAAAAGACTTCGAAGAATACAAAAAGAAGACCAGTGCCTTTTTCCCGATGTTGCCGAGACGGGCTTAGAGAAATCTTTTTCCGAGTAAGTATCCTGCACCGGCCGCAATCATTGTTACTGTCGCACCCCAAATAATATCAATAACAGTAATAAACCAGGGCCAGTTTTTTACTGTAGCTAGGTTGGTCAAGTCGTAGGTGGCATAACAAAAAGCACCAAACAATGCTCCCAGGAGAAGGGCTTTTCCGAAAGAACTCTCGCGCAAAGCAGGAGACACAGCAAAAATGACGATACCAATTACGTAGCCAAGATAAAAAATACCGGCCGCAATCCAGTTTGGGTTAGGAGAGATTAAATATCCCAGATGTTTGGCGTAAAAATTCTTCGCAACTACCGTGAGCCAAAATCCATCAACCAGCAAATATACCGGCAGGGTCAAAAAATACAATTTAATAAACTCTAAAGTATTTAACATATCTTAAATATACGACAAATAAAATCCCCGGGTATTACCCGGGGAAATTCTACCTTACTAAAGTACCAATTTGTTTACCTTCCAGAATTTTTTCAATATTACTTAAGTCTTCAACATTAAAAACGATGATTGGAATCTTTTGAGTTTTACACTGGGCAAAAGCGGTTGCGTCCATTACCATGAGCCCTTTTTCCAGCGCTTCTTGATACGAAAGTGTGGAGTATTTTGACGCCTGTTTGTCAACTCTAGGATCAGCACTATAAACACCATCCACACTTGATCCTTTTAACAAAACCTCACAATTGAGCTGAGCCGCCATGTTTGCCGCGGCCGTATCAGTAGTAAAAAATGGCTGTCCCAGTCCACCGGCCAAAATGACGATATTGCCTTTGTCCAGGTGGCTGATTGCTCTTAACCGGATGTATGGCTCGCAAGCCTGATTTACATACAAAGAAGACATCACTCGATTGGGAACCTTCAGTGAATTTAGCTCGCCTTGCAGGGCCAGTGCGTTCATAATCGTTCCGAGCATACCGATGTAATCAGCCTGGGCATTATCAAAATCAACTTCGTAAACATTTCGACCGCGGAACAAATTTCCGCCACCCAAAACAATGGCCAGGTCGGTTTGATGAGCGGTTCGGAGATGTGCAAGAGTAATGGCAACTTTTTTTACAGCATTGAAATCAATCCCGGTTCTTCCCTTTTCGCAAAATAATTCACCGGTCAGCTTAAGTAAAACACGTTTGTAAATAGGCATTGGCTACCTCCTCGTAGAATTAATGTACTTTGTTCCTGAATATTCTATCACTTGAGCACAATAGAATTTCATTAGTCTCGATTTAATAGCATTCTCGCTCTGGGTGTGATTAAATAGAAAAATGGCTGAAGAAGGAGGAGGTTTTGAACAACAAATGCAACGGATATACGTAAAAGAAGAGGAAACACCTTGGGAGCCAAAAACGGTACGTCGTCCATCCCTTTTTGCGGTAGAACGGGTGAGCTATGTTAAAGACCTAAGTGGGCTAAATAATTTTGCAGGAAGTATAACCGCAGAGGGTGCTGACCCAAAAGACCAAGTGGCTCTCGACGCTCTAGTTTTTAATAAATTTATTGCAGAATTCAAAAAAGATTATAACTTGGGTGAAGACGTCACTGCCGAAAGAGTAAAAAATTTTTTAGAAGAAAAGTTCAAAGACTATCCCCATTTAGCAGAAGTGATGAAAAGACATTATGCAGAATTAGAAAGAATAGAAGCTGTTAAGCAAAAAGCAATTGAAAAAATAAGGGAAATACAGAAAAAAGCGACAGAAGAAATTATTCGTCCTTACGAACCACCACCTGAAGAAATAGATCCTACTCAAAAAGAATTTACACAAACCAAGGGTCCAGTAGTAGACAGTATACAAAAAATTAACGAAGGCATAAACGAACTAAATGCAAAATAAAGACCTTAATTGATTTAGGATTAAAGTATACTTAATTAATGGAAGGACAAGCAATACCGGAAATGGAAGTAAAAGGAGGGCAAGAGCACCCATCAACTACAACACTAGCAGCAGAAAAAACAGGAGGTCAGGAGGTGGTGGTCATTTCAGAGAAGGGAATTGAAATACTTCAAAAAGCCCAAAGAAACGATACTGGCTTTAAGGATCTAGATAAACTGGCAGCAGAAGTTATGGGGAAAGATACTAATTCTTCTGAGCGTCCGACATTAGATGAAAATATTTTAAAACAGTATGGAAGGCGAAACCCACTAACTGAATGGCACAATGTTGACATGGATGTTCCTCAAGTTGCAGAGGTCGTAAAAAAAGCGCTCAAAGATTTCCCAAATTTATTAGCTGCTGTTGAAAGATTACATCAAAGAAGAAAAGAGCAACAAGCAATAAGCGACAGGGCGGTGGAAGAAATTCAGCGAATTAAAGAAGAGGCATTAGACGAGATGAGACAAGGTTATGTTCAAACAGTAGATAAACCGATTGAAAAAGCATCCCCAGCTCCAACCCCACCAACACCCGAAATAACCCAAACACCCCAATCTACAGAACTTGAAAGGGACGAAGCAGCAGCTGAAACGGAAACAGTTGATTCAGTAACACAAAAGGTTAATAGCATTCGGCTGAATTTAATTCCAGGGTTTAGTGATCTCCCACAAGAGGAACAAGATCGATACACATCAATGCCATATTCTGAGTCAGAGCCGCTTATTAATGAAAAATTTGCACCGCAAATTGTCGAAAAAATTGTTGATGTGTATAGTGCCGGACCTACTGCGTGGGAAAGAATGACCGCCGATCAGAGATATAATATAATTGCAGCATATAGATCCGGAGGAAAAGATAACGCGATTGCTGTTGCTCATGGAATGTTGGCTGATATAAATGCAGCAGAACAATCGGCAGCAAAAATAAGGTTTGAAGAAGAACAAGCCAAAATTAAAGTCGAAGATGATAAAAAAATAGCCGAAGCTCAAAAAAAGCTAATAGAAAAAAGAGCTGCGGAAGATGCAAAAATGGCAGAAAGTCAAGCCAAATTAGACCAAAAAATGAAGGAAATGGAAGAAGAACTCGAAAAACAGAAAGCTCAAAGAGCAAAAGACCAAGAAGAATGGTTTCAGCGTGAGTTAGCAAAACTCGAAGAGGCTAAAAAAATAAGAGGAGAAAAATATCAAGAAGATCTCGAAAAACTTGAAACAAGGCGAGAAGCAAAAAAGAATGAAGACCAAAAAGATAATCCTACTCCATAGCAACGACATTCACGGCGATTTCATCAGCGAAATAAAAGAGGGGAAGGGAAAGTTGCTGGGAGGGTTAGCCCTTTTGTCTGGCTACATCAACAAGGTTAGGTCTGAAGAAGAAAACGTTCTTTACGTCATCGCCGGCGACATGGTCCAGGGCTCTCTCATCGATGCCGAGTACAAAGGCATTTCTACCATGGAAATCATGAACTATCTCTCACCAGACGTGGTTGCTCTAGGCAATCACGAGTTTGATTATGGCTTGCCTCATCTGTTATTTTTGGAAAAAATGGCCAATTTCCCCATCGTCAATGCCAACTTGTATATAAAAAACCACAACAAGAGACTGATGAAGTCTCACGAGATAATCAAGAGAGCTGGTTTAGACATTCTTTTTACCGGAATAATCACCGAGAAAATCATGGACGCCTTGAAGCTAGACCCCCTAATTGGCAGTATCGTTAGCTTGGAAGAGGCTAACTCTGAGGTGACCAAAATTTGTAATGCTTACAAAAGAGACGATATCGATCTCACCATATTACTCACCCACATTGGTCTAGAGTCTGACATTGCCCTTGCCAAAATGCTCAAACCAGAGCTGGGGGTGGACATGATTATTGGTGGTCATAGTCACAGCTTTATGGACAAGCCTGAAGTTGTCAATAACATTGTTATCGCTCAAGCCGGCAACGGCACCGATCAAATCGGCAGATTCGATCTGGTTATCGACGACGATACGAATAAAATCATTGACTACACTTGGCAGCTTCTGCCAATCAACGAAGATCTTTGTAAACCAGATGAAAATTTACAAAACTTCATCGAATCATACAAAGACATTGTTGATAAAAAATACTCAGTCACCCTTACTCATTTTCAAAAAGAACTTACCCATCCAAAAAGGGAAATTGAAACATCTCTAGGAAACTTAATTGCAGATATTTTTGCCGAGAACTATGCGGTAGATGTTGCTCTGGTTGGCAGCGGTTCGATTCGTGTAAACAGCTTGGGTCCAGTTGTGGCGCTCAAAGACTTGCTGGCCTGTTTTCCTTATGATGATTATCTTTCCAAACATGAGGTAACAGGAGCCACGCTAAAAGCAATGTTTGCTCACTTTATGAGACTAGAAAACAGAAAAGGAGAAGGGGAGTGTTATCAAATAAATGTCGGTATCAAAGCTGTTTACAGTGACAAGGAAGAAAAACTTCTCAGTTTGGAAATCAATGGCGAAAATGTTGATGAAAACAGGTCATACACCATTCTTGTTCAAGGCTATCATTTCAAAAATTGCCAAGCTTACCTAAACGTTTCCACTGAAGTGCTTGAAGCATCAGGAAAATCAAAAACAGTGACCACTTCAGCGCAAGAAGTCATCAAGGAATATCTCACAAATCATCAAAATCTGGATCGAAAGGTTGAGGGCAGGCTGACATACGTCTAATTTCCCGAACAATGGGGGCAATATAATATCCCATAGCCTGCAATATATCGATTATTGTGGTAATATACTCCACATCAGATTTAGAGCGATCTAAATCAATTCTTTTAAATTTAAGGAGTAGAAGTTGAAAACAGAAAAGGGTCAGGGAATTTTAGAATATGGAATTTTACTCATTCCAGTCTTGGTAATTATCCTCGTAATTGTTGCCATATTTAAGTTCTCCGGCACAATCTGGGATTGGTTTGTTGGTGTTGTTGCTGGTGTTATGACTGGCGACCCAGCTTCTGTGGCTGTTGCAGCCATTATAATCATCGTCGTTCTATATCTTGCAATTAGACGGCGGTGGAAATAAGTATTTTAGTAAGTAAAAAAATCCCCTCAATGGAGGGGATTTTTTAACGTCAAAAATCTTAAGAAAAAAAGAAAAACCTCCCTATAAAGGGAGGTTTAAAACAAGCAGAGCGATTGTCACTAAAGCCAAATACCAAACAAGTTGCATGGAAACCTGTTTCAGTGTCATGGCTTGGATACTGCTTGAATGTAGTGGATTATCCTTCCCTTGTTTATTCAAAATACCGACAATAAATAAAAATAGAAAGATAATCAGTGTTCCTTTGGTATACAACACCCAAAGAAACGAATACAAACCTTGAGATAGCGGAGAAATCAGTAATAATCCAAGCATTGCTACGCAGACTACAACTCCAAAAATTGCCAAAAACACATCATATTTTTCTTTTAGTGAAGAAAAAATTACGTGAAAGAGTTGGCCTCCATCCATGTTCCAGATAGGCAATAAATTAAATATTGCCAAAACCCCGTTCATGGAAATTAACTGTTTTCCTAATGTTGGCCAAAGGCCAAAATATACCATAATTGCCCCAAATATCATCAATAGGACATTTACAGTTGGTCCGGCCTGTAATAAAGTGGCGATATTCCACCAAGGAAGCAAGTCCGATCTTTTGTTTTCTTCCTCGTTTATCGGAACCGCAACGGCTCCAAGAGGAAACAAAAATCTAACGAAGGCTTTAATTCCATTGGCCAAGAACACATACAAATGGCCAAGTTCGTGAAGCCACATCCCGGACAAAAGGGCAATTGCGCCTTCTAAGCCAAAGGGGAAATAAAATAGAACTGCAAACCCGACAAACGCCAGAGTTTGTTTGATTGGACCACTCTCTATCTCGAGGAGCCAATAGATAAGGCTTTTGCCTTTTGGAACTTTAAACAATTTTGCAATAAGGCTCATATAGCCCTCCTGTAAATGTGCAGAATATCCTATATTATCACAATAGAGTCAAAAAATCAATCATTTTGCTATACTAACTATGGTATAAAAAAGCACTAAATTTGACTTAATAAATATATGAAAATAATGCACACAGTTCAATCCGTATGGTTACTAATGGGAACCATTTTTGCTTGGTTCACCGTTATTTCAGACTTCACCCGTTTTTACAATATATATGGTGATATCACCAGAATCAGCAACTGCGTCATTCCCAATCCCGTCACCACACCCTGTTTTTATGGCGCCTTTGCCTTTTTAGGTGCATTTATCTGGTCACTTTTTATCAACAAATCCTCAAGACCCAAAAAGATAATCAATCAGAAAAAGTTACATATTTTACTAATTGGGTCTACCATCTTTGCCTTAAGTAATCTAGCTTTGGAAATCTACAATTTCTATTTCAGCAGTGCATCAACTCAAATGTCATGTTCTGGAGTACCATCAGACAACATCTTTGTAACCCCTTGTTTCATCGGTTCTATGTTCTTCTTGGGTTCCCTAATAATCTCTTGGATAACTAAAAGAAATAACAGGCAATAAAATCTTATTTGAAAGTTTTTTCAAAACAATCTGAACCTTTAACATATCCTGCTTTGAGAGCCTCATTCTCAGTACAAAACCATCGATCGCCGTCGTACAGCTGAATAATCGTCAAGTTGTATTCTCCACAGCCAGGAAAATGATAGGTTGGTTTTGATCCTGCACCTCTTCGATTGTTTCCTTTTATTATGCATTTTGTACTATTAGGGTTAGTTACTTGAGTACACTTCGAGCTAAATACTCCTCGCTTATTTTCTTTAGCTTCAGCCAAAGCTTCATTTAAATTATCCATTTTAGTATCAGAATTATTAAGCATCAAAGCCATGCCATTTCTCAATTGTTGTTTGGCCACAGACCCACTTGAGTTGTATACAGTACCGTAAAGCCGGTGATTACTATCACGGTAAACAATTTTGATATAAAGAGGGGACTTTTCTAGTATTTTTGTCAATGATTTGGTTGCTTCATCACCACCACACATTCCCAGTTCGGGAGCGTCAATTCCCAGTATTCTTATCATCTGGTTATCAGTCGTAACAAAAGTATCTCCATCAACTACTCTCTCCACACTATATAGAGGTATTGGAATAGTTTTGGTTGCAACACCAACGCTAAATGCTCCTGCAGCGAAGGCCAAAGTTCCATATAAGATTTTCTTTTTCAGCCCAGATCTCTTTGCAGGTTTTCTTACCACACTTAATCATATATTAACTACACAACTCAAAACAATAATCCCAACAAAAAAATCCCTCGGCAGACGAGAGATTTCTATTGTGATCCCGGCGGGAATCGGTCACCGATATTTTTCTGATGAAAAATTCGTCGACCCCGGCTCACCAGGTTCGTTACGAAACTGGTTCCGCCTTTCGATTCCCTGCATAAGGACAAATAAAAAAGAGTGGATAAACCACTCCTTTTTTACTTGTGAGCCCTCTGGGTTCAGGGTGGAACACCTACTCGAGAGCATTTTAAAGACTTACGAACGATTAAAAGAGTTAGGTTTCACTTATTATAACGGCAAAATTGTAGTCATCGATACCGAGGAGGTAAGCCAAGAATAGCTATACCATCTCACCTCATGACGAGAAGAAGTTCTACCAGGCTTATTGTTAATAATATGTAACAGTGAGATGTTTAACATTATAAGGCTCATTTTAAAGGGTCTTAGGCAAATGTTATACTATCATTAAGTATGAATACAAAGAAATTGATATTAACTATTATTGTAATAGTGCCTGTTGTTTTGTTGTTATTTGTTTTAAAAAACAAGACAAAAAGTACGGATACAGCACAAACTTCGTCACAACTCACCATAGATCAACCAACATTTATTATCGACGGATATCCAATTGATAAAGTTCCTCTATACAAACTAAGCAAAGTCAGCTCCAATAAGATATTTGTAAATACTGATCCAAAGAATGTATCAGAGTTTGATGAAAATAATTTTGCCTATTTTAATGTCGTTTTTGAAACTGAGGCCAACCAAGAAGAATTTTTTGATTATTATAAAAAATTATTTGATAACCTGATAGCGGACGATTCCGAAAATAGACAAATGGTTACAGGGAAGATTGATGAATACAAAGTTTCAGCAGCTCATTATGGATCGGGAAACACTGGCTACATCCAAGTTCACTTGCCAAAATATAACGATGAGAAAATCGAAAAATATTTTATCGACTTTCCCAAGATTTTAGAGTTGAATTCAAACCTAATTGAACATGAGAAATCTTATGGTTTACTTAATCAAAAAGGTGGTGAAGTTGAATACACAAAATACTTTACCGTGATAGATAGCGGAGACCAAGACAAGGATGGTAAAGATGATATTGACGAGTTTTTAATTTTGGAAGAAGAATATCAAAAACTTTATAAAGATAAACCAGAATACTTATTTGACCAAAAAACCGGCAAGATGAGTTGGAAAGAGGGCGAGCTTGAATCCACGCTCTCAATTTCGCGAGATCATGGTCGGATATATTTAATGTTAAGGAAAAAAATATAATACAATGAAAAAAATTGTAATTCTTTTTGTGTTGTTATTAACCTTGGGTGGTGGCGCGTTTTTCCTTCTATCATTAAAGAATGACTCAAGTGACAGTGAACAAGTTGTTTTAAAACAAACCATAGACATCTCAAAAAGATACCTTTCATTGCGCAATCGCACTGATAACATCCTGGTAGAAGCAGAGGAATATTCTGACTACTCAACTTGGGACAAGAACATGACAAGCTTAATTCAGGATTGGAATAGTTTAGATCAAGAAGCAAAACGACTGGAGGAGAATGCAAATAAACAATTAGACAAAGTTGCTGTTAATTATAAACTGGTGAAATCAGCTCGAGCATACACTGCCAAAGAGATATCTGATATTTATGATAAAGCACCAAGATTTAAAGGGATTGCAACTTTAGCTAAACACTTAGGAGTAGATGCTAAAAAAGCTCAGCTTATTCTCAATCAAGCACAAGATGAGACAACAGCACAAGGTTGGACTGAAGCCGGAGATACTCTTCAAAAACTGGAAACTTCGGCAGTGGTAATTAAAGACGGCTGTAAAGTAGCGGGGTATGTGGGGGGAGTAGTTATAACTGGAGGCGCTGCAGGGGGATTCGCAGCAGCCGGGACACTGACACAGGTAACTACGGTGGTCGTTGGAGTCGATTTAGCCTTGGAGGTAACCGAAGATGGGGCTCAAATTGCCTTAGGGGATAAAAATAAAGTATCCTCTTTTGTTAAAGATATTAGAACCGTTACTGAACCGATTGCTAGTGTTTTAACCATAACCAATATTCCCAATAATCTTGGAACTGCCTATGGTAAGTTTGAATCGGTTATGGTCGGATTGGAGCAATTTAGAGAATCAGCACAGGAAGGAAAGGTTATCGGAGTTGATCTGAGAAATTTTCAGTATCATAGGCCATTCCAAGTCATACGCAAAACTCAATATCCAGGGACTGTAACCGTAGCGGAAATGGAAAAAGCTGAAGTCGAAGAGTGGTTGCAGAGTTTGAATAAAAAACTTGAACCCATGTCCCAAGGAGAAATTGAAGAATTCTTAAGCAGTTCAAAGTCTGAAGTTAAGGAAGAGAAAAAGGTTGCAGAGGAAAATCCTAAAACAGATAAAGTTGATAAAGATATTCCTAACCAAATCATCAGAATTGTAAATGTTAGTAGTGATTCTTACATGATGGACTCCTGTTTTTCCTCTACCTGTTGGGATAATTTGGCCGCTAATCCTGCAGAAGATAGAGACTTAGGCGGCATCTACACCATGGGTAAAGTTTTTGGTAATGGAGAAGGTTATAAGACAGGTTTCAGACCAGCTGATTTAAAAGTTGATAATCGATTGCCAGATAATCGTTACAAAATCACCCTATATTTTGCTATTGCCCCTTTTGAGGGCCCAAAAAATAAAATGATTAACTATGGAACTTGGATTAGCCAATCTGTGGAAATTATTGCAAAGTTTGGTGATGAACCAGTAATTGAATGGGATGGGAATAGTTTAAAACAAGCAAAGTAAAGAACGCGGTTATTTTTCTGGAAAGAATGATCCTGCTTTTTTAATTCCCTTATCTCCAATATTCCACTTACCATACTCAACAGCAGACGATCCAAGATTAACCTTTTTCTTGCCTGAATTAGTTTTAAAATAAACGTAATAAGTAGTCACACCAGATTCATCATCAGTATCTTCTTTTTTGTTTACAACTACTCCCTCCCAGGATGACTTTTTTTGTTTAAAACTAAGATAACTAAAGAACGCCGTCACTCCAATTACAAAAATCACTGTATAAACTACTTCAGTCATAAGGTTTTCCTTAAAAATAATTTTCCTTCCGCTAGGATAAATAATCCGATACAAATCAGGACAGCAGTAATGACCGGAGGGTATTGGTTGGCAAAAGTGGCATTGTGTTTGATGAAGATCCCCAAATAGGCCCAAATCAATACTAAACCATAGGCTTTACTACTATCTTTAAGCATTCTTACAAGACCTATAGCAGCACCGACCAAGAGAATAATCACCATCCACTGCTGATTGGTCAAACCAATTCCGTTCCAATTAATACTCACTAAAAACGTCGTAATGTTGGCAATGGTAGCTACCGTAATCCACCCAAAATAGACGCTAAACGGCACCCTAATAAGAAAGTTTTCCTTTGTTGATAAGTGCAGTTGTTTGGTAATATCAGCAATTTTTATCAGACAATAAAGAATCACCAGCATGAAGATTACTGAAATACCAATCTGGCGATAATGCCAGGAGAAAATCCACAGTATATTTGCAACCGAACTGGTAATGTAATAGCTATTAATATCTGTAAATACCCTGCTTGTCGAAGTCAGGATCTTCTTTTGAAGTATACCTGTCTGATAAATCGTGTAAGCCGCCAGCAGTGCATAGATCGCCCCCCAGATTGAAAAGGTTAAGGCAGCGGGGGCAAACAGGTTTGGATACGCATTAGACACATCGCCGGTAGTGGTGTTATTGATGGGCAAAATATTCGCCAAGGCATTAACCACGACCATGCCTAAAAAGGTTATGACTGCCAATATTGTTTTTGCCTTATTGTTCATAAACTTCTCCTCAGACAGCTAAAGATCTATTATCATTATAGCTCACGGATTGCATATGAAGCTCTCTGGGTATGGAACACTTTTAGCCTTGAAGAACTAACAAAAAAATCCAGGGCATTTTTATTTGGCCTGGATTTTTTGACTTGTGAGGTGTTATAACGAAGTTCGGACCTATTTCCAACAGAATTATTGATTAATGGCTCACCGCTCGGCAAAATTGCCTCGCGGTTCGCCAACCCCGCCTGCCGTCGGGGTATTACCGGTCGCGCGACACCTCACCTCCAACTGCGGTTGTCGGTGAGGAATACAAATACAGTATCCCGACCTCAAAGTCGTTACTTCGTATACTCCAATTCGGTCTGGATGATTACTCTAGCGAGCAAGCGCCAGCTATCGCTGTCGCATCTATATGTTCGCCACAACTTCACATCTAGTGATTGTGTCGAAACTGTCTCAAATATGGCTCGCTCCGCTCGCCATAAAATACCCACTGATTAGGAAACCATTTTATCAGCGGGTATTTAAGACTTGAGACAGTATTGGCTTTTCGGCCAAAGTGCCTGCTTCGCAGGCACAATAACAGCCACGAATATCCTATAGTTGACTTTTATACAAAAATAAGTATAATTGCGCTAATTTGCATTTTCTCCTTATTAGTGTCAAACTCAATCTATAGCCCTGCCATGAAGGTACCAATTTCAAAATTAAAAGCAATCCTGTTATATTTTTCCAATTTTACAGACCCAAAATTTTTGGGGGAAACTAAATTGCTTAAACTTATATATTTTCTCGATTTTATTCATCTAAAAACATATGGAACTCCCGTTACTTACGACACTTATATAAACTTAGAACATGGTCCTATTCCTACAACCATAAAAAATTTAATCGATTCAGCAAGAAACGACGTTGACAACTCACTTTTAGCCGATACAATTTCAATCGAACACCTAGAAAACTTTGAAATGTGGAGAGTGACTCCAAAGAGAAAATTTACAGAAAAAGAAGCAAAATATTTTTCAGATACAGAGCTGGATGTCCTTAAAAAAGTGATAAGTAGGTTTGGAGATAAAAATACCTCATTTATAGAAAACGCATCTCACAAAGAAGCCCCATGGTCTATGACCAGAGAACTCGAAGAAATACCATATACTCTAGCTATTCACGATAAAGATTGTTTGGTAAGTCAGGAAGAAATTGAACTTTCAACCCAGATACTATGACATCGTCACTTGTTTTTGGGGAAACTTTCCGGCTTGACAATAGCGAATATGTTTTTCTTACTAAAACTCCTGAAATCTGGTATGTAGCTGAAATATTAAATGACGAAAAATCTGACTCATTAAAACGATTCTCAGAAAAACAAGTTTTTACAAATCATGATGTCTCAAACAAACCCTTGTTGTGTTTTGTTGAGTTAAAAACTGATGATTACAAGAACAGGATTGCTCACTTCGGGAATACTCAGAAGAATGATATATCAGATTATATAAGTCCTTTGAATATTGCTCTTTGCAAAGAAGATATGCTTGATGTAATAGAGACCATACTTAACGGGCCGGTACCAAATGAATTGAAGGAACTAATAAAAAACATTTCAATCAAAAATAATTGAAAAAGTACCGAGGATACAGGATGGCTAAATCTTTCACCTTACATACTGAAATATACTGAAAGCAATCTTTCCCTATCGTTCATAACTTCACGTCTTTTATCTTCAAGATTTTTCAAAACCTTTTTTAATTCTGGTTTCAATCTAAAATTCTGTACATTATTTACCTCCGCCCATTGTTGAACCAGCTGTCTTTCTCTTATATCTAAAGCTTTTTTTATAAGTGTCCACTGGACTTGTTTGCTGAGTGTGTGCCATTCCGCAAACGTTGCCAAATATTCAGGGTCATATTCACCCATTTCTACCACATCGCTCAAACGATATGTTTTTGTCGTTGCTGAAGGAGCTGATTGTGGAGCCATTTCATCTGATGGTTCAAATTCTGACATGTAGATATTATATACTTAGATCTAAAGAATTTAAATATCTCTATGTTAATCGAGATAAGTTCAACTACGAATACCCAAAGTGGTTATTTTGGTATTGCAGAAATTTTTAAACAGATTTACCTATGAAAAAGACACTAAGTTATGGGTTAAAATCATTCCAGATAGCCTGGAAAGCAAACGGCATATATGCGTTAATTGCCCTTTTTAGCAAACTTTACGAAAGCACTCTTTACCCTCTCATTCAAGTCTACCTCCTAGCTAAGCTCCTCGACATCCTTCAGGTCTTACAGAACATTTCTCACCCTGACATACTCTGGATAATTATCTTTTATTTACTGGCTACTGTCGTTAAATTGGCCTTAAAAAGCTTTATTGATGTTCGAGAGGTATTTCTTCAGGCAGAGATTGAGGGCTATCTCGATATTCTCATTAACAAGAAACTAACAGAACTAGATCCAGCAAAATTTGAAAATCCTGAATTTCAAAGTCTTATCGCCCAGCTTGAAGGCATGAAGGGCACACTTCAAGCACATCTCGATCGTTTTACGGGATTAGTAGATGCTGTGTTTAAGTTTATTACCGCCACGATAGTTGTCTCTGCTACTTTTCCGATCTTTGCTCCGTTAATTATCGTTGCCACTATTCCGTCTTACATTGCTTGGGATCGGCTAAGGGTGGCTACATGGCCGTTTTTTGTAGAAAAAAGAACCAAGATGATCAGAATCACTCAGTATATCAAGAACTTATTATCTGCGGACTCCACGTCAAAAGAAGCAGCCATTTATCAGACCGGTCCTGTTCTGCTAAATAAAATTAAAAAAGAACAAAAAATATATTACGTCAATTTTGCGGGGGCTAATGACCCTTGGATAATAAATATTTTGCTTACCCGATTGCTTCAGCTTGGAGCCTTTGTCTACACTCAATATTTAAATCTATCTAGAGTACTTGCGGGGACTTTATCAGTAGGTCAGTTTACCTTAGTGTTTCAGCAAGCCCTTAATTTGACCTTTAGTGCTGAAAGTATTCTTAATATGTACTCCAGTATTTCATCACGTAACAAATATCTTGACAAATTTTTTGAATTTTTGGCTACTGAAAAAGTTATTAAATCGCCAACAAATCCAGAACTAATTCCAGAGAAACCTAAACCAACTGAAATTGAATTTAAAGAAGTATCTTTTAAATATCCCGGAACGGAAAGGTATATATTAAAAGATTTTAATTTAATTATTAAAAGCGGAGAAAAAATCGCCTTAGTCGGAGAGAATGGGGCGGGAAAAACGACTTTAATTAAACTACTCTTGAGATTTCACGACATAACCGAAGGTGAAATTCTATTAAATGGCGTAAATATTAAAAAAGTTGATCTCCATAAGTGGCACAAGGAGATTGGTGCATTATTCCAGGACTTTATAAAGTATCAGTTTACTCTTAAGGAAAACGTCTATTTTGGCGAATTAAGTAAGCCCAGAAAAACCAGACTGCTAAAAGACGCCATTTTCAAATCTGGAGCCGACAAGTTTATTGAAACTTTGCCGGATGGAAAAGATCAGATCGTGGGCAAAATGTTTGAGGGTGGAATTGATTTGTCCGGTGGACAATGGCAAAAAGTTGCCTTAGCAAGAGCCTTTTATCGTAACGCTCCCTTATTAATTCTTGACGAACCTACTAGCGCCATCGACGCCAAAGCAGAATACGAGATCTTTGAAAAAGTTCAGAATCTACAAAAGGATAAGACCGTAATCATCATTTCTCACAGGTTTTCTACTGTCCGTAATGCAGACAGAATTTTGGTACTGGATGGAGGCAAAATAGTTGAGGAGGGAAACCATAAAGAACTAATGAGTAAGAAGGGGTTGTACGAAGAACTATTTACGTTACAAGCGCAAGGATATAAATAATTATGAAGATTAAATATATTCAAGTTAATTGCGTTGAGGGAAATAAGGCTGACTTTAGACAAGCGGAGGCAATAGTGCAATATCAGCCTGATATAGTGTTACTTGAGTATCCCAACGACAATAAAACTCCAGACACAGAATATAACAAGTTTCCACTAGATAAGAAGCCGACCGACTTATTGGAAAAGCAACTAGAAAGTCTTAGAAGGCATTTAGTAGAAATGCCTTATGTTGAATCCGATATTAGGATGTGGGTCAATATCAGCAACCAATGGGAGAAAGGTAACAATATTCAAGTCTATAGAACTGATGCACCACATAAATTAGTAAATGAATTCTACGAGGTATGGAAAAATATGTATCCCTGCGCTGAAAAAAATTGGCTTTGGTGGGTTCAGATCTATTTGAGAGAAAAATATATGGCCAAAAACATTAAGTGGGCGTTAAATAATCAAAGTCAGCAAAAGAAAAATATAGAATTAATAGTTTTAGTCTTTCTTCAAAGTTTCCATTGGAAACACGTTAAGTTCCTACTCAAGAACCCACCAAAGGATAAAATCTGGAATTACTATTTTGGAAAATTTTCGGAAATAAGCCAATCTAGCATAATGGATAAAATAATAAAAAATAATAAAGTTTTCGCCAAATACTGGAAAACAATCTCTGATTTTGATCGTGTTTAGTGTTATCCAATTTAAACATTCATAGATAAAACTATAAGAAAATCTGTTTTGCGTTGGCGGTTCTTTTTGCACCACTGCGGTGGTGCCGTTCGAGGCGATGTTTACGGCAGGCGGGGTTGGCGAACCGCGAGGCAATTTTGCCGAGCGGTGAGCCATTAATCAATAATTCTGTTGGAAATAGGTCCGAACTTCGTTATAACACCTCACCTTAAATAAATTTCGCCCAGATTTCTGGGATATCGCCCGCGCGCCCGCCCACGCACGGAGCGATGCTCAGGGCTTAAAAGTTGTTTTCTTTCAAAAAGATAAAGAACTGCCAACGCAAAACGGGGAACAAGACTATGTTTGTCTTAACCGTACTCTTTCGGGAAATATATGGTTAAATGAAAGTAAGGTGAAATACATTTTGTATTGTCGAAAGAGTACCGATGAAAAAGACAAACAAGTCTTGTCCATTGAAGCGCAGATTGCTGAACTTCAAGAATTCGCCATAAGGGAAAGACTTGAGATAGTCGCCACTTTCTCGGAATCAAGAACAGCCAAGAGTCCAGGCAGACCCGTTTTCAAAGAAGTTCTCAGCAAAATAGAAAGTGGCGAGGCCGACGCCATTCTTTCCTGGCATCCCGATAGACTTGCGCGCAACTCTATCGATGGCGGATACCTCATTTACCTTCTCGACACAGGCAAACTGCTTGACCTCAAGTTTCCTTCCTTTTGGTTTGATAATACTCCGCAAGGAAAGTTCATGCTCAATCTTGCTTTCGGTCAATCGAAATACTATGTCGACAACCTCAGTGAAAATGTCAAACGAGGTCTCCGCCAAAAAATCCGCAATGGCGTCTGGCCATCTCAAGCTCCTTATGGCTACCTCAACAATAAAATTACCAAAGGTATCGAAGTAGACCCAGAAAAATCTAAAGTCGTGAAAAAAGCCTTCGAAACCTTCGCCAAAGAAAAAGTATCATTCACCGATATAGTAAATCTCTTGTATCGAGGGGGCATTACCAAGAAAAACGGACAAAAGGTAAACATCACTCGAGTCCACACCATGCTCACCAACCAATTCTATATCGGCATCATGCACTTTAACGGCGAATATTTCGAAGGCAAACATGAAGTATTCATTTCGAGAAAACTCTTTAATACAGTAAAGAAAAAACTTGAACAAAAAGGAGTATCGAAATTCAAAGCCCACGACTTTGCTTTTTCCGGTCTCATGCGTTGTGGAGAGTGTGGCGCATGTATTACGGCTGAGACTCACACCAAACACTACAAACACGGCGGAATACAAATCTTCAAATATTACAGGTGTACAAAAAAGCTCAAACTCTGTTCTCAGCCGTACTTAGAAGAAACAAAATTAAAAGATCAACTAGTTGGTTTTGTTTCTCACGCCACCCTTCCCCAAGCATGGAAGAAAAATTGGCTCAATTGGCTCGAACGAGACAGAGTCTTGAATCAGCAATCTGTGCAGGAATCTCTAGTAAAACTCAAGTTTGATATTCAAACGATAGACGGAAAACTCAACCTCCTCCTTGATAGCTATCTTGATGGCACTATTGACTCTAAAACATACAAAGGTAAAAAGAATCAGTTATTCACTGAAAAGAATATCCTTGAAGACAAGATAGCCAAAACAAAAGCTGGGGGTTCGAGTTGGCTCGAACCCATGGAAGAATTTATAAATTGCGCCTTACAGGCGCAAAAAGTCGCGCGACCGGATACCCCTAGCGAAGATTTGCGGATCTTCGCTAAAAACATCGGCTCGAACTACTTTTTGAAAGATAAACAACTTACAGGAGAGTTAAAAAAGCCCTTCGCATCGCTCCGTGCGTGGGCGGGCGCGCGGGCGATATCCCAGAAATCTGGGCGAAATTTATTTAAGGTGATCCCGGCGGGAATCGAACCCGCGATATTCAGGATGAAAACCTGACGTCCTAGGCCGCTAGACGACGGGACCAAAATTTTAAATTTATATTGGGACTCGGTCACCGATATTTGCTTCGCAAATTCGTCGACCCCGGCTCACCAGGTTCGTTACGAAACTGGTTCCGCCATTCTCGTCCCGTATTTCAATTTTTAAAATATTTCGCCCAAGGGCGTAATATTTTAAAAGTGGGTCAGCCGGGACTCGAACCCGGGACACCCTGCTTAAAAGGCAGGTGCTCTAACCGACTGAGCTACTGACCCAACATCAACGCCATATATTTTACCATTGAACCTATTAAAAATGGAACACTAGACATAAAATTGTTCAATAATGTGTACAATTGCCATATGAAAGTACTAGGAATTGATCCGGGAACCGGCAGGGTAGGCTGGGGGATAGTTGAACACGAAAAAGGGATCGATTCTCTGGTTGAGTGTGGTTGTTTTGAAACCAAAGTAAACTCTGAACTGCCCGAAAGATTGGAAAAAATCTATGTTTTTTTATCCAAATTAATTAAGCAACACAAACCGGATGTTCTTTCTGTTGAGTCTCTATTTTTTGCGACCAATGTCAAAACCGCTTTTGACGTCGGCGCTGCCAGGGGAGTAATCCTCTTGGCCGGGCAAACAGCCAAACTTCCCATATTTCAATACACCCCCCTTCAGGTGAAGTCGTCTCTTGTGGGATATGGCCAAGCAGACAAGCATCAAATTCAATTTATGGTTACCAAAATTCTGCATCTTAAAGAAACTCCCAAGCCAGATGATGCGGCCGATGCTGTAGCCATTGCTCTTACTCACATTTTTCACCATCCACACCCAGTAAAAATCCGAAACTGAGCGTGATATACTGGATTTCATGATAGGCTATCTTGAAGGCACAGTTAAATACGCGTCCACCGGAAAAATAATTCTTTATGCCAATGGTATCGGCTTTACGGTTCATCTTCCTCACAACGTCAACTTCTTAGAATCTCAAAAGGCAACTCTGTATATCCACACCCACATCAGAGAAGACGATCTTTCTCTTTTTGGTTTTAAAACTCCTCAAGATCTCGATATTTTTGAGCTTCTGCTTACCGTTTCTGGCGTCGGGCCCAAAATCGCCTTGGCTATGCTCACTTCATCCACCGAAGCAAATATCAAAAACGCCATTATGGACAGTAATCTAGGTTTTTTCTCATCAATTTCAGGAGTAGGCAAAAAAACAGCTCAAAAAATAATTCTTGATCTCAAATCAAAAATTGGCAAGGGTGATGTCAACATGAGCAATCTAGAGGGCAACTCTGAGCTGGTTGACTCTCTTGTCAGTCTTGGTTTCCAAAAAACAGAAATTTCCTCAATCTACTCTCAAATTGACTCTTCACTACCCTTGGGCGCTCAAGTCAAGGCGGCCTTAAAACTTCTAAGAAAATGACCAATCAGCCAGAAACATCCACCATCAGGCCGGCAAAGTGGGCTGATTTTATGGGTCAACCTCAAGTGGTTAAGTCTCTTCAGATCGCTATTCAAGCGGCCAAATCTCGCGAAGAGCCCATGGAGCACACTCTTCTATATGGCCCTCCGGGTCTGGGAAAAACAACTCTGGCTCATATAATCGCGAACGAAATGGGTGTCAATCTCAAAATTACCTCCGGGCCAGCTATGACAAGAGCTGGCGACTTGGCCTCTATTCTTACAGCCCTAGAGCCGGGTGACGTTCTATTTATTGATGAAATTCATCGCTTAAATAAACCGGTCGAAGAAGCCCTCTATCCTGCCATGGAAGACTTTGCTATCGATATTATTCTTGGCAAGGGTCCGGCAGCCAAAAATCTTCGTTTGGATATTAACCCCTTCACCCTTATCGGTGCCACCACCCAAGCAGGAAAAATCAGCTCACCTCTGAGAGATCGTTTTGGAATTGTTCATCGACTTCGCTTTTACGAGCCGGAAGAGCTCAAAGGTATTATTCTCAAAGCCGCCAAAAAAATTAAAC
Organism: uncultured Pseudomonadales bacterium; assembly: GCA_964513845.1. Taxonomy (GTDB): domain Bacteria; phylum Patescibacteriota; class Microgenomatia; order UBA1400; family MFAQ01; genus UBA2277. The sequence continues at coordinate 17,252 of CAZENT010000005.1, read as the reverse complement.
TTACGCTAGACGAAGACTCTGCTTTAGAAATTGCCAAACGCTCACGTGGAACCGCTCGTATCGCTCTAAAACTTCTCAGACGAGTTCGCGACTTTAATCAAGTGGAGCATGACTCAAAATCTAGTTTGGACATCACCAAAAAATCTCTTGATTTCTTTGAAGTAGATAATGAAGGGCTTGATGCCACCGATCGCAGGCTATTAGAGGCTATCATTGTTCAACACGCAGGCGGTCCTGTTGGTTTGGAAACTCTTGCCGCTCTTATCTCAGAATCAGTTGACACTATTAGTGATCTGTATGAGCCATATCTGCTCCAGTCCGGTTTTCTTTCAAAAACTAGCAGGGGTCGAGTTGCCACAGACAAGGCATATCAACATCTTGGCAAGACCAAGCCCGTATAATATCAGTGTGTCCTTTCTTGCCATTCTTATCACTCTATTCATCTATCTAAACTCGTTTGGTGATGTCCGCGCGATTACCGATCCCCTGGCCGTACCCAATAATAAAATTGGAATTCATATTCTGTTTCCGGATGAAATAGAGCCAGCGTCAAATATCGTCAACAATGAGGGGAGGGGAGAATGGGGATATGTCACCATTCCCATTCAGGCATCTGATAGAGATCGTAAAAAATGGCAAAAATTTCTAGACGATTGTAAATCCAAAAAATTAATTCCCATCATTCGTGTTGCCACTGTTCCGGAAGGCTCAAACTGGGCAGAGCCAAACAATTTTGATTTGGTCGATTTTGCAAACTTCCTAGGTGATCTCACTTGGCCGATTGAAAATCGTTATGTCATCATTTTTAATGAAGTTAATCGATCGGATGAATATGGTGGATATGTATCTCCTGAGAAATACTCTGACACACTCAACAATGCCATTGACATTTTTAAAGCCAAGTCAACCGATTTTTTCATCCTTCCGGCAGGGCTCGATAATGCCGCATCCAACAGCAAAACATCGCTTAACTGGAGGCTATATCTCGAAAGAATGTATCTCAGACACACTGACATCTTCAACAAAATTGATGGCTGGACATCACATGCCTATCCCAATCCCGATTTTTCTGCCAGGGCTGACAAATCAGGAGCCAACAAAATAGATTCGTACAGATCAGATCTCAAATTAATTCGTCTATTCAGCACCAAAAAGCTTCCCGTTTTCATCACCGAAACTGGCTGGTCTACCAAGAATCTTTCAGAACACCAAATCGCACTATATTATCAGTATGTTCTCACCCATCAATGGACCGACAGCAATATTGTCGCCATTACGCCATTTTTACTCAATGCTCAGGACGGACCATTTGAAGTATTTAGTTTCAAAAATGAAAATGGAGGATATAAAGAATTTGCAAAAACGCTTAGCTCATACTCCACAAAAGGAAAGCCAAAAATTTCAACCACGCAAATATCTGATGAAAAGCCAGCCTCGTCTTCAGCTAGTGTCAGACAATCTGTTAGCAACACTGAAAACTCTCAAACAGTTCTCATAAAGCTCTACAATAGTTTTAGATCTTTAATCGGATTCTTTAGTAAATGATCATTCTACACGGCGAAGACGCCAACAAATCATATGGCAGACTGGTTGTCCTTACAGACGAGCTAAAATCTCAGCAAATAGAGGTTATCATCCATGACGCCAGTGAACTGGAAATTACTCAGCTCAGACAAGAGATTGGCTCGAGTGGTTTATTTGGCTCCGATAAATGTTTTGTGATAAAAAACCTTCTTAGTGGTGCTAAATCAAAAAATAAAGACAGGCTAATTGAAGTTTTAAACCAAGAAACAAATCACGAGATTATTCTTTGGGAAAGTAAAAACATCACAGCTACAGTTCTCAAACAATTTCCCAAGGCCAAAATTGAAAATTTTCCAATCAGTCCAGTAATTTTTAAATTCCTTGACTCGCTTCGCCCACAAAACACCAAAAATATCCTCTTGTCTTGGAAAAAGCTTCTTGATGAAGGCACTGAGCCGGAGTTTGTTTTTGCCATGCTAGCTCGTCAGATTAAATTGTTAATCCAAATAAAGTCGGGTCCTGCATATGTTAAATTGGCGCCATATCCAGCGAAATTAATTTCTCAACAAGCAACATACTACACCTTAGAACATTTGCTGGATCTTTACAAAATGCTTTATGAGATAGATTTTAAGATAAAAACAGGAACAAGTAGTAACACTATTGATAACTTGCTCACAAATTTCTTTCAAAAAATATAAAGTAGTATGATAGGAAATAGTGATTAATATTTATTTATAATATGTATCGAGCAAATCAAAAGGGCCAAGGTGCAGTATGGGTAATATTAATCATCGCCATCGTCGCCCTTATTGTTCTCTGGATATCAAGGAATCCTTCTTCTCCAATTTCGATTACCGCTCCAGAAACTGCCGATACTGTTATTTCACCCTCTGAGCCTTCGTCCACCCCAACACCATCAAAATCACTTGTTGAGATCGAGCAGACGCTTAAGGAACTAAACAGTAGTTCTGCCGAGATTGATAAAGGAATAAATGATACTCAATTAGACATTACACTATAACGAATATGAAAAAAATATATCTATTTACCCTCATAGTCGCATTTGGAATATCGTTAATTTTTGCCAGTCAAGCCAGTGCTGTTTTAGCCCCAAGAGTAGAAATCAGAGATACGGAGAACATGAGAGTAAATATCACTGCCACTCCAACATCGACAGTGGTTCCCACGCTAGCTGTCACTATCAAGCCGTCAGATCGCGTCATAAATCGTTTGGTACTCAAAAAAACAAACGCGATAAAAGAGATTGAGCGTCGTTTAGAGAGCTTCAAAAAACTTAGCAGTAAGGTCCTAGAGATCAAAAAATTGACCGCTTCCCAAAAGGAAGCTTTGATTGCCCAAATTCAAGTAGAGATCACCAAACTTGAAGACCTCAAGATTAAGGTCAACAGCGAAACAAACTCGGAAGCCCTTGTAGAAGAGAAGAAAATGATATCGGAGTCATACAAGGTATACGCCTTGTACATTCCAAAAATAGAAATCATGGTTCATTCCAATAAAATCATCGAGATAGCTGATGCTATGTCTGCAAAAACCAAAAACACCACGCTTTTAACCAAAATTGCCGACTCAAAAACAAAAGCCCAAACCGCTTACGACTTGGTATTTCCCTTAGTCCCCGAAGACTATCCAGATTTCAAAGCCACCCTAAAGACAGCCAGAGACTTGTTAAAAACAGCCAGAACAAGTCTGAATGACGTTTTCCCTTCTCTAAAAAATACCAAATAACTTGGGCTGGATCTTGCGTTACAATAAAATATGGGCGTAATAAAAAGTGTCTTGGTTATTCTCTTGTTGCTTGTAGCCATATTTTTCGGTTTTCGATTGCTCACCCCCGAAGACAGTTGGGTTTGCGAAAATGGTTTTTGGAATCAACATGGTAAGCCATCAACCCCCATGCCTACAACTCCTTGTGAAAAACAAATGGTTGATCCTACCTTAACAATTACTCCTACACAAACAGTATCAAATCTCAAAGATTACACCAATTCTAAGCTCAAATTTTCTACCAAGCTTTCTCCAGAAATAAAAATCTCAGAAAACCTAGACGGCTCGGTATCCTTATTCAAATGGGGACCCACGCAAAAAACTGCCACCGAACTATATGATGGATTTTCGGTTAACATTTCTCAAGGCTCGATAGGTACAAACAAGAACCTAAAAAGCCTAATAGAAGCAGATATCGAACAAAACACCGAACAGCTCTCACCCGATTTTAAAGTACTTGAAACAGTCACTTCAAAATACAAAGGATACACATACAAAGCTCAAGATGTCTTCGGAGAAATTACATATTTCTATTTACCCCAAAGCGAAGATCAGTTTCTCTTGATTACCAGCATGAGTAAGGATCCTGGTAAGCTTGGTTTTGCAAAAGACGCTGAAAGTATTATCGCTGCTATTACCATGACTAAATAAGGCGATGAAAAAGATACTCACCCTTCTTCTCTTATTACTAGGTATAGTATTCTTTCCTCCGAGCTGTTTTGCCAAAAGTTACACTATAGATAATGCAGAAATTGACATTGTCATCAATCAGGACGGCTCGGCCAATATCGAAGAAAAGAGAATATATACTTTTCAAGGTCAATATCAAAATGGTTGGTGGTCAACCGGCACCAAAAAAGCTTGTACTAACACAAAGTGTGATCGAATTGAGATTGCAGATGTCCAAATACTTGAAGGCAATAAATCAATTCCCTTTGCTCGTTCTACAGAAAATAATCAATATATCTATACATGGAAATACTCAGCCGTCGATGAAACCAAAGATTTCACAGTTCGCTACAAAATCATTAATGCCGTTAACAACTATCTCGACTCGGCAGAGTTTTACTGGCAACTAATTCAAGATGGATGGGGAGTTGATACTCAAAGTGTGCAAGCTACTGTTCACCTGCCCTACGCAGCACCAGAAGATTTGTTGAAAGCCTGGGCCCATGGACCACTTAACGGCAGAATTAGTATTCCGGACAACAAAACTGTTGTTTTTTCAGTTCAATCTGTGCCAGCTAACACCTTTGTTGAAGGTCGAGTTTTGTTTCCTCAGCTTCCAGGAGTAGCCGTCGAAAACGAGAAAGCTATCGAAAGAATAGTAAATGAAGAAGCGAACTGGATAAATGAAACAATCGACTCCAGAAAAGCAATCAAAAAACCGATAAATTATTCATTGGTGTTCGGCGTCTTGCTCATTACCGGACTGCTATTTCTATCTCGTGTAATTTATTGGATTCTAATATGGAAAAAGCACGGGAAAGATTTACCCTTACCCCAAATTAATCTATCTGGTAGTCTTCACGAGCCACCCTCAAAACTAGAACCAGCTCTTGTTGAAGCCATGCTCAATTCTTCATATACACCCAGTGCCAAATCAATCACCGCCACCATTCTTGAACTTTGTCGCAAGAAAATTCTCCAAATCACCCAAGAACCTCAAAGTTCTTTTTTGGGTATATTTCCCAGAGGTCCAGAAATTACATTTGAACTTCTTGAAAATTCAAAACAAACATTGACAAAAAATGAAGAAGATATTGTCAGACTTCTATACCTTGAGGAAGGCGAAAAAATCACCAAGACAGAAATGCTAAGTAAATTAAAAACTGATACTAAAGCCAGGGCCAGATTTCAATCTTGGAAATCTATGTTTGAAAAAATTATGTTGGATGAAGAATACCTAGATAAAAAAAGTCGGGATGTTCAAGGAAGTGTCGCTGTAGATATAATAATTGCTGTCATTGTTGGCATAATTCTATTTGTTATGGTTGGGAAAGCTGGTGATGACGGTGGATCTTCAACAGTAATTATTGGAGGTATATTTGCCGAACTAATCATCTATTTCATCTTTGCGATTGTGCTTAGTCATTATATGGATCGCCTGACTCCTAAGGGTGCGCAAGAAAAAGCATCATGGCTGGCATTCAAAAAATATCTTGGGGACTACTCGGTCACCAAATCATCTCCTTTAGAGTCTGTCATTATTTGGGAAAAATATATTGTTTATGGTGCAGCTCTGGGTATTTCTCTCAAGGCATTGTCGGAACTCCCCTTGAAGTTTGGGGAAGAAGCCAACAACTCCTTTGTGTACTTGGCCGCCATGAACGCTGGTAATAACAGTTTTGATTTTTCTTCAATTGGCACAGGCCTGGAGTCAGTAGGTACCTCATTTGCCAGTTACGGAGCATCCGGATCAGGTGGTGGAGGAGGATTCTCAGGCGGAGGTGGTGGAGGAGGAGGCGGTGGGGGTGGTGGCGGTATGAGCTAGTCAAATAATGTAAGATTAATTACATGAAGTGGCAAGGTTTAGATGACTCGGATATCATCATCAAAAGAAATTTGTTTTGTGCAAACTCCTTACCGGAAAAAGAGTCTGGAACTTGGTTCACAGTAGCCCTTGCCCAGTTCAAAAGTCCTCTAATCTACATTCTTCTTTTTGTCATTGCGATTTCCTTAATATTTAAAGAAACAGAAGATGCTATTCTGGTTTCGGCAGTAGTTGCTCTCAACGTCATTATGGGGTTCATTCAAGAATTTAGCGCCCAAAAAACACTAAAGAGTCTCAAACAAATTGTTCGTAACACTGTCAGTGTTATTAGAAACTCAGAGCGTAAAATCATCGACACTTCAGAACTAGTTCCTGATGATGTGGTTTTACTAGGTTCAGGTGACAAAATTCCGGCAGATTGTAAGCTAGTTGAGGGATCATTGCTCGTGAGTGAGGCAATACTAACTGGTGAGGAAGAGCCCATTGTAAAGAATACAAACACAAATAGTAGTGCTCTCTTCATGGGTACGGTTGTGATTTCGGGAAGATGTACCGCCATCGTAAAGAAAATCGGTCAAGAAACAGAAGTTGGCAAAATTGGCACTAGCCTTGAAGAAATAAAGGAAACTAAAACACCACTACAAATAAAACTAGAGAAATTTTCTAAAAAATTAGCCTTCCTTGTCTCGCTTATTGCCCTTGTAATTTTCACAATCGGAATGTTCACCGAACACGGATTATTTGAGATGATTCGATTTTCCTTAATTCTTGCTGTCGCCGCGATTCCCGAAGGACTGCCCATTGCTGTTACTGTTATTCTTTCACTGGGAATGAGGCGAATTTTAAAACAAAAAGGACTAGTCAAAAAATTACTCTCCATCGAAACTCTTGGTTCTACCTCTGTGATTTGTACAGACAAAACAGGCACACTTACCGAAGGCGTGATGAAAGTTGCAAAAGTTAGTACCAATAACAAAAATAGATTCATTTATGGCTTAAATGTTCCAAATACCCGAAGAACCAGCCTAGAAATTGCCACCTGGGAGTATGTCAAAAAAGAAATCAAGATTGATCCTCAGATAATTATTGACAAAACAAAAATCGTTTACGAAGAAACATTTGAAAGTGAGAAAAAATATGCTCTCACCATGGTTCAAAACAATCGAAACAAAGACGCATTTATACTGGGAGCTCCCGAAATAATTCTAAAGTTTTGCTCCGATAGCGTAAAGGAAAAAATTGGTATATCTCAAAATTTTTTACAATGGACTGGTGAGGGGCTCAGGGTAGTTGGATTAATACACAAAAATAATCACAACAAAAACAAGTCGGGATTCAGATGGCTCGGGCTTATTGGCATCAATGATCCGATTAGAGCCGGAGTCAAAGAAGCCATCAGTAAAGCAATCAACGCCGGGATTGATGTCAAGATAGTCACTGGAGATTTTCGCAACACTGCCGAAATTGTTGCTAAAAACATCGGTTTACAAATTACAAAAGAGAGCGTAATAGAGGGAATTGATCTAGAAAAAATATCTCCAAGTGATCTAAGCTCGATAATAAAAAACATAAATCTATTTTGTCGTGTTTCACCTCATCAAAAATTAAAAATTATCACGGCCTTGCAAGAAAGAGGAGAGGTGGTGGCCATGACTGGTGACGGAGTAAACGACGCTCCAGCCCTCAAGAAGGCGGACATCGGGGTGGTTGTCGGCTCTGCTACTGATGTGGCCAAAGACTCAGGTGACTTAATTCTTTTGGATAATAATTTCAAAACCATAGTTTCTGCCTGTGAAGAGGGTCGAATTATTTATCAGAACATTATCAAAGTCGTAGGCTATGTTCTCTCAAACTCACTTGTGGAAATTGTCCTCATTGTGGGCTCCATGATACTGGATATTCCTTTTCCTTTAACAATTGTTCAGATCTTATGGCTTCACTTAATTTGTGATGGTCCGTTGGACATTGCACTTGGCTTTGAGCCTGGAGATCCAAGAATTATGGAGGAAAAACCAATCAAGACTAATGAAACAAATGTACTCAGCAACTCTATGTTGTTTCTCATTTTTGCCATTAGTATTACTGTCGGGATAACTTCATTAGGAATTTTCAACCATCAATACAGATTTCTCAATATTGATTACTCGAGAACAATCGTGTTTGGCATAATTGGCGCCATTGACTTAATTTATGTTTTTGCCTACAAAGATTTAAAGAAAACCAGTTTAAAACTTCAATATTTAATGAACAATAAAGTGTTGTTGTTTAGTATTATTTATGGATTTGTTATTCTACTTGTAGGCATATATCATCCGTTGGCCCAAAAGACTCTCCACACTGTGTCACTGCCTCCTTCAGACTGGATTATTATTTTTGGCGTTGGTCTGGTTGCAACGCTTTGGGTTGAGATTGTGAAGCGGTTCCGGAAAAGTATCTGAGATTATGCTATAATATCCCATATTGTTCTTAGGCCGAGCATTTAGCTCGTCTTGCTTGACGCTCTCACGATTGTCTAGCTAGTATTTTCCATAGGACAATCGGGGACATCCCCCAACAAAATATATGTTTAACCAACGCCCTTCTGGCGGACGTGGCTTTTCTAGCCATGGCTCAAATCGTGGTGCCAGCCACTCTTATAACTCACGTCCTTCTTTCGGTGGCAATCGAAGAGCCCGATTCATGCCTAAGGCTCTCGATCCTCGCATGTTTGTTCGAGCTGCCATGCCTGAGATTCAAGAGGACATCGTCGTAAATCACACTTTTGAAGACTACGGCTTATCTGAAGGAATAATCAGAAATATCAAAGCTAAAGGTTACGTTACTCCTACACCCATCCAGGATATGGCTCTTGAAGCTGCCTTGGCAGGAAGAGATGTTTTAGGTTTAGCTGATACTGGTACAGGTAAAACTGCCGTGTTTGCTTTAGCCGTCATCAAAAAAATTATCGAAAACCCCAACGACACTGCTTTAGTTGTTGCCCCTACAAGAGAGCTTGCTGTTCAGATTAGAGATGAAATCAGATCCCTTTCTGGCGGTCTTCAGGTATACGCCAGTCTCTTTATCGGAGGCTCCGACATTCGTCGTCAGCTAGATGAGCTCAGACGCCGCCCCAACGTCTACATTGGTACCCCAGGACGTCTCAGAGACCTTTATAATCGCAAAGCTCTAAACTTAAACGATACCCGAACAGTGGTTCTAGATGAAGTCGACAGAATGCTTGACATGGGTTTTGTTCACGAAATCACAGAGCTTTTATCCTTTTTGCCCGAAAATCATCAAACCCTCTTGTTCTCAGCTACTATTGATCAAAAAGTTGAAGGCATTGCTCTTCAATTTATGAACAATCCTGAGAAAATATCTGTCAAAACCAATGCCGGTTCTTTAAACGTCGACCAAAACATCATTAGGGCTTCAGGTAAACAAGGAAAAATTGCTGTTCTAAACGATTTGTTAACAAAAGAAACTTTTAGAAAAGTTCTTATCTTTGGACGCACCAAATACGGTGTCGAGGAAATAGCCATCAGTCTTCAGAAATCAGGCTTCAACGCCGACTCCATTCATGGCGACAAGCGTCAAAATCAGCGAGAAACTGTTTTGAGAAAATTTAAAGAGAATCAAATTCGTATTTTATGTGCCACCGACGTTGCCGCTCGTGGAATTGATGTCAAAGACATTACTCACGTCATCAACTTTGATCAGCCAGCAACTTACGAAGATTACATTCATCGTATCGGTCGTACAGGTAGAGCCGGAAAATCTGGAATTGCCTTAACTTTTGTAGACTAAAAAGCAACATTACTTGATAGATTGGTATAATCACCTCCAGCACATTAAATCTGGGGGTGATTTTGTATGAAAATCTGTGACATTATGGAGGAGACGCATGATAAAAAGAAAACGAACAGAATATGGATGGCTTTGGACACTAATTGTACTAATTATCGCTATTGGCTACTATTTATTTTCTGGGTCAGGTGAATACTCTTTCCATCCAAACGACTCGATATATCCAACAGAGGAGATACTGGGAATTTCTACAGAAACGTCACCAACAATCGAAGTGGCATTATCAAACGGTGGCTGGTACGAAGTGTATTTCACAACTCCAAAAATTCCTTTTGATCAAATATATACAGGGGGAATTGAAAACAAACTTATCGAGAAAATTGACAATGCCAAAAGCTCAATCGAAGTTGCCGTGTTCGAATTCGACATTGAGTCTGTTGCCCAGGCTTTGATTCGAGCCAAAAATCGTGGGGTAGATGTAAAAGTAGTTTATGACAATGAACACACAGCAGACGATCCTCAAATCAATGAATTAATCAAGGCAGGGATCGAAACAGTTCCCGACAATCGTTCCGCATACATGCACAATAAATTTTTTGTTTTCGATAATATCTGTGTCTGGACTGGCTCATTCAACATCAGTATGAACGCCGCTTATCGAAACAACGAAAATGCTTTCTATTTTTGCTCCGACAAAGCAGCAAAAAACTATAGCACGGAATTTACTGAGATGTTCTCTGGAAACTTTGGTCCATCATCAGCCTCAAATAGTCCATCTCCGTCTTTTTATGTTGACGGCGCGCTTGTTCAAAACTATTTTGGCCCGGAAGACAAAGTAATGGAAAAAGTAATTTCTGCCGTAAGTGAGGCAAATAGCTCAATCCACTTTATGGTTTTCAGCTTTACTGCTGATGACTTGGGTCAAGAAATGATCAATCAAGGAGAAAACCAGGTAGTTGTTGAGGGTATTTTTGAGTCTTTGGGTGCAGACACTCAGTACTCAGAGTGTGGTACTCTACTGAACAAAGGGTACGATATTCGGCTAGATGGCAATCCCAAAACATTTCACCATAAAGTAATAATTATCGATGGCAAAATCGTCATCTTCGGCTCGTTCAATTTTTCCGCGAATGCAGACGAATCAAACGATGAAAACATCCTTATTGTTCACGATGTTACGCTAGCTCAAAAATATGAAAGGGAATATCAGTTGATGAAGTCACAAGCAATTATTCCCTCTGGCAATTCTTGCTCCAAATAGTCACAAGCCCTCCTGTAAAAAGGAGGGCAATTTTTTAGATTATGAAATCGAGATTAACGCAAAGTTGATCTTCCCAAATCATATCTGGGTATTTCCTTAACATTTCTCGAACATATTTTCGTCTTTCTTCAAAAACATCTTTTGATTTTGCTTCAAACTTTATAGTGATATATGGTCCGTTTTGGGAATAACGAAACACCATCATTCCATCATCAAAATCAGCTCTCACCCCATCGTCACCAGGGATAACAGAATCATCGGTTATCTGAGCATTTGGGAAATCTGCCTTAAATTTTACGGAAAGGTCTTTTATAACATCTTTTTTCATATCATCTGGGCAACCGATTTTTATTTCCGGAGAAGAAATATATTTCGGAAAGCTTGCGTAAAGATCACTTAATGAAACATTCTTTTCCGATAGATACTCCATAATGCGAAGGGCAGCATATGTTCCGTCATCATGACCATAGGCGTTGTCCGCGAAAAAGAAGTGACCAGATAACTCACCACCAAAAGCAGCTTTTTCAGCAGCGATTTTTGCTTTTATAAAAGTATGACCTGTCAGCCAGATTATTGGAGTTCCTCCATTTTGTTTCACTACTTCACGTACCACTTGTGAACACAAAGTGTTATAAATAATCTTCGAGTTTGGAAATCTTTCTAAAATATCTTTTGCAAATATCGCAACAGCCACATCATTCCAAAGAACAGTACCTTTTTCATCCACCAGACCTATCCTGTCACCATCACCATCAAAAGCAAAGCCTAAATCGGCCTTATTTTCAATCACAATCTTACCTAACTCATTCATCAACCTTGCATCCGTTGGGTCTGGTGTTCCCATGGGGAATGAGCCGTCTACATTTGTATTAACTTCAATCACTTCACAGCCAGCCCTGCGAAGTATCTCAGGGTTATATATTCCAGTTGTTCCACAATGAGAGTCACAAACAACTTTAAAACTCTTTGTAAGTTTGATTCGTTTTAAAACATCATTGATATAGTCTTCTTTGACATCAGACCTGGTTATCACACCTTTAGTATCAGACACAAAATATTTATCCGACTCGACAATACTTCGTAACTCCTGTAAATCATCTGGACCGGTTGTCTGTGAGTACCCAATAGCAAGTTTGAAACCATTATAATTCCATGGATTATGAGAGGCAGTCAGTATTGCTCCGCCATTGGTTTGAAAGCGATACTGGGCATAGTACATCATCTGAGTCATGATCAAACCAAGATCGATAATATCCACACCAGTACTCAACACGCCGTTCATAAATGCAGTTTGGAAAGACTCACCGCTTAGCCGACAGTCTCTTCCACAAACCATTTGACGAATTTTTCTTCGACGAAGGAAAGTTCCGTATGCTTTTCCGATTGCTTCGACATTTTCAACATTAAGATCAACATCAACAATCCCTCGAATATCGTAATTTCTAAAAATTAGGGGGTTTATCTTCATAATTAGGTATAACAGAACTTCAAATGGTCTGTCAAACATCTAATCCTTGAGAATCAGTGACACAGTCTATATAGTGAACGAATGGGCAGAGAAATTGTCATCGGTTTGCATTTTTACCAGCCTCCGAGAGAAGCTACACACCCTGCGCTAAGCAGAATATCTACCGATCCCAAAAAAGAAAACTGGACTGCCATAATTGACAAACAATGCTACGAACCGCTTGCAGAAGAGGGGGTACTAAACAAAGCCTCGTTTGACATCTATCAATCTCTATTAATTCAGCTAGAAAAATTAAATCCCGAGACAGCCAAAATTTATCAACAATCAATGAAAGAAAATGGAGTGGGTGAAGCCTTTATTCACCCAATTCTTCCGGATTTATCGCGATCAGATAAATCAATTGTAATTTCTGCAGGGGTAAACAGATTCAAAGAAATTACCGGTGTTAATCCTAAGATATTTTGGCCCCCAGAAACTGCCATAGACTCAGAAACCCTTGAAGTCCTGGCTGACAATTCGTACGAGGGATTTGTTTGTGCCCCAGAACAAATAATATTGTCAGATGGAGGGAGCGCAGACAACAAACCAACCATTATTCAATTAAAAAGTGGCCGCCAACTAATTGCATATTCCTTCGACAGACCAATAAGTAGTGATCTTGCTTTTAAGGAAAAACAAAACGCAGACACATTTACCCATAAATACATAAAACCAAGAAGTTACGAAACCTCTTCATATCAAGCACTAATCGCTTGGACAGATGCTGAAACATTTGGCCATCATTCTCCCAATGGAGATAAATTTCTGAATTACTTACTTAACGCTTCATTGCCCAGTATCGGTTTGTACCCGGTTTCGATAAACAACCTGAAAATTGATCGCTCAACACTGTCAACAGGAATTATAAGAGAGAGATCTGCCTGGAGTTGTCCTCACGGAAACCTTGTTAGATGGAATGGTTCATGCAACTGTCATATAGGACAAGACACATCATGGAAAAAACCCTTTACACAAAGCATGAGCTTTCTCAATGATGAAATTACAAAAGTAATTCAAGGTGAATTAGGTACGGAGTATGAATCAATCGTCGCATCATCATTTTATGAGCACTATGCCCATCCGGAAACAGTCACTAATTCTACAAAGGCTCTTGTAGCTGCCAAAATATCATCATTAGTTGCCAAAACTAGCTGTGCCACATTCTTTTCAGACCCGGAAGTATCTGGAAAAATAAATCTACTTTATGCCTACCAAGCACTACTATATTTAGAAGACGCTGGATTAAGAAAATCCTCATCGGCGATTAAGCAAGAACTCTTTTCTATGTTATCTCAAATTCGATATCCAAACGGTAATGGAAATGCTCTGAATGCACTCGAAAAAATGCTTGGTACCTAAGATATTGGTATACTGAATTACGCCATGAAAACCCTTCTCGATGACTCCAAGATATTCGCACAACTCGACTCTCTCGATGTCATGGATTCTATTGCCTCAATGGGGCATCAGTTCGAGTCCAGCTGGCACGACTCCCAATTCGTAAGTTTAAATTTTGAACCAGGTCAAATCAAAAATATTGTTTTTGCTGGCATGGGTGGCTCCAACCTTCCCGCCCATGTATTGTTATTCCTAGCGCCTTTATTGCTAAAAGTTCCTTTCGAAATTGTCTCCAATTATCGGCTGCCCCAATACACCTCGAACGAAACACTGGTTATTTTAGCCAGCTACTCGGGCAATACTGAAGAAATTATTTCTTGTGGGCAAGATGCTTCGGTTCGACACAGTAAGGTTGTTGTTATTACCACGGGAGGAAAGCTCAAAGAATTTGCATTAAATGAACACTGGCCAATAATTTTGTTAGACGAAAAGCTCAATCGATCTCATGTACCACGCTTCGGTATTGGGCTTATGCTCGGAGCCACTCTTGGGCTTACTGTCAGGCTTAATCCTCAAGCCTTTAGTTTCCTTGATCCCAAAGAAATTGTTCGAGTAATTGAGAGATCTCTTGATTCATTCAAAATTGACAAGTCAGCAAGCGACAATCCAGCCAAGTCGTTTGCACTGAAGAATAAGGGTCAATCAATTCTCATTTTTTCTGCTAATCACCTCACCGGAGTTGCCAAAGTTTCTGCTAATTACTTCAATGAAACAGCCAAAACATTTTCTTCTTCATTTTCTATACCGGACGTAAATCATCATTTGTTCGAAGGGCTAACTTTTCCTACTTCTCTCAAAGATCATACTCGTTTTATTCTACTGAACTCGTCACTGTACCCTGAGGTAATTCAAAAAAGATTACAGATAACCAAAGATATTTTAATCAAACAAAATTATCAATTAACCATTATCAAGCCCGAGACAGCAGATATTACTTCCCAAGTATTTGAGTCACTGGTCTTTTTGGTGTTGATTAGCTATTATTTAAGTATAGTCAACAAACAAGACCCTGGAACGAATCCCTGGGTAGACTCTTTTAAAAAACTGATTGTCTAAAGCAATCGTTCTCGATCTGATCGAGAAAACATACAAATTATGACAAACATGCCTGCCCTGGTATTACCGTTTAGCAAAATTCGCAAAGAAGACATACCTTTAGTTGGTGGTAAGGGTGCCAATCTTGGCGAAATGGCTAGTTTTGGTATTCCTGTACCCAATGGTTTTGTCATCACTGCTCAGGCATATGAAAAAGTCATAGATCACAACGCTCTACAGCCGGTTATCAGAGAAATCATCCGTCAAACAGAAATCACCAATCAAAAAGAGCTCGAAAAGTCCGCAATCAAAATTCAGCGATTAATTCAAACGGCTGATATTCCTCAAGAGCTAACTAAAGCAATTTTTGACAGCTATCAAAGTCTCAAACCGAATGATAAAAACCCCTTAGTCGCTGTTAGATCTTCAGCAACCGCCGAAGACTTACCGGACGCATCCTTTGCTGGTCAGCAAGAGTCATTTCTTGATATTAAAGGAGAATCAAATTTAATTCAAGCCGTTCGAAGTGCCTGGGGGTCACTTTGGGGAGCTAGAGCCATTTTTTATAGAGCTACCAAGGGGTACGATCATTTCAAGGTTCTTCTGGCAATTCCAGTTCAATTAATGGTTCAGTCGGATATTTCCGGCGTTATGTTTTCAGTCAACCCGGTAACAGGAAACAAAAATCAGGTTGTTGTGGAGGCCGTATGGGGTTTAGGTGACTATATGGTACAGGGTGTGGTAAATCCTGATCACTATATTGTAAATAAGTCTGATCTATCTATCCATTCGCGTCAGCATGTTTCTCAGGCAATCATGGAGGTTCATGATTATCCGAGTGGTGTAAAAAAGATCAAAGTCCCGGAAAAAATGGTTAACGCTCCCAAGCTTACTGATCAGGAGGTGATCGAGCTGGCCAAGCTATCCATAAAAATTCATCAGCATTACTTCTTTCCTCAAGATAGTGAGTTCGCTATTGAAAGAGGCAAGGTTTATCTAGTTCAGACCCGTCCAATCACCACACTAGACATGAGCAAGGGTACTAAGCAAATCGCAGAATCTCAATTGGTAAACATGAAACAGTTGATTCAGGGCGAGCCAGCTTCATTTGGTGTTGGTTTTGGAAAGGTAGTCAAAATCAAATCAGCTAAAGAAATCGATAAGGTCAAAAAAGGAGATGTTTTGGTTACCGAGATGACAGCCCCGGACTTTGTTCCTGCTATGAAACGCGCTAGTGCAATAGTTACTGACAAGGGTGGTCAGACATCTCATGCCGCCATCGTTTCCAGAGAGCTAGGAGTTCCTGCCGTAGTTGGAGCCAAAATAGCTACCAAAATTCTAAAAGATGATCAAATAATCACCGTCAATGGAGCAACGGGTGTTGTCTACAACGGAGTTCCGGAAAAAGGTAAGCCTGTGGCCGTTAAAGAATTTAAAGAAGAAGAATTTCCCAAAACAGCCACTAAAGTCTATGTCAATTTGGGTGAGCCGGATCTTGCCTCTATTGTTGCCCAGGGAAACGCCGATGGTGTTGGTTTGCTTCGTGCTGAGTTTATGATGGCCGAGATCGGCACACATCCCAAGAAAATGATTCGTGATGGCAAAAGTCAGGTATACGTCAACAAACTGGCTGAAGGTTTGATGAAGTTTACACACAGTTTTGGTGATCGACCGGTTGTCTATCGAGCTACTGATTTCAAGTCAAACGAATACAAAAATTTAACTGGCGGTCAAAATTATGAGCCAACCGAACCAAATCCGATGTTGGGTTATCGTGGTTGTTACCGCTATATTCTTGATGAGCCAGTTTTTAATCTTGAGCTAGAAGCCATCAAGCAGGTGAGAAATAAATATGGTTACAAAAATCTTCACTTGATGATTCCTTTTGTTCGCACAGTTGATGAGTTGATTAAGGTCAAGAGGATTATTGCCGCCAGTGGTCTTTCCAGATCAAACACTTTCAAACTTTGGATGATGGTTGAGATTCCATCAAATGTTATTCTTCTAGAAGATTTTATTGCCGCCGGCATTGATGGCGTATCCATTGGCTCCAACGATCTAACCATGTTAATTCTTGGGACTGATCGCGACAACGAAACTGTCGCTCCGGAATTCGACGAAAGAAACCCCGCTGTTTTATGGGCCCTGGAACATGTCGTTAAAACTGCCGCCAAACATCACATTACCTGTTCACTGTGTGGCCAGGCTGCCAGCCTATATCCTGATTTGGTAGACAAATTAGTCTCCTGGGGAATTACCTCTGTTTCTGTTAGCCCAGACGCTGTTGACAACACCAGGAGAGTAATTGCGCTCATCGAGAAAAGACTACTAAAATGACAACATATGGCCAAAATTAAATCTGTCTATGCCAGAGAAATACTAGATTCTCGAGGCAACCCAACCATCGAAACCACCATCTGGACAGATAACAATCATGGTGCTGTGGCCTCTATTCCAAG
>CAZENT010000004.1:0-132676 GCA_964513845.1 uncultured Pseudomonadales bacterium | reverse complement strand
GTGTAGCTGCCGACAAAAGGAATCGCTTTGGTCCAACTTACCCTTTGGTAGTTTGAGTCTAGGGTGTCGAGCTGTTGGGCTAGAGTTTTCACTTCCTTTTTGGCCGTGCCCAGATCTTGGCTCTGGAAGGCGGTGGAAAGTTTGGTGCCTGTTTCTTGAAGAGCGTTCACCGAAGGCATGAGGGACTTGGCGGTGAAATAGCCATAGACTCCCGTGACAAGAATCAGTCCAAAAATTACAGCTAAAGGAATCAATACATAACGAATTTTAAATTTTTTCATCTTGGGTTTATTTATATTTGTATGGCTTTCGATATTTTCAACAAGAGGAGTTTTTTGGTCCATAGGAACTTCTTTATTTATTGATTACCACTTACTAATCATAGCAAATGGGGTTTTGAGAATGACATAGATGTCGTAAAAGATAGAGCGGCGTTTGGCATAATCGGCATCAATAGCTACGCGCTGATTCCAAGGAATATCGTTGCGACCTGAAACCTGCCAAGGGCCAGATACACCAGGCTTGGCTTCTAGACTTTCGTCAATAATATGATCAATTTTCTTGCCGTAATGAGCCACAGCTTCTTTTCTCTCAAAATCACGAATTGGTCTGGGTCCCACAAGACTCATCTCTCCCTTGAGAATGTTCAAGATCTGAGGGATTTCGTCGATACTTGTTTGACGAAGTATTTTTCCCACGCGGGTTATTCGCGGATCTTCGCTAACTGACAATTTAAAACCAGCTTTTTTAGCCTTATCTCTCTGGGCAGAGGCAGTGAACCAAAATTTATCGGCATCGGCCAGCATACTGCGAAACTTGTAGATGGTAAATTTTTTGCCAAATTGTCCAATCCTTTCTTGAAGAATAAATACCGGGCCATCAGAGTCGAGCTTGATCAAAATGGGAATAATTATCCAGATGGGAAGAAAAAGAATTGCAAGAATGATGGCGCCAACAATATCCATGATTCTCTTTAGAAAGTCGTAAAGCATAAATATAATTCTATATTAGTTAGTTATTTTTTATTATGATGCTGGTATATTATTAAGTCTATGATACCAGTAATAATTTGTGGAGGGGTGGGAACGAAAATGTGGCCATTAAGCTCCCCTAGATTACCCAAGCATTTTTTACCCTTAATTCATGGCAAGTCGCTTTTTGAATTGAACTGGGAAACTCTCAGAAATAGATTCCAAGCAAACGAAATTTTTCTCCAAACAAACGCAGAACAAGCCGAGATTGCCAAAAAAATGGTGCCAGAAATCGTAACGGAAAATGTGTTTATCGAACCGGAGATGAGGAATCAGGGACCGGCAACAGGGTTGGCTGCTGCCCTTCTTAAGAAAAAAGGAATGGGAGATGAACCATTTTTCCTTATTCAGGTAGATAACTTAAGGGTTCCTGGAGAAAACATATTTAAGATGATGGACTTGGCTGAAAAATTGGGTCGGGAAACTCATAAATATATTACCGGAGGATTTGTCCCTGATCATGTAATTAAAGGAGTGGACTTCTTACTCAAGGGGAATCTGCTTTCAGAAGAAAATGGAGTGAAGATATATAAAGTAGCCGAGTACGTCGATCGCAACGAGGAAACTAAAATTAATGAGAACTTAAACTCAGGAAATCTGGTGGTGCATGCCAACCACACATGCATGACGCCTGATGATTTGCTGAAAATGTTTGCTGAGTATCGCCCAGACTGGTATGAACCATTGATGCGAATTGTGGAGGGAGCCGATGTGGCCGCTGAGTATGTCAATATGCCCAAAGGATCTCTTGAAGAAATAACCAAACAAGTGCACGCCAAAGGCGACTCTTTGGTAATCGAATTACCTTTTGAGTGGACTGATTTTGGAACTTGGGATAGTCTGGACAAGTATTACCAGGCAAACCATATTGAAGCCAAGAAGGGTGAAGTGAGAGAGGTTGAAGCAAAAGATAATTTTTGCATGAGTGACAACAAAAAGAAAATTGCCATCGTGGGACTCGATAATATTATTGTGGTTGAAGGTGACGATGGAATCTTGGTTTGTCGCAAAGACTTAAGTGGTCGGGTCGGCGAGGTAGTTTGAGTAAAGCTGCTTTACTTTTGTGGCAAAAGTATCTTTGAACGTCTTACTGTTAAATCTTTTTGCGTTATTCTGACAGTCCTCATATTTTATCGATAGAGTTTCAATTTTTTTTACGGCTTTTACCAGCGACTCTGGTGTTTGTTTGTCAAAAAAGACGCCTGTTATATTTTTGATAATAGTTTCGAGTGCGCCTCCTTTACCATAAGCAATCACGGGAGTGCCGCAGGCCTGAGCTTCTATCGGAACCAAACCATAGTCTTCATCTTGAGGGAAAAGAACAGCTCTGGCATCTTTGTAATAATTAACTAGCTGAGTGTCATCAACCGATCCGGCAAACTTAATAGTTTCTCCGGCAAGTTCTTTCAGTTTGGACTGCTCCGAACCAGTGCCAACAACCACAAGGGGTTTCTTTAATATATTGAAGGCCTTAATTGCCAAATCTACTTTTTTGTATGGCACTAATCGACTAACTATTAAATAGTATTCCCTAAGATGGTTGGGTGTGAATTTTTTTGAGTAGAACTTGTCGTCGATTGCTGGATAAATAACTGATGACTCGCGGAAATAGTATTTTTTTATTCTGTCTTGTACCTCATTGGAGATGGCAATATATTTATCCGGCCTTTTAGATATGAGTAAATCTGTTGTTCGAAAATATTGATGAAGCCATTTGGGGATGATTTTGAATTTTGTGTCTTTGGCATACTGATTTTCCCCGCTCCAAAAATAGCGTGTTGGGGTAAGACAGTAACAAATATGCAGCTGACCGGGTTTGGTGATAACGGCTTTGGCATCACTGCTGGTGATACTTATCACCACATCGAATTCGCGAAGATCTAAAGTTTCAAAAGCCATGGCGGCGATGGGTGCTAGCAGTTCGTGTTTGTTTTTGAGAAAACCAATTTTATTGACAAAAGTTGGGATTACTTTGAATACATTAGACCATGAAGCTAATTTTTTATCATACACAAGTGTGAAAAGTGGAGCATCTGGATAAATCTCGTGCAAAGTAGAGAGAACCCTTTCCGCTCCCCCAAACTTATTGACACGGTCATAAACTAAGGCGACCTT
This sequence comes from uncultured Pseudomonadales bacterium, assembly GCA_964513845.1. Classification (GTDB taxonomy): domain Bacteria; phylum Patescibacteriota; class Microgenomatia; order UBA1400; family MFAQ01; genus UBA2277. The sequence goes on along the minus strand of CAZENT010000004.1, from coordinate 129,530 downwards.
CATTTTGTGAGCAGCTGATTGTAAGCGGCAATAGTTTCTTTGGCCATTTTTTGCCAAGAGAACTTTCTGGCTTGAAGATATCCCCTGGTCGCCATGCTGGAGCGAAGATCTCCGTCTTTAATGAAGGTTTCCAAACAAGAAACAAGATCGTCAACATCATTGGGATTGAAATATAAAGCGGCGTCGCCGTAAACTTCAGGCAAACAGCTGGCGTTTGAGGAAATAACCGGTAAACCGACGCTCATGGCCTCCAAACCGGTAAGTCCAAAGCCTTCCATTTTGCTGGGGTGAACTAAGGCTAAAGCCAGACTATAAAGCTTGGAAACATCTTCATCATCTACAAACCCTAAAAGCTTGATCCAGTTTTGAAGATTTTTGTCGGTAATTTTTTTGTTTAAACGCTCCCAGAAAACAGAGCGAGAACAAATCAGAGCCAGCTGAAGATCGACTTCTTTATTTTGATTGTGTTTTCCAATGGCATTGACGAGAACGTCGACATTTTTATGTGGATAAACACTGCCGGTATACACAATAAAAGGTTGAGACAAATGATATTTGTTTAGAAGATGAACTTTGTCTTCATCGGTAAGAGCGACTTCTTTGATCGAGCCGGCGGCGGCTTCGTAGGTCACGGTAATCTTCTCCAAGGGCACATGTAAGCGTTTGGCGACATCTTCTTTAACGAAGTTTGAAGGCACCAAAATATGATCGGCTCTGCCAGCGATGCCACTGGTGAGAACGAGATAGCCAAAGCGTTTGATATTGTAGAGCCAGCGATGACGAGTGGTGGTTTCCGGCCCTTTGGAGTCGTGCTTTATCAGATCATGAATGGTAAGGATCATCTTGCCATCGTAAATTAAAGGAGCATTGAAGTGTGGAACATGAAGGAGATCCAGCTTTTCTTTGGCAAAAACAAAAGGAAGAATAGTTTGCTCGGCCAGACTGTAAATTGGGATGTTGGTAACAACAACCTTTACGCGTTTGCGATTTTTGAATTTTTCGGCGTGTTCTTTTTTTAGAAATAATACGTAGTGATTCTTTTTATCCAGTTTCAAGACATCTTCAACCAAACGCATCACGTACCGGCCAAGGCCGGCGTGTTCTAAACCATATAGACGAGCATCGATGCCAATAAGCATTTATTTTCCTAATTGATATTTCCAAACTCTTAGCTTGCCCTTGACGGCAATGCCGGCAAGAACAATCGCAGTGATAAAAAAGGGATAGCGTTTGCTGTAAAACTTCTTGTAAAAGATTTTCCAAGCGTTGGCCGAGGATTGTGCAACCTTGATCTTGTTGGCTTTGTCGGAGACGGCTGTCTTGGCACTCTCTTTGCGCAGGCCGGAGCTGGCTCCCCGAAGATGAAGGGTACTTACTTTGGGATAGTAAATAATTTTGTAACCAGCTTCGTTAATACGATAACAGAGATCAATGTCTTCACCGTAGAAGAAATAGGTTTCATCCCACATGCCGATGTCTTTAAAAAGCTTGGTGGGCATCATCAAGAACGAGCCGGCGGCAACAGGGATCTGATGAATTTTGTCGAGTTTTTTGAATCCTAGATGATAACTATTGAAAAAAGTCGAGTTGGGAAATAGTTTGGCTAAACCCGAGAACTTTGTTATAGATGCCCAAGGTGTTGGATAGCCACGGTGATTGTCAAAATCAATCGAGCCATCTTTGAGATAGAGCTTGATGGTGACCGCCCCGACCCTGGGATGCGTTTTGAGATACTTTACAGGCTTCACAAGACTGTAACGTTTGATGACCGTGTCAGAGTTAAGAAAAAGAACATAGCGGGCATCTGAGGCCCCAACACCGATGTTGTTGGCTTTGGCAAAGCCAAGATTTTTTGAATTTTTGATGGCTAAAACAGCAGGGTACTTTTTGGCAACCATATCCATGGAGTCATCGACAGAACCATTGTCGACAACAATCACTTGAAGGCCACCCATGGGCTGAGCAGATCGAAAAACAGAGTCTAAACAATCATCCAGTAATTGACGAGTGTTGTAGTTAACAATAATGACAGCTAGTTCATTTTTGTAGTTTTTCATTTTTCCCCAGCTTTTGATAAATATTATCAAGACTTACTGCAATCTTACGCCAATCAAAACTATCCTCAACATGTTTGCGGGTGGTCACGGCTAGTTTTTCGGCCAAGGCTGGAGTTTTGATGACTTTGATGATGAGATCGGCAATTTTCTCAGGAGTGTTACCAATGAGAACGTGAACTTTGTCTTTGACTTTTAGTCCCTCAACGCCCACTTTGGTGGAAACGATGGGAAGCTGACTGGCCATGGCGGCGAGATTCTTAAGACGAGTTCCACCCGGACCTTTGATGGTTGAGGCAAAGACGGAAGAGTCGTGATATGCCTTGACCAAGCTGTCGACATCGTCATCGGCAATATGGGTAACGGTGACTCCTTTTTTACCGATAGCACTTTGTTTGATATCGTCGGTAACATGCTGACCAAGGATGAGAAGCTTGACCTTAGGTAAACTTTTTTGCACCAAAGGAAAGACTTTTTTGATGAGCACGTGAGCGGCTTCAATATTTTGGAGCCATTTGAAGTTACTGACAAAAAGAATGGTCGGCTCTTTGGAACTCCAGTCGGTTTTCTTTTTGAAAAGATCAAGGTTGACACCATTGGGAACAATTTCGACATTCAGATCAGGCTCAAGTTTGTTCATTTCGTTTTTGTCGGCCACGGAAACGGCAATTACCTGGCTGGCATGGCGCCAGTAATATCGCTCGGAGTGTTTGAGTTTTTCAACGTCGATTTGAAGAAGGGGGCGAATATACCAAGGAGCGGTTTCGTTGACGTAGTGCTGGTAAACCAAGTACTCAATGGTTTGATCAACTAAAATCGTGGGGATGTTAGTTTTTGGGAGAGATGGCATGACGTAAAAAGTCTCGGCATGAATGAGGTCATAGTGATCAGTAGCTAGTTCTTTGGCTACAGCCTCTTTAACACCTGGGGCTGAGTTGCGGACAATCAAAAATGGGTCGAGAGAAAAACCGGTTCGAAGAATGTTGTGCATTGTCCAGGGGGTGGCACTTCTAGGAAAGGTCATCACTTTTTTGCAGTATTTTAAAAGATGTTTGATATTCTCGTTTTCCTTCTCACTTTTGATGAGAGAAACTAGAGTAATTTCATTATTCTTACAAAGGTACTTAAGTAGATTAAGAGTTCTGATCTGACCCCCGGAAGAGTCGGGGTAGGGTAAGTATGGAGTGAGCATTAATATTTTCATTTGGATTTTTCGATAAGTTTAATAATGATATATTTGTCGTTTTTTTCTACAAGAGTGTACTTCTTTTCGAGTTGTCTGGCTTCATCATCATAACTCGTGGAGACGTAGTACGTAGCTCCGTTTTCAATTCTCTTTTCGATATTGAAGCCGATTGGCCATCCCGATCTTTTTGTTTGATACAAAAAGGCGGTGTCGCCATTATACGGGGCAATTACTTTTGCATCTTGGGGAGCGATCTTATCAAGAGCTCTGCCGGCCTCAACCATTGATGAATTGTTGATTTGATAATAGCCTTTGATGTCATACCACGACATACCGATGGTAAAGACCATGATGAATAAAGTCATGGACAAGGTTAAAAATCTGGAGTACGTCGTTCGGGTCAAACTCATAAGAAGCATGACGCCTTTGGCTAAGAAAATGCACAAAAAGGGAATAATAATTGCTTGATAGTAATCATGCTGAACATTTCCTCCGGCGATTACAGAAAAATAGACCAAAATACCGATTCCCCAAAGCCAGTAGGTTATCCCCTCTTTGTTTGGCTTAGCCACAATTCCTAAAGCTAATAGAGTTGTTCCCCACGAACCAAGAATTAATTTTCCCAGACGTTCGGCAAAAAGCCATCTAAACCAAGCGGGTCGAAAACGAATTCCATTGTTGTTAAACAGCCAGTTGCTGGCAGGAATACCGGCTGGATAACTGGCAATGTGTTTTCGCCAAAGACCAAAGGGAGCTAGAGATACAGTTGCGTAGCCAAGAATATCGAAAAAATTTAGTTCTTTTTTGGCCAGAGAACGAAGAAGAATAGCGAGATGTGGAAGGGCAAAGAATAAAGCGTACGGCTTGACCAGGACTGCCACAGATAGAAAGACAGAACTCAATAAAAGATATATGCGTTTTTTGACTCCTGTAGATTCCGAAACACTAATTAAAAACCAGTACGATGCCAAAAGGGTAGTGATCATAAAGGGTTCCGGTAAAACAACTCGCGAGTAAAAGATATTGAAAGGCAAAATTGCCATGAATAAAGCCGCTAAAAAAGCCACAAAAAATCCTGAAAGTTTGTTGACGATGAGATAGAGTAAAACAATTGAAACGAGAGAAAGAATAACTGAGGTTAGCCTGCCCGCCATATCGAGCCCAATTTGAGGAGCAAGCTTGTAGACTCCAAAATGAAGCATGTTGTAAAACGGAAATTCCACCATTCTGTAACCTTCTAAATTTTCTTTTCCTGAAGGAATATTACTAAGATCGTGGTAGGTGGGCACAAACACATTCACGCCTTTGTCAACAAAGTTTCTCGTTACCGAGGCGGTGTCTGCTTGGCGCCAAGAGTGCCAGTCCCCGATTGGGTTGTCGATTTTGTATAACCGAACAACTAAAGCGATGACTAATATCGAAACAAGGAGAAATGTTCTAAATAATTTCATGATTTGGTACTAAGTGATAATCCCATGTAGGCCCAAAAAAGTATAGCTATTTTGCTTGACTCAAAAACGTCAAGGAAAATGGCGGTTGTGGAAAAAATAACAAGAATACCAAGGGCAGAAATACTTAGCAAACGATCTTGACCAACCTGCTTGTTAAAGTTTTTGAATAATTTTAGGAAAAGACCAAGAAGTATAGAAAGGAAGGCTAGTAATCCCAGCAAGCCAGTTTCTCCTAGAGATCTTAAATAATCATTGTCAGTTGAGAGAGAAATCGATGAGTAACCAGTGCCCAAAAAAGGATTCTTGTAGAAAGAACGAATTGCCCTAGGCCACTCAACGTCGAAACGGATACTGGTGGAAGTATCTTGTTGAACTGCACGTTTTGCTTCCGGTGTGGGAGTTGGGGTTGGCGTAGGAAGAACTGCCGCGAAAGCAGGTCTTATAATTGTTTGGCTGAATTTGGCAGAAAAAATATTAATTATAGATTTGAAACGGTCGATATAACCTGGTGATGTGGCAATAAAAGCAAACATAACAACCAACAAAATAAAGCCAGTAAGATATTTTTTGTACAAGAAACTAACTAGGGAAATCGAAAGGAAAAGCCCGAGAAGTCCAATTCTGGAACCAGCTTGCATAAAAAGCCAGAGAGTGGCAATGAAGGAAATAAAAGTCACGACAATTTTTAAACGACTCTTAACAGTACACAACAAGGCGGTAAAAATGGTGAGCATCATAGTGAGATAGACAGCGAGATCATAGTGACCAGCAAAAGTGCTGGACAAAGGAACACCAGGACGAAGAGTGAGTGCCGCACCTTTGCTGGACTCAACGTTCATCGTGGAGATAACCGGGGCACCAAAAAATATTTGGGCAATGCCATAGAAAAATACACCAGCTATCGGAAGAATCATGACCTCAAAAAAATATCGTCTATTGTTTTCTCCTCTGGCAGCAGCGTAAACCAGGAAAAAGAGAGAAAGATACTCAACCCGACGGAATAAATGCAGGATAACGGCGGTTGGAACTACATTTTTGGTGATCAAGGTGGCAGAAATTGATGAAACAATGCCGATGGCGAGATAGATTCCAATCTGAAGAGATAGAGGAGGAAAAGTATATTTCTTTTTTACCAATAGCCTTAGTAAAAACACTCCCCAAAGAGCTGCGATTAGAAAATCTTCGGCTCGAATCTGAACATAGGTAAAAGGAAGCGTAAAAAGAGGAAACTTTGGATAAAGCGGTATAAAAACAAGAACTGTTGCGACTGCGTACTTAAAAAATGAGTCCAAGAGCTTGTGTGTAGGCACGGCGAGCTTTTTCATCTCCTTTGATTATCCCAAATATTAATAGACGAAGCAATGAGCCACAAAAAAAGAATAGCTGAATAAAAGGTAACTGCCAACTTGGCTTGTGCTTTTTCCAAAAGTAGATCATGTTCTTGATCTCACTAGTTAGGGCGAGAACGGAACCACCCGAGGCTCCCCCAAGATGAATAAGGCTAGGGTTAACGTGATATATGGTTTTATAACCTAGCTTTTTCAAACGGAAACACAGCTCCATTTCTTCGGTGTACATGAATATTTTTTCATCAAAACCACCGACCTCATCAAAAACTTTCTTGGGAATAATCATAAAAGCTCCGGTAACCCAGTCCATTTTGCGATTACGATTGTATGAACTGATTTGAGGATGAAATGAAGAAATTGTTTGGCCAACAAAAGGAAGGTCGTCGATAAAAAATTGCCAGGCAAAGACATTGCCAAAATTGGGAAAATGACCGCCGGACGCCTGAACAGACTTGTCGGCATTAAGGAGTTTGCAGGAGAAAACACCACATTGAGGAATCTTTTTAATCGCGTCTACAGACTCTTTGATGGCATTGTCAAAAACTAAGGTGTCTGAGTTTAATAAAAGTAAATACTCACCCTGAGCATTTTTGGCACCTAAATTGTTAGCTTTGCCAAAACCAATGTTTTCCTTGACATCAATTAATTTAAGTTGGGAATATTTTTTTTCAAGCTCTTTGATTCTCTCGATCGAGCCATCTTTTGAGCCGTTATCTACAATAATTATTTCGTAAGTAATACCTTTAGTGTATTTGACAACCGATTCGAGACAGGCAGTAAGAACTTCTCGGGTATTGTAGGAGGTGATGATAATGGAAAGATCAATTTTAGGCATTTTTTAAGGTTTTTTTGAAAGAAAAATAGACCAAATATGCTGAAGGGAAAATGAGTGTCCATACTAAAAGCCTAGCCCAAAGCATAGACGTAACCGGTTTGATGGTGACTTTTCCATAATAAGGAACTTTTTCAAAAAAGAGTTTGGGCACATCTTCTCTTTGTAGGTTTGCATAAACCGGAGCATTTAATGGCTCCCAACCATTGACAAACAAGGAGTCACGAAGAGGATAGACAATTTCTTCCAAGTAACTGCTTTGAAGTTGGTCTCTAACCATTTCAAAAGCTTCCTCTGTGCGGTAGTTCAAACGGAAAGAGGGTACTTTTTGGCCCAAAACAGAAAATGCAAATTTGAACTGCATTTGTTCAAGAGCTTCTTTTCGAACAAGATTTGTGTAAAAACCCCGTTGATCCGGATGCTGGATTGTGTCCCCTTCTTCGGTAGATCTAGTTGAAGGAATTAGATCAGGGGTTGGGGGGGTTGCCGGAAGTAGATAGACAATTCCAAGGAGGTATACAAATAAAATGATTACTTTTATTGCCGGTTTCATTGAAATAGCCTTGGCCTGCCAAGTGTGTAATTTTGGTCTTTGACAGGTCTTTCGCTAATTACTTTTGCAGGTATACCGCCAACAATGGTGTTTTCGGCAACATCTTTGGTGACAACCGCTCCGGCGGCGATGACTGCACCCTTGCCGATAGTCACTCCCGGCAAAATAATGACTCTGGGTCCGATAAATACATAATCCCCGATGGTAACCGGCTCTTCAATTGCTTTAAATTCAGGATCGGATAAATTATGCTCGGAGTTGTAGATCATTACCGAAGAAGCGATATCTACCTGTTTGCCAATTTTGATCTTGGCTCGGCCATCAAAGAAAGCGTGATCGCCGATGATAGTCCCCTCTCCAATCTCAATATTTTTGGGTTGATAGAATCTTGCTCCCATGTGGAAAGTGGATCCTTTTCCCATCTTGATTCCGGAAAGACGATAGAAAAAATTTCGATAGCTGTGAAATGGAACATGGCCGACACAAGCAAGCTTAAGTAGCCAAAGATCAAGAAAGTAACTTCCAAATCGATTGGTGATTTTTCCAACCGCCTGTGATGTGGCTAACTTTTTACCATCTTTGTCGACAAACTGAACCCCTTTTGAATCAATATTGAGATTAATTAGTTTCATACAGTTTTTAATATGTTTAAGATTTTTTGAGCGGAGAGATCCCAGTCAAAACGCTTGATATTTTCTTTGCCCTCTTTTATCAGTTTAAGCCTTTCGGAAACAGAAAGAGCAAGCACTCGATCAAGAGATTCTTTGATACTGTCGACAGACTCGGGGTTTTCGATATAGATAGCTGACTCGCCGGCAACTTCCGGAAGACTGCTAACACGAGAGACAACGATAGGGGTGCCGACGGCTTGAGCCTCAACTGCGGGCATGCCGAAGCCTTCGTAAAGACTAGGGAGAACAAAGGCGCGACTGCCTTTGATGAGAGCTGTTAGATCATCATTAGGAGCAAAACCGGTAAAAATAACGCGATTTTCAATGCCTAAATTTTTGGATTGTTCGAGAATCTGATCGTATAGCCAGCCTTTTTTACCGGCGATAACCAGCTTGAGCTGGGGTTTGTCTATCTTCGCAAAAGCATCGATGAGTCGGCTGATATTTTTTCTGGGCTGAAGCGTTCCCCAGTAAAGTAAATAACTGCCGGTGATGCCGTATTTTTTCTTGACGGAGATAATTTTGGTTTTGGGAACTTTGCCATGATATATTTCTTTGTCAAAAGCGGGATAAACAACTTCGATCTTGTCTGCAGGAGTGCCATAGAGTTTCATGATCTCTCCCTTGGAAAACTCGGAAATGGTTAAAACCTTTTTAGCTTTTTTGACGGATAGAGGGGTCCATTTCTTGAGCTGATTGATGTCGTAGTTTGTAAAATACTCGGTGCCAAATCTCTCAAAACTCATGTCCATCAAATAGATTACTGTTTTGGTCGTGGTAAAAAGTGGAGTGTAATGACTGGGAGAAAATAAGACATCAATTTTGGGAGTACCGAACCAAAGTCGTTTGGTAAGACTGGTAAGAACCCAGGCTTTTTTGGCTCCAAAAACTTCGTATGTAAGGTTTTCTGTACCTACAGGCATGTCCGGCAATGGTCGATCCTTTGACAGAGCAATTAGTTTGTCTGGACTGGAAATGTGTTTGGCTAAGTTAAGAAAGGTGTTGTAGGCAACCTGATTTACACCGACTCTTTGAGGAATATTTGCTTCGTTGATGTCAAAACCAATGTTCATATATTATTTTTTTGAGGCGAGGACTTGTTGGTAAACTTTGTAGGTCTCAGTGGCAGTCTTTTCCCAGGTAAATTTGGCAGCTTGGGCGAGACTTTTTTCCTTGAGCTTACTTCTGTTTTTGATAGCCTCAATTATACCAGCCGCAATAGATTCTACGCTTTCCGGGTCGAATAAAACCCCGGCTTCACCGACGACTTCGGGCAAACTAGAAATATCACTGACAGCCACAGCCGCACCGCAAGACATGGCTTGAAGTGGGGGTAGTCCAAAACCCTCGTAGATACTGGGGAGAACAAAGGCCAAACAGGCAGAGTAAAGACCCGGAAGATCAGCGTCAGGAATATAGCCAGGCATAGAAACGCCATCGACTGCTTCTAATATTTCACCCCAACCGGTACGTCCGCCAATAATTAACTGGAGATTCGGAAAGTCTTTTTTAACCAGTTTAAAAGCCTTGATAAGCCTTGCCTGATTTTTCCTTGGCTCAAGAGTAGAAAGAGAAAAAATAAAATCTTCATTTATTTTGTAGCGTTTTTTAATAACTTCTTGAATATCTATTGATTGTGGGGAGTAACGATCCTCTACGCCCTCTGGGATAACCACGATCTTATCCTCAGGAATTTTGAGAATAGACAAAAGATCTTCTTTGGTAGACTGACTGACAGCTATGATTTTATCTGACTCACGCATGACCCAGGCAAGGCGTTTTTTGTGTGCATTTCTGATCGACTCTGTGGTGGTTTGGGGAAACTTGAAAGGAATTAGATCGTGAACTGTGGTGACTTTGGGAAATTTGGATGGTGGCTCTGTCCAGTCGGCGGTGTGAACAAGATCAACTTCACCGATCAGCTTCTCGACAGGGATGATATGCAAAGAGTTCCAGACAAAATCCATGAGTCTGGGTGGAAAGGAGTAGATCTTGGGAATACCCTTGAGCTTCCTGGCGAGCGAAAGAAGCTCTTGTTTGCGACGAAGGGAGCCGCCAAAAAGAACAAACTGATCGTCAGGATATAGTTTAATAAGAGTGGCAGCAAGATTTTTGGTGTAAACGGAAACTCCGGTGCCATAAATGGCTTGAGAAATATCGATTGCGATTTTCATATGTTCTAGAACTCGTAAACCTGCCCTAGATTATTAAAATTATAGACTGCTTTTTCTTTTTGCTTCAGTTGTCTTACAACTTTGAGGATTTTACGATTGGGATCGGAGAGGTCCGATAGATACTCCATAACGTAAACTGTTTGATATTTTTTAGTCATAGGTAATATTTTTTCACTCAAATCAGCTTCGGTTTGATCAGAATTTGGCCGTACCGGATAATAGAAGGCGTCTGTTTGGTAAAAGGTAAGAGGAGCAAAAACTCCGGAAAAAGGAAGAATGACTAATGCGTTTTTGCCATTGATAAATCGAGCAAAACCACGCCAGTCTTCTCTTTGGAAACGAGGAGTTAAATAAAAATAGAGATTGGAGGAGAAAAATACTAAACAAACAAAACAGATTGAAATATTTCTGAGTTTGCGAGGTAACTGCCAAATGCCAATAGCCAAAAGTGACAAAAAAGCGGGAAGAACAAATAAATAACGCCAGTAACCAAGAATCGGAGTTTTGAAACTAATTAGAGTAGCTAAAACAACTGGGGTGAGAAAGAAAAACCAAAGAGGTTTACTTTTTTTGTCTTTGAGTGACAAAAGTATTAAGCCGAAAAAGATGATGAGAAGTAACCCCCCAACGACAAAATAGAGAGACTGTGGTTCAAGATTGACTCGACCAATGATGAACTTTATGGGAATCAAGAGTAAAGACTTGGCAGTAACTGTGCCCGAGAGAAAGTTCCAACCTGGAAGCATGGCTTGCATAGAGTCTCCGCCCGAAAGCTGAGCAGAAAATACCGGCCACCAGAAAACAAAACCAAGAACGGTAGGTAAAAATGAAGCTAGAAAAAGCCAAATTTTTTTACGATTGGAAAATAAAAGAAATAGTCCTTGACAGACAAAGTTAAAACCGGCACCATAAAAAGTGAAAATACTAAGAAGATTGGCGATAGCAACAAATATGTATTTATTTTTTAAGAGAGTCAACCAAGAAAGCAGGACAAAGAAAGCAGAAAAATTGTACATACGAAGCTCCTGAGTATAGTAAACGTGGAAAGGGTTTAGTGCCAGAAAGACGGCCATGAGAAGAGGTAGTTTTGAAGTCTTGCCAAAAATATTTTTTCCTAAAAGATAAATGAGATAAATACTGGCGACGCCGATGAGAATATCGGGAAGGCGAATAAGCCACTCAGAGTTCCCAGCCAAAGGAAGCCAAAATCTGAGATAAAGATAGTAGAGAGGCGGGTGAAAATCGGCTTTGAGATACTCGAAGAACTGGGAAAAAGGAACACGAGCGGCCATGATAGAAGCACCCTCATCAAGCCAAAAACTCTGATTGGATAATACTAAGCGTAGGATTAACCCAATAAAAATAACAGGAACAATCATCGTTTGGTTTTATTTTTGACGGAGAGGGTCAGGTAGTAGACAGACTGTAAATAGCTTAAAAACAGACCGTGATAGCCATCCAAAAAGCCAAGTTTGTAAAAATAACGTTTGAAAAAATCACGTAAGTACCACCAATCGGGAAAGGAGTTGTGTTGTTTGACGGCGAGAGTTGAGTAACGGTCAATTTTTTCGATAAACTCAGAAATCGTTTCGTAATTTTTATGAACGAGATGATTTCTTAATCTGCCTACGGATTTTTTGGTTTTAAATTCTTCATGTACTAGGCTCTGCCATGTTCCGCTCCCTTTTTGGTAAAGCCAGATATGGCTATCGTCTTTTGGGCCCCAGTCTGTGTGATAGATTGGTTTACCCCAGATAAGGTTGAGACGAGGAATATAAAAAGCAGAATGCCGATTGGATCCTATGGCTTGGTGAATCTCCTGAGCAAGTGCTTGGGAAACAACGACATCGGCCTCGAGGGAGAGAATCCAGTCCCCTGTTGCCTGTTCATCTCCAAAGTTTCTGGTATCAGAGAAAGATTTGAACGGGTGGTTGACCACTTTGGCATGATAATTCTTGGCTATCTCGACGGTTTTGTCGGTTGAGCCGGAATCGACCACCAAAATTTCATCAGCTAGGTCTTTGACCGAAGACAGAGTTTTGTACAAATCTTTTTCTTCGTTTAGGGTGGGTATGATGACAGTTAGTTTGGCACTGGCCATAAAATGATTATAATCAAGAATATGTCTAAATACTTAGTTGTCGGCGGAGCCGGCTACATTGGCGGTGTTTGCGTAGAGAAAATGATCGACCAAGGAGATGAAGTAGTAATTCTCGACAATCTCAAAACAGGCCATAAAGAAAACGTTCACCCAAAAGCGGTTTTTTACCAAGGAGACAAAGGTGACTCAGCTCTTCTAGACAAGATTTTTTCTGAACACCAGATTGATACCGTCTTGGATTTTGCCGGATTGATTCAGGTGGGTGAGTCGGTCAAAGAACCAAGCAAGTACTTCCAAAATAATCTGGGCCAGGGAATGGATCTTCTGGATGGAATGATGAAAAATAACGTGAAGAAAATTATTTTTTCTTCAACGGCAGCGGTTTTTGGCAATCCAAAAGTAGTGCCAATAAATGAAGGAGCTGAAAAAGACCCAATCAATCCCTATGGCGAATCTAAATATTTCTTCGAGAGAGTGATCAAAAGATATGCTGAGGCTTATGGCTTGAAGTACACCATTTTTCGCTATTTCAACGCTTGTGGTGCCACAGAACAAAGCCGGGAGCAACATGCTCAAGAATCTCACCTGATCCCCTTAATTTTCCAAGCTGTCAAAGGCGAAAGGCCCAATATTGCCCTGTTTGGCACCGACTATGATACCCCAGACGGAACCTGCGTTCGTGACTATGTCCACGTTTCCGATTTGATTGATGCTCACCTTTTGGCTATTCAAAAAATGGAAAGCTCCCCCGCTAATGAGTTTAATCTTGGAAACGGAAGTGGTTACTCAGTGAAAGAAGTCATCGCGGCTGTGGAAAAAATAACAGGGAAAACGGTTCCTGTGCAACTCACTGAAAGAAGAGCCGGTGACCCTGCTCGCTTGGTGGCTTCGTCGGAGAAGGCAAAAACTGAACTTGGATGGACGCCAAAATATCCAGAGATTGAACAAATAATTAAATCAGCATGGGAAGCTGAAATAAACCCACCTAAAGCGAAAGCATAAAAAACTAATCCAAACGGATACTTAGTTTGCTCCCAACGGCATCTGCATACTGAGAGTATCTTTGCATACTGATACCGTACTCTCCCGACTCAATTCTTGAGATGGCAGCCTGTTTTGTGCCTAACTTTTTGGCTACATCTGCTTGTGTCATGCCAGCCTTGATTCTTTTTCCAATCAACTGACTGATTAAATCGTATTCCGGTTTATTTTTTTCATACTCAGCCCTTACCTCGGGGTCGCTTAAAAATTTTTCTTTTAATTCTTTATATGTTTTCATTTTTTTATCTAGGTTCAGTAATATAACATATTTGTTATATTACTTCAAGTTATACAGCCTATTTAGAGCTGTGTCAATTTCTTTTTTTGGAGTCTTGTTACTCTTTTTCTTAAACCCATGTACAAGATATGCTTTCCCTTTAATAATTCCATATAAAATTCGTACTTCAATATCCCCCTTTACGATCAACTCATAGATTTCTTTGTGAATTTTCTTGGAATGTGGCCTACCTAGATATTTTCCGTGTTCTTCCAACAAGTTAATTGTATTAAATGTTTTTCCTCTCGCTATTTTAGGCAAAGAATCTAAGAAATCATCCAATCTATCATCAGAAATAATCACCATATATCAATTATTGTAACACTACTTAAGAAATTTTATTCGGGTATACTTTGGTGTAAAAACTATGGTTTTTCGGCAACAAACATGAGGCTTTGGCCGAAGGGAATTGGGAGATACTTTTCAAGGTAAAGGAGCGGTACTACCATGGTGTCAAAGGCTTTTGCCATATAGCCATCCGAGCTTGATTTGTTTGGCATTTTTCCTCTTAACCACCAAGTAAAGTATCCTGGGAAATTAACGTATTTTATTTCAATAATTTTGAAACCTGCATTGGTCACCTTCTTTGACAGCCCCTCTTTGGTGTAGCGTCTGAAGTGTCCCATGGCTTTATCCAAACTGCCGTAGATTTCTGGCCTGGCAGGAACAAACATAAGGAACTTGCCATTTTTCTTTAATAATTTGTAACAGTTTTTGATGGCGGAACTATCATCATTAATATGCTCAAAAACATTTGAAGAAAAAATGGTGTCGAATGAATTTTGAATTTCTGTCGGTGATTCTTTTTCAATATTTAGTTTTAGTGTTTTGTAGCTAAACCTACTCTTTAAATATTCAAAGTAATCAGAACGAAGGTCTGATAGGGTAATATTTGCTTTGGGAAAATACTGCGAAAGACTCCCGAGCCCCGACCCTACTTCCAGAATATTTTTTCCAAAATATTTATGGAAAAGAAAAATTATCCAACGATTGTAGTGATTGAGTTCTGTCGCTTGCTCCAGAATTTGATGACTATCCTTTGTCCACTTTTTAGTCATTTATCTTTTCAAGTTTCGACAGCTTAATTAAATCGCTGATTTGCCAAACATTTGAAACTTTGGCTGGTTTGATGGAGTTTATTTCCCAGACTGACTTCGTAAGCGGATCTTGACCGATGTAAGAAACAACGTACAAAACATTTGCCTCCGGATATTTATCAAAAGCCATGGGTGGTTTTTTGTCAACATACTCGAGTAAATACCGTAAATTTTCTGCTCTGGTTTCTCCGTCCACAATCGAGGCAATTTCAAATTTTTCCGGAGCATCTTTGGTGACTAAAGAAGAAATTTGTTTTATGATTTCCAGATTGGTTCCTTTGGGCATTCCGGAAGGATAAACGTCTGACAGATGCCAGCCAGGAAATGAAATGGTGATGTAAAGTAGCAACAACAGAACAGTGGTTTTGGGAGAGAATAATTTCAGCATTCCTTTGGCCAAAATTATGAAAAGCGGAATTAACAAAAAGATAAAGTGATATGGCTCAAAAGAAAAACCGGATTTATTACTGGAAAATGTTTCGATCAAGAAGGTTAACATGGTGCTAAGGTTGTAAAAGCTGTGACGAACGTCAAACAGTACAAGTGGTGAGTAGCCAATAAGTACACCAAGAAATAAATAGAGAAAATAAACAAATTTATGTTTTTTCATTAGTCTCTTCAATAGAGTAAAGAAAATGATGATGCCGGCAATGGCGAAGCTAATGTGCATGCCAAAACCAAGACCAAGAGAAAATCCAAGAAGAATCAACCAAAGAGGTTTAAGGTTTTCAAGAAACTGAAAATAAGACCAGATGGCCATAACGGCGATGGGGACAAGTAAATAAACATGCCAAACGGTTCGAGATATTTGTACCATACTGGGAGAAAACATAAATAAAATTAGCGTAATTAATCCGGTTGGTTTTTTGAAATTTTTATCTACAAGAAAAAATAAACCGACTCCTGCCAGAATGTTTAAAGTGGCAAAAAGAATGGCAGGGGCAATTGGATCAAAACCAAAAACAAACTGAATTAAAGATAAAGGATATAAATAAAAACCACTATTAAAAAAACTGTGACTGAGTGAGGTTTGACGAATAAAATACTCTGTGCCGATTAAAGATATCTTGCCAGTTTGAACAATCTTTCCTGAAGCCTCAAGTGCCAGGGCTTGTTCATACGAAAAAGAAGTTAGCTCAGGAAGCCGGTAAAACCGAAGGAAGATTCCAATTATGATGACGGCGAAAACTAAAATTTTGTATCTCATTTTAATTTAAAAAATGTTTTCGTATTCTTTAGCTATTTTTTCCCAAGAAAATTTCCCGGCTTGCTTGAGATATTTTTCTGTTGATTGTTGAACAATGGCCTCATTAATTTTGGAAGCATATTCTTTTGAATCACTTGAGTTTTTTACGTAAATACCGGCTTTCCCAAGAATTTCATGGCGACTAGCATCGTCCGTAACCACGCAAGGAAGTCCGGAAGCGAGAGCCTCGAGATAAACGATGCCGAAAGCTTCACTGCTATCAGAACACAAAGTGAAGACATCGGCACTGCGATAGATGCTGGGCATATCAGAATGGCTTACTTTGAGTCTTTTGTAACGCTTACCAAGGAGTTCTTGTCCCAGAATGTCCTCTGCCTTTTCGTTTGGTCCCGTACCGCAAACTAAGAGGGACGCTTTCTCAGTATTGGCAACTGCTTTGATAGTGTCTGAGATTCTTTTGCTATTAATAGCGGCACCAACTGCAAAAACAATCGGCTTTTGAAGTTCGAGGACTCTTTTCTCTCCCTTGGGGGAAAATTTGATCAAATCAACCCCGTTGGGAATTACTACAATTTTTTGATCTTTCCAGGGCGTAGCTTTTTGAGCCCAGTCGGCTTGATTTTGAGTGAGGGCAACAAAGATATCTGGGTGGATATAGAGATTGACCCTATCGTTCCACCCCGGCCCCGACTGACCAGCAACGATGATTTTGGCGTTGATGAGGCTGGAAAACAATCGAAGGATAAAGACTTCCCAGCCAGAGTTCTGAGGGAAAATAATTGCTGGTTTTAATTTCCAAAGCCTGGGTAAAAGCTTAAGGGTAAAAACCAATTCCTTAAGGTGAGAGTAATCAAGGAATAATCTTTTTAAAATATGAGTTACCGGAAGCTGACTATGGGGATGGCTAGGGTTGAATGATACCTTGATCTCTTCAATCTGATATTTATTATTTCCTTTTTTTGGTCCGGCCTGGAAAAGAAATACTTCATGTTTCTTGGCTAGGATATCTGCAAGTGAGGCAACATAGGTCTCCCCTCCTCTATCGGCAATGCCGGAATAAAAATTGATGAATGCTAATCTCATAAACCTATTGTAAACTAGACCCAGAATGAAAAAGCTATCAGTTATCATACCGGTATACAACGAAAAAGCCTTTATAAAAAAGACTATTGCGGCTGTTCTTAAGGCCAGTATTGGCAAACTACAAAAGGAAATAATTGTGGTGGACGATGGATCAAAAGATGGTACGACTCAAATTTTAAAAGCAATTAAAAATAAAAAAGTTAAAGTATTTTTCCAGAAGAAAAATCAAGGTAAGGGTGCAGCAATAAGACGAGGACTAAAAGAAGTGACTGGAGATATCGTAATCATTCAAGATGCGGATCTGGAGTATGACCCCAAAGAGTTCACCTATCTCCTTCAGCCGATTCTAGACAAAGATGCCGATGTGGTCTATGGATCTCGCTTCTTGGGCGACAGGCCGCATAGAGTACTTAATTACTGGCATATGGTGGGCAACAAGTTCCTGACATTGGTATCCAACATGATGACGAATATCAACCTCACCGACATGGAGACAGGCTACAAGATGTTCACTCGCGAAGTGGCGGACAAACTAAACCTTCAAGAAAATCGTTTTGGAATGGAGCCAGAGTTCACGGCAAAAATTGCCAAGATGAAAGTGAGAATTTTTGAAATCGGAATCAGCTATACCGGAAGAAACTACGATCAAGGCAAAAAGATTGGCTGGAAAGATGGATTCCAAGCTCTTTGGTGTATTTTGAAATACAACTTTGAAGATTAAATTTTCTTGATGACAATGAAGATTTGTGGGCCCCATTTATAAAATGGGAAAATTTTTTTGTTTCCTAAATACTTGAATAGTCTTTGGTGAAGGCTTTTTGTTTGATCGTCAATTTCCCAAAGAGATGAAGAGTATTCAATTTTAATCTTCGGCAATTGGTTGACAAATCTTTCCAAAGTAAGAAGATTCGGCTCACAAGTTGCATCGTCATCAGGATTTTTGAAAACTTTTTTGGGAATTACTTTTGTAAAAACCAATCGATGATTATTAACGGGAAAAATATCGCGGAGAAAACCAAAAAATAATTTTTTAGTAGGATTTTCAATAGATACCGGAGAGTGTCTGTTTGAAGCGCCATAGTTGGGGCAAAGAATTACTGTGTATCCATTTTTCTTGGTTACTCTTATCATTTCTTTGACGTATAGTTCTTGGTTTTGAGTGTGCTCAAGAACAAAGGTCGAATAAACTAGATCGAAAGTGTTTTCCGGAAATGGCAGATTAGCGTCGCTTGTAAGTAAATAATCATGATGTGGATATTGTTTCTTGGCTTTTTTAATTGCATACGAACTAACGTCAACACCCACCCCTTTTTTATTTTTTCCGGTAAACAAATTTAATCTAGTTCCTTCTCCACAACCAACATCGAGAATTTTACTTGCTTTTGTAGCAAGATTTTGAATTTCTTTTAATCCAGGATGTTTACCGATTTCCAAACTTGCCTCCTTTGCAAGTCGGTAATATTTATCTTGACCAATCATATGTAGCCGGATTTTTTTGACGGAAAAAATCTTCTTTTAAAACGTTTAGGAATAGTTTCCAGAAGACAGTGAAGAAAAACACCTATATTCATCGGTTCGGTATTATCAGGCACAATTTGAGGATGTTTCTGAAAAAGAATTTTGGGTAATTCTTTTTTATAAACTTTTTCTCCTAATTCATATTTTCGTTTAAAACTACGCTTGAGGGTTTTATTGTCTAGAGTGGACCTTTTTAAGTGGGTAGTGTGAAAATAAAACAAATCATTTGAGAATAGCAATTGTTCGGGGGGTAAATCCTGTACTGCAATTCCGGATGTTGTATAGGTCTGACCACCATGAGGATTAATAACTTTCAGATTTTTAAGAGACAAATTGATTAACCTAATTGCAATATTGCCTTTTTGACCCGCAATTTCATATTTCCCAGATGACTCAGATAATTTATGATATAAATCCCCAACAAAGTTAATGGTTCTAACGACCACAGCTGCGGGTGCTTTTTCGTTTGCGTATTGGATCATTTTTAAAATTTCACTTTCTCCCCATATTTCATCCCCATCAAGAATCATCAACCAACCATATTTTTGTTTGTCGGTTTTCTGAAGCATTTCTGCCCTGAGTGTGGTGTGCGTTTCCGAGTCGACGGAACCTTTTTCAACAAAATCTATTTTGGGGGACTTTATGGATTTGATTATCTCAACCGTTTTATCTTCCGAGCCTGTGTCCCAGACCATAATTTTATCGACAAAAGGCAATACCGATTGAAGTGCGTACCAAATGAAGTTCTCTTCATTTTTTACTAAACAATGGACAATAATCTTATTTGTCTTCATTATTGGTAAGTAGATGAAAAAGTTTTAGTCCAGTAATGATCAAAATAACCAAATTGGTGACGCCCAAAGAAATAGGTGGGGCAAAAGAACCGAATTGAGGAATTAAGATAATTTCCAAGATCACCATGGAAACAACTTGAATGGCGGTCATACGAGCAACGAACTTTGGCTGGTTGAAGGTGTAAATAAGAGCCGGAGTGGTGGCTAAAGAAAAAATAAAAGGAATCATGGCAATCGTTAGTGCTTGAAAGACGGGAATGGCAGCGACAAATTTGTCACCAAAAATAAGATTGATAATCGGCTTGGCAAAAAGAGCAGAAATCAGCATTAAGCCGGAAACAAGAGTAATCAACCCCAGAAGTTTTTTGATATATGAAATTACTTTTTCTCGATTATCAAATCCGGAAAAACGAGGATTAATAACAGCACCCAAGCTGGAAACTAATAACGAAAAAAGAAAGGTGATCCGATTGGCTGCGGCAAAAATACCGGCTTGAAAACTGCTAGATAAAAGATTGAGAAGAATAATATCAATACGGGAAATAAAAACAGAAAATACTCTCGTAACGGCAATCCATTTGGCAAAGTGAAATAGTTTGTCAAAGACCCCCTTGTTTAGAGCTGGTTTAATTTTGAGAAAATCTTTGCCAAAAGTAAAAAGCAAAGAAAAAATAGTGGAGATGACGTTGGCCAGAAGTGCTGTTTCGATGGATAAACGACTGAGCGAGAGAAGGATAAGGACAATTACGATCTTGATACCAGAGTCGATAATTTGGGTAACAGAATAACCCACAAACCGCCTTTCGGCGGTAAAGATTCCCTGAACGTAGCCTATCAGAAGATAGTTTACCGCCAACACTCCGGCAATCAAGATTTGCGTGCTTAATGAACCAGGAATAATGGACTGGTGGAAAATGGCCAAAACGGAAAAAATTATTAAGATAAAAAAGGCAACAATTAATTCAAACCAGAACGAGGTGCTAATTAAAACAGGACGTTGATCTTTGAGCTTGGGAATAAAGTTGATTAAGGCTGAAGAAATGCCGAGATCGCCGAGACTGTAAATAATGGCCACAAGAGCAATAACGGCAGAAAAAACACCGAACTTTTCTGGGCCAAGCACTCGCGCAAGAATGACTGTATAGATGAAACCGACAAAGGCAGAAAATCCCAGACCAACAAAACTAATCAAGGTGTCCTTGATGGTTTGCGACAAGAGGAGTTTTTTTAGCCTTTCCACTTCTATATCTTACCCTTTTTCTCTATACCAATCTAAAAGATCTTGAAGAGTTTCCGCTAGAGGAATTTCAGGTTCCCAGCCAGTTGCCTGGGAAAGTTTGGCATGGCTGCCGGTTAGATCGGGAATATCTGTTGGTCTGGATCTTGAAGCATCAAGTTTCAACTCAATTTTTTTGGTGGACAGAGAAATTAGCTTGTCGACAATGGCTTGAACAGGTTGACTTTCTCCAGAGGAAATAATGTATCGCTCTCCGGCCTCACCTTTTTCTACAAGCAAACGATATGCTCTGACAACGTCGCGAACATCACTCAAATCCCTCTTTGAAGAAAGATCTCCCGTCAAAATAACTGGCTCTTTGTCCCCTTTTTCGATTTCTACAATCTGTGAAGCAATGTCTGGAGCTAGAAAGCCTGGGTTTTGCCCTGGGCCAGTGTGAGTAAAGGGGGTGGCGTAAATTACATCAAAATTAAATGACCTAACGTATTCTTTAGCCAAAAACCAGTTGGCCACTTTACTAATGGCGTAGGGATTAATCGGATTGAGAGGAGTGTTTTCGGTAATCGGTAGATCTTGAGGTGAAACAATGCCATGTTCTTCGGAGGTACCGACCACAAGCATTCTCGGCTTGTAGTTTTCGATACCCCTTACAGCCTCAAAGAGATTGATGGTACCGATGGTGTTGATGATAAAAGTCTTTTGGGGAATATTAAAAGACAAGCCTGGTTTGGGCTGACCAGCAAGATGAACAATGACTTCAGGCATGACTTTGGTAATTACAGAGGAGAGCTGTTCTTGGCTTTCAATATCGCAAACAAAAACATTTTTGGGGAGCCCAGTTTCCGGAGCATGTAGTGAAGTGCCGTAGACTTCGTAGCCGTTTGATTCCAGCTCTTTCCAGAGATGCTGACCGACAAAGCCTTCACTGCCTGTAATTAATACTTTTTTCATTTGTTTTCTTTTTTCAGAAGCGCGATGTCACTATCGACCATGATTTCCATAAGCTCTTTCATGAATGTACGAGGTTCCCAGCCAAGTTCTTTTTTGGCAAGAGAGTAATCCCCCTTCATGGCCTTGATTTCTGTGGGGCGGAGAAGTTTGGAGTCGGAGAGAACATAATCTTGCCAGTTGAGTCCAACATGAGCAAAGGCAGCTTCGCAAGCATCTTTGATGGAGAAACTCTGATCTGTACCAATGACGTAGTCTTTGGGAGTATCTCGTTGAAGCATCAGCCACATGGCCTCGACGTATTCTTTGGCGTAACCCCAGTCTCTTGTGGCAGTAAGGTCACCAAGGTGGAGTTTGCCTTCGAGATCGATTAGTGGATCACCAATTTCGTTGATGGGAGGATTTTTGATACCCAGCTTGATACAGGCAACACCCATACTGATTTTGCGGGTGACAAAGTGAAGTGAACGTCGGGGAGACTCATGATTAAAAAGAATACCGGCGCAGACAAACATACCGTAGGACTTGCGATAGCAGTCGACGAGCATGTGAGCATAAGCCTTGGCGATACCGTAAGGATTGTTGGCAAAAATGGGGGTTTGTTCATTGGCATGCTCTACTCCCTCGACTCCTCCAAGAATCTCACGAGAGGTGGCTTGATAGACGCGAGCGGTTGGACAAAAACGCCTGACGGACTCAAAAACACGAAGGGGTCCAATAGCGGTAACTTCAGCAGTGTAGAAAGGATGAGACCAGCTATCGGCTGGAACACTTTGGGAACCAAGATTGTAAACTTCATCAGGCTGATACTTGATCATTAAGTTATCAATTGAAACTTGGTCAATCAGATCGGCGGCTTCGATGATAATTTTTCCCTTGAGATGTTCAATGTTGGGCTGATGAGTGGAAGTGGAACGGCGAATGGTGCCAACTACTTTATATTGTTTTTCCAGAAGGAATTCGGCAAGATACGATCCGTCTTGTGAGGTAACTCCAATAATCAGGGCAACTTTGGGTTGTGTCATTATTATATTTTACAGAATTATTAATAAATCGTCGTTTGTTTGATTATCTTATCAGGAACTGGCTAGAGTCAAGGAGTATTGGCGTGCCTGAAGGTGTCGAATTCCAGCCAAGATCTGCATAGTAGACCTGGAAATTGCGATCGTGATAATAGACTTTGAAAAAATCTGACTGAGAAAGAGCAAAAGAAACCTCTTTGGATTGATTTTTTCCTTCGTTTCGAGAAGCTTTGTTATTCGTGAAAATAAAATAGGAGTCGACTGGAGGAGTTGGATAATTTACTGAGAAATATTGATTGACTTTTTCAGATATTAAGGCACGATTGACAGAGTAGTGTCGAGGGTAGATAAAAAGATGCATGGAAATATTGGTAAGGATATAAACGAGGAGAAATAACCTGATAAAGATCTTGCGATCGGCAAATAGAAAACCAAGAGCTAGTGATGAGCCAATCATGGGCAAGGAAAGAGCGTGGGTAAATTTGTGCCAAGGCATAAAGATTACCGGAGCGAGAGAAATAAGAAATAGAAATAGACAAAACAAAATCAAACGATTGTTTTTGAAGATTTGTTTTTTTAAGGTGAACAGAGAAATTAAGAAGAGAGAAACCAGAGAACCAAGCTCCAATAAAATGACAGTCGACCAAACAGGAAAATCGGTGAAAAACTTAGGGACAATTTTTAAACCGGAACCAACGTAATCAACTAGCGTTTCAGGGGCTCCAAAGGTCCAAGCGAGATACCAAAAGAGGGTATTTAAAATCTTTTGAATAGAGAAGTCGTAAACATAGCTATCCCCCTCTGCTCCACCAAAATATTTGAATCTAAGAAATAAATAGATCAGCATAATAGCAAAGTACGGAATAGTACTTTTGATTTTATTTTTTCGGGTAAGAAAAATTAAACCAAGTAAAAGAAACGGCATAACAACAGCTGTTTCTTTGGACATCAATGAAAAAATGAAGAAAATGATGGACCAAAAATATTTTTGGTCAAGGAATAGGATAAGTGAAGCAACTACGAACAAAGGAAGAAGAACATCTTGAAAGGCAGAAAGAAAATAAATGCGAGGAAAGTTGGCAACAGCGATGGCGTAAAGAAAAACAGAAAGACTGGCCTGAGTATCTGAAAAGTGCAGTTTTTGGGCAAGTTTGAACAGAAGATATAAAGAAATTCCGAAACAGATGAGAACAAATAAATGATATGGAAAAGCGTTGATGCCAAAAACACTACTTGAAAGAAAGAAAAATACTTGTTGCGGAAGAGGTCGGTAAAAGGTTAGGCTTTGAGCGTTGTGAGTGAAAGAAAAGAAGTTAAGAAATTCTGAAAAATTGAGTATTTGAGATGCTCGCATATGCGCCCAGTCATCCCCAGAAAAGAAAGTAAAAAGTGAAGGCAGGTATAAAAAGATGGCTAAAAGATAGTAGTGCTTTTTGATCCAGTTCACAGTTTATTCTAACTTATTATTATTTGACCACATGCCACCAGAGTTGAATCCAAAAATAAGAAACCATAATTAAAAACTGAATAAGCAGTAGTAATACAGTAATACGATATATCCACTTCCCCGTTTTGGAAAACGCCGATAGTCCGAGCACATACGGAACGACAATGCCGATAGCATAAAAGGCCTTGAATGAGTTGCTGTGAGGCGCCATGATGCTGTATCGTACCAGCGAAGCGATGGCGATGAGCAAATATGAGAACAACAGTATTCCTTCTGATTTATTCTTTTTTATTATTTGAATCAAACCTAGAAACGACATGACAAATAAAGGAAACCCCAAAGCCCAAAGAGCAAAAGCTTTTTTATGAAATTCAACTACCGGAGTGGCTGAATGATGACCATCATGCCAAAATGAGTTCCACAAACCTCCCGTAAAAGAATATTCTCGAGCATTAAAAATGTCTGCTTTAGGTATCCAGTCTAGTCTAGTGAAAAATGAGAGCTCTCGAGTTTTATTTTTATCCCAAATGTTTTGAATATCCTCCGCTAGAATAAAGGGCTTGCCATAAAGCGCTGTGTTGCGGAAAGTAATTGGGGAAATCAGGATAAAAATAAATAGTCCGGCAATTAAGCTGTTTTTTATTTTTTGAGTAATAGAAAAATGTTGATTTAAAATAATTGCCAAAACTAAAATCGGAATTAAGGTTAGTGAGGTGTATTTGGTATAAAAGCCAAGGACGACAACTAACGACGCCAGCAATATTTGCTTTATCAATGGCTTAGATTCCTTAATATTGAGAATTCTTAATATTAAGAAGAAAGAAATCACCATCCACATACCGGACAAATACTCATTGGAGATTTGAGGTATTAAATAATTCATCATGGGTAACCCGAAAAATGCCAGAGTAGCAACGAAGGATTTCGAGTATTTGTAAATTACCCAACCAATAACGATAAAAGCAAGAAGATTGATAAACTGGGGATTAATGGAGATGGTTTCAAAAATTGCTCCAATCAAGTAATACAAAGGGTTTTGGGTGTATTCCCAGCCCATACCCGGAAGAGGCAACCTGTGATTAGCATCTATCCAAGAAATATATGCTTGATGGTCTTGGCCATCAAAACCAAAATCCGGATTGTACAAAGAAATATTGTGAATCTGAAAAATGACTGATACTAAAAAAACAAGACCAAGAATTATTTTTTCAAATTGTTTCATGATCGGTCAAAACAATAAAAATGGTGAAGAAGACGGTGAAACTGATTAGAAAAAGGAATTGGTCTGGATGAAGCTGCCTATATGTTCTATATCCAAAATCAACCCCACCAAATATTGCAGAAAACAAAAATGGCTTAAAGAGCTTCATATATATGCCAATTATTAAGATTGAAAACTTCGACAATGCCTGGTAATTTTTCGATTATCTTTCCACTACTGCAACCCGTGGAGCTATCTACCAGCATAAATATTTTTTTATTTGGAAACGAAGACTGAATTAGTTGGAAATCTTTTGAAGACTCATCAATATTACTTGACCCGTATATTTTGGCAACCGAGTAATTTATTTCATTGTAACCAGCATTACCTTTAATAGTACTGCAAGAGATAAAATGTTCACCGGATTGAAGAGTGTAGGCTTCAAGCAAGTAATGCGCCCAGTACAAATGATCGGTTGATAATAAAATTATCGAAGAATCACTGTTAATGTTTGATCTAATATAGGCGTAAGTGGATTGTTCATCCTGTGAATATGCTCGATAGCCTTTATTCATTATAAAATGGTCTGTGTCAATATAGTTTAGAAAAAGTGGAATTGCAGCAAGGAAAATAATATATTTTTTATACGAAGGAAGTGTTATTAAAGAAATATAGAAAAAGAATGTTGAAAGACTGACATAAGTTACAAATCTTTCTGGCAACCAATTCGTACCAAATGAAGGTTGAAAAGAAAGAATCAGACCGGGAAAAAACAACGCAAGAGGCAGAATAAAACGTTTTTTTTCTTTTATTATTTCTTTTGATTTTGTAAATAAATTAATAACTAAAAATAACAAGAAAAAATAGAGCCAGTATTTCCCAGAATGCTCCTTAAAAGCAGTTATTATTCTTTCCTTTTCATTCCCAAGAATTGCAGGCTGATTGGGAAGATTAATTTTGTGAATGATTGCTGATACGGTGTCGGAAAATTCCGAAGCATATGCTGATGCGATCTTAATAGGAAAATATCTGCACAAAGCAAATACTCCAACCAGACAAGCAACAACAAACATAATTATTGCCTTTTTGATTATTGATAAATCTTTATAAAACAACGCCTTGATAACAAAATACGTCATTGTAATTAATCCGAATGATACTGAAGTAAAGTTGTGAGTATAAAAAATCAAACCAAAAATTAATCCCAAAACAATATTTTTATATTTAAAATCTTCAGTGGTTTCAACGGCAAAAAAAGTAAAAATTACCAATAGTCCAGCAAAGTTGGCATACAAGGTTGATGAATAAATTATTAGAAAGGGAGAAATAATTATGCCCGAAGAAAGAATCGAAGCAACCTTTTTATTTTTTGTTAAATTTTTTGTCAACTTATAGATTGCACAGGCAATCAAGATGTAGATTGCGGTAATGGAAATCCGTAAAGCAATGACCGGGTCCAAATTGAATAATCTTATCAATAACGCAGGAAGGGCCATGGTTAAATACCTATCGGGATACAAATAAGAAAGCGGTCCAGGAAATGTATAAGAAAATCGTCTTATCTCCGAAAGATAAAAGGGAGTATCAAAACCCGGGAGTAAGGGAAGAATCCAAAAGAAATTAATAGAGATTAAGATAGCCAGAAAAATTGGAAGGAGTGGATATATTTTTCTTAATGGCATATCTTGATTATAAAGGGTCGAACTATTAGATATAATGCATATTTAGAATATGAAATTTTCTATTATCACCCCTTCTTTCAACCAAGGAGTGTTTTTGAGGGAGACCATTGAAAGCGTAGTGTCCCAAAAAGGAGATTTTGATATTGAGTATTTTGTAATTGATGGAGGTTCTTCCGACGAATCGGTAGAAATATTGAAGGAATATCAGGAAAAATTGAAAAATAATTCAAAAATTAAGTTTTTCTGGCAGTCAAAACCTGACCATGGACAAGCAGATGCCATCAATATTGGAATAAAAAAATCTATAGGAGATATTATTTCTTATATTAACTCTGACGATTATTACCTTCCTGGAACATTTGAAATCGTAAAAACTTACTTCAAAGCAAACCTGGGTAAACAATGGTTGGTTGGAAATTGTAAAGTATCAGACCCAAAATTGTCTTGGACTTTTACACTAAAACATTCTTGGCCAATACAGCTTTCGAAAAATGCTTTGTTGATATTTAATACGATTAATCAACCATCCACATTTCTCAGAAAATCACTTGTTGAAAATATAGGATTTTTTGATACAAATTTAAATTTTGTTTTTGATTACGATTATTGGCTAAGATGTTTACAAGTTTCTCTACCAGGGAGAATATTCACCGAACTTTCAATGTTTAGAATCCATGGCCTATCAAAGGGGAACACAAACTACAGGAAACAGTTTGCGGAAGATCTTGATACGGTAAAAAAATATACGAAAAATAAATTTATTTTATGGATTCACTCGATTGGAAAATGCTTGGTTGAATATAACTACAAGAAGCTTAAGCCATGAACAAAACAATCGTGTTTCTTCATCCTCATTTTCTAAAGCCTGCTGGAGCTTCTAAGGTTGTTCTTGAACAGACATCTCGACTGATATCTGAAGGAAAAAAATGCATTGTGGTAACAACAAGGGTGAACCCTGATGTTACAAAACCATATCCAAAAGTAAAAATAATTGAATTGAGTAACTTAACAACCGGAAATTTACTTTTTTGGTTTACCTTTCCAATTTTCTTTTATAAACTGAACAAAACTCTACATAATATCGACTCAGATATAATATATTGCCACTCTCTCGCAATTTATTGGGGGTATTTTTATAAGAAAATAAACCGAAATATAAAATTGATTTACTATCTCCACGACTTGGGTCTTCCTTACACCGATTTAAAAATCGAAATTAAAAGTTTAAAATATTTTCAAAAAATATTTTTGAGTATCATTTCTCCATTGCTTAAGACATTAAACAAAAATATATTTTCAGCCGCAGATTTTATTATTGCAAACAGTAAGACTTCTGCTAAATATTTGTTAAAAACATATTATCGCAAGGCAGACGAAATTGTTTTTCCAGGTGTTGATATAAATGTTTTTAAATCAAATGGAATAAAAAAAGACTATGTGTTCACAGTGGGTAGACTAGAAAAATCAAAAAGCATCGATAAGATTATTAAGGGTTTCTCTTTATTCATACAAAATAATCCGGGAACTAAAATAAAACTATATATCATCGGTGAGGGTGTTGAAAAAAATAACCTACTGCATATTGTCGATGATGAAATGATTAAAGATAAAGTGTTCTTTTTGGGGAGGAAAAATAGTAAGGAAGTTTCAGAAATTGCTTCTCAAGCCTTATTGGGAATCTTTTTGGGATCATACGAGACCTTTGGAATAGCAGCTACCGAAAGTTTAGCTTGTGGTACCCCTGTAATAGGTATAAATACTGGAGGAATTAGCGAGATTGTTGGTGAAAAATCAGCTGGAATGTTGGTTGATGGTACACCAAAATCCGTCTGCGACGCACTAACCAAGATGTTGAATCCAAAATTTAAGCTTGAAAAAATATCCAACAACGCAGCTAATTATGCCTCAAAAAACCTTTCGCTGAATAAACAGATTTCAAAGTTGAATAGTTTTTTTAATAATATTTGAACTGATTTCAATGTTATTTCATACAATTTTGCCAATAACGTATTATTTAATCCTAATTTTGGGACTAAGCGCCAGCTTATATTTGATTTTAACAAAAAATCTATTATTAGCTAAAGAACACTCAATTCTTTCTTCATTGCTAATTTCTCCCTTTCTTTTGTCGCTGAGTCTTTATGGATTATTTTGTTATTTTCCATCAAGGCCTGGCTGGTTTTATATTCTATTCCAATCAATACTTGTTATCCTCCCCGTATTCTTTGTTAGAAATTATTTATTAAACTTATCTTGTGATTGGCATAAATTCTTTGAAAAAGTCAGAAAACAATTAATATCCCCCA
This sequence comes from uncultured Pseudomonadales bacterium, assembly GCA_964513845.1. Taxonomy (GTDB): domain Bacteria; phylum Patescibacteriota; class Microgenomatia; order UBA1400; family MFAQ01; genus UBA2277. Next base: position 100,299 of record CAZENT010000004.1, on the reverse strand, counting down.
CCTCAAAAATACTATTATTTTTATTATCTTTAATCCTGCTTCTGTGTACCTTAAGAATATTTTTTTGGCCAAATAACTGGGATGATCAGATTTATTTTGTCGAACAGTCCTATGCGATTGGACAGTCACGATCAATTAAGGACTATTTTGATTGGGGACAGTTCGACAATGGTGTAATTAGATATTCATATAATCCTGCAATTAGACCTGGACTTCCACTCGTTTATTCTTTTGCTTCATTGTTTTCAAATAATTTTGGTTCGGTTATAGCATTATCGCGTGTGATGACGTTTTATTTTTTGTTGATATTCCTGGGAATATTGATATTAATTTCCAAAAATATTTACAAAAACAACAAATCGTTCGTTGAATCATCTTTGGTTTCATCTCTACTAGTGTTTTCCTCATATCAATTTATAAGCCATACCGTACTTGGTTTTAAGGAACTACCCATATTGTGTATTGTTTTGTTGCTTTTTGATTTTGTCTCAAGCAAAATGTTTGTCTCAAACTATCAGAATTTTATTTACATCGGATTACTGACCGGGATAATATCTTTTATCAACCTAAGTGGATCATTACTTTCGTGTATTATTTTATTAACTACTTTCTTTTTAACTAAAGCTCGATTTATAAAAAGAATTCTTCTATTTTCCTACTCTCTCGTAGTTTTAATATTTATAAGCGGGTTTGAGTTTCCCTACTTCTTTACCTGGACAATTTCAGGCGGAACAAAATCAACAAATCTTTTTGAGCAAATAAAGAATCTTATTACTAACACCAACACTACAGTTACAAATGGATACAATTATCAAATTAATGAATTCTTTTCGTATGGAATCAATAATCAAATTGACGTATTTACCAAAGGAAAACTACAAGGATTATTTCAACCTCAGTTTTATGGACTAATTTTTTGGGGATTTTTATTAATATTTATTTTTAGAGGTCGACAGCTAGTAAATAATAAGTTAACAAAATATCTACTAATTTTTATTGGTTTATATTACTTAATTTTTATAGATGTATTGGGAATCAATGGTCAACAGTATGCCTACGTAACCACAGTAAGCCATAAGTACACTGTCCTAATTATTCCTTTTATTGCTCTATTGATTTCTTCACAGTGGGAATGGATAAAAGAAAAATTGACTTATATTTCGATTAAAAAGTTTGCTTTAGTTAATTTGGTTGTGTTGTTATTTTCTAACTATTTTTTAAAAAAACATTTTTTTTAAATTTTTAATGTAATTCAATCAGTTATGCCTATTCATAACCCTATTGATTATTATTTAGAAAAAATTGCACTAGTAAATAATGTGATTATTGTGACTACTTTTGCCTGCCTTGTATTATCGTTGGCTGCAATGATTATATTTGCAAATAAGGCAAGCAACCTTTGGAATCGTCTCAACATGGGATCCATTTCGTTTGTATTATTTATTTTTATTATCCCTTCATTATTTTTTTTCGAAACAAATTTTGGGTTAATCGACACGTTCAAATATTCGACTGCAACAAGTGAAATAAAGTTATCAAAAATTAAGGGATGGGAAAATCTGTATGGAATGGTAAATTTCCTGAACAACTTGCCACAACAATCTAGGTTGTTATTTGTTAATTCTCCATACCAACTAATGGCAACTCATTTATACATTCCGTCGAAACAAATAACCTTTTTATCAAACTTTCCAAATCATGAAATAAGTATTCTGGATATCAACGATGCCGTTAACACATATCAGGTAGATTATGTCGTACTGCAAATAAATGGACCGAAGCCTCCAAGTGAATATTTATTATTTTCGACCGACACTCTTGCGATATATAATGCAAAATTTGCGAAATAGATTCATTAGTATTTCTTTCCACAACACATAACTCTTTTGAATTTTCGCATCTAGAAGTATATTTGATTTGTGCTCTTTAGGGTGTTTCATTGGAAATTCCATTTCAAATTTCGGAAAATCAAATAATTTTCCCTTCATCTTAGTGTGTGTAGCTCCAGCTACTCCTATTCCGATATTTGTAGCCAAATTTCTTCGTGGAATAATGGTTAACAGTCCATTTTTCCAACTCATATATGTCCACTGATAATCCCAAGCACTCTCAATTTCTCCTTTGTAAACTGCATTAAAAATTATTTTCCAATACAATCTCGCTAGAGTGTTATCAAGAATAGATTTTAGCCATCTTTCTTTCTTTTTATAAGGCCAGTCACTTAAACTCAAATCATATTTTTCCCAAACACGCCTCCAAGTTGCCCACCCCCATGTTTGAGAATATTTTGTAAACAAATAACTATATTTTGTATTGGATAAATCAGTAAAGTTATTTCCACTAATTGTTCCAATTTCCGTCGTGTTTTTATACTTGTTTAATAGTTCATCGCAATAGTAAAAGAAACTAACACTTGCCAAGATATCATCTTCCAGAATTATTCCCATTTCTTCATTTTTAAAAAACCATTTCATTGCAGCTATTGGCCCTAGTTTGCATCCCAAGTTTTTTTTCTGAAAATTCTTTTTTATTCTACAAGGCCAATCGATTGTTTTAAAAATAGATTTAACATCGTCCACTAATACTTTTTCTGTATTATTTCTCGGACCGTCAACAGCAACATAGAGTTTGCTTGGCTTAACTATTCTAATTTGTTCGAAAACTTTTCTCGTTAGATTGGGTCTGTTGAAACAAATTAATAGGACTGGTGTGTTAATTTTTTTCGACATAATAATTATTTCCGGAAATTAGTTTAGTTTTATAACCGTATGAATTTATTAATTTAAACACGTTACTGCTTTTGTCCAGTACCTCTAAAACAATATACTTAATTTTTTTTGTTTTAAATAGTTTATTAGCACCCAATATTACTTTTTCCTCATTTCCCTCAACATCGATTTTCATAACCAAATTTAACTTTGCTTTCTTAATGTTTTCTTTTACCCAGAAATCAAGTGTAGTTGTTTGAACCTTAATTCTTGCATCGTTGCTATCTGATAAATGGTTGACAGTTGACGTCCCACCAAAATCTGTAAATCCAAATTCTCCTTCAGCATTACTCAATGCGATATTTTTTACATTGCTTTCCTTTATTCCATTGACAGCGAAATTTTTTCTACAACGTAAATTACTTAAAGGTAATGGTTCGAAAGCGTATATTCGCTTTGTTTTGTCACTTAACAAAACAGAATAGCTTCCAACATTTGCTCCGATATCTAAAAATATACTGTCCTTATCCATTTTTTTTCTTAATAATGAAATTTCATTTTTATCAGGAGTATCGGTATATAGAAACATTCTCGAAACGACACACCCAGGAAATAAAATAATCTTCCTTCCACCCTTAAGCTTTTTGGTTATCTCGACATTGGTTAATAGCTGGAAAAGCAAAACCAATACCGAATTGATTATTTTAAAAGGAATGACAATGGGTTTATTATTTTGGACAATATATCCGAACACCATTTTTATAGACTTAAAATTATATACAAAAACACCTAAAGCTAAAAATACAAATAATATTTCGAATACCCAGCTTCCCTTGAGCATATATATTATTAGAAAGTAAGCAATGTTGTTGATGTATGGGTGAATAATTAAGACAGACATCGTCTCCTGGCCAAATAGAGCCAAGATCTTTATATTTTGGGGAATTAGCTTGATTATTCCTACAATAGTGTTAATTGCAACCAAACTGTAACATATCCCATACAAATTAATTATTTTTAACGCAACATTTGTTTCGGGTATAGGAAATATTAATAACGTAAGAAGGCTGAGAAACCAGAAGCGGCCGGTAAGAAATCGGGCGATGAAAATCCAAAACAGTCCAAGAAAAGCTTTGTCGATGCCAAACGGAAAAATCCATGATTGATTTGAAGATATCAATAGCAAGATAAGACTAACTATTGAAATTAAAAAATTGCTTCTTAGTGTTTTTTTGAGTATTAGCAAGATGTTTTTTGCCCAAAACAAAGCCGGTAAGAACCACAATACAAAACCATAATGACGAAGATGGGAATAATCCATCCACCAAAATATTCCGACCAACTCACTCCTCAAACTGATACTCCCGTTTATAAATGGAAAACCTGGAACCAACCATCTCTTTATGTATTCAATTATCAACCCGACCAATGAAAAGACAATGAAGGGAATAATTAAGCGTTTAAAATCTTTTTTTATTTGCTCTAAAACGGATCTCTCTTCGTTTATCAATAATCCGGAAACGTAAAAAAAGAGCGGTATGTGCCAAGCGTAAATAAACTTAGCTAAAGGTGTGGCTATATGACCAATGACAACAGCAATTATCGCGAAACCCTTGAGACTGTTTATCCAATAAATATATTCTTTGCTCACTTTGTGATTTTCTCAAAGAAATAATTAATTCTACTTAAAATATCAATAATACTAATTAATATTGCCGGTGCGATTTTGTTTTTAAGTTTAATTCTTTTGTATTCATCAAAAATTTCTAGAGTTTTATCTTTTCCGACTCCACCTTCTTTCCAAGCGGCAACAACGATTTCTTTTAATACAACTTTCGGGAAACATGGATACGACCGGAGCAGAAGTTCATAGTCCATGGCGTATTTACAACTCGTATCGAATTGACCAAATTTTTCAAAATATTTTTTGCTCATAAACAAACCCTGATGAGGCAGACCCATTTTATATAACAGATTCCATTTTCTAAAATTTATCGAGGTTGTATATCGTATTATATTTCCTGTTTTCGAAACTCGATTAATTTTTCCACACACCAGCAGATTATTTTTGGGATTTACACCTTGCATCATATTTGCAAACACATCATCGCTCCAAAGGTAGTCCCCTGCTCCTAAAAAATACATATAGTCTCCAGAGACCATCGCCAACCCCTTGTTGAATGCGTCAGCAATCCCCTTATCCTTTTCGCTCACCCAATGAGAAATATGTTTCTGATTTTTCTTAATTATTTCTACTGTGCCGTCTGCTGATTCTCCGTCAACAATAATTAATTCCTTATTGGGATATTTTTGATTTACAAAACTATTAATTGTTTTCTCAAGTTCTGAGTGATTATTGTATGTGGCAACAATTACACTTACTTTATTTGCAGATTTTTTCATAGAACTTGGAATAAGATTTGCCCATTTTTTTAAGCGAAAAATTATCTTTTACAATTTTAACGTTTTTTAGTGCAATCTTCGATAAATCCTCATTGTTTTTACACAAGAAATATTCAATACCTTTAATGAGTGATTTTGTGTTGTTGTATTCAGAAATATATCCATTCCTCTTATGCGTTATTAAATCAGGGATTATGCCAACGGGGAAGGCGACAACCGGTGTGCCACATCCTGAGGCCTCGAGAGGAACCATTCCAAAACTTTCTGATAATGAAGGAAACAACAACATGTCTGATGCGTTGTAATATTTTACCATTTGCTTTTGATCATATATTGGATCAACACATGTAACATTCTTCCAAGCACCGTTAAGGTTGCCAATTCCGACAAACAATATATCTTTTTTGTTTTTGTAGTGATGGAGAATTTTTTCTATATGCCTCCAACCCTTATTGATATTGTTAAAGCCGTAAGTAAAAAATAGAATAATTTTTTTTCCGACCGGCAGATTCAATTCGTTTTTGGCATTTTTCTTTTTATAACTTGTGAATATTTTTGTATTAATACCATTTGAAATTACTTTAGAATTTTTTTCTTTTAAAATACTTGTGGACACCATACCAGCCATCCACCCTGAGGGTACTACGATATTGAGTTTACTTTTACGATAGATCTCTTTTTTTGAGTTAATTAAGTGTTTTGAGTTATCCCAAAGTAACTTTTGATAGTCATGTAACCTGGGACACTGCCCGCATTCATTTTGAAACCTTTTACACTCAAAGGGATATGCACAATGTCCGGTGACTGCCCACAAATCATGAAGTGTCCAAACTACCGGCTTCTTTTTTGAGATTTCGATGATGTTTGAGAGTTTAAAATAATTCCCGTGTAAATTATGAAAATGTATGACATCTGCCCAATTTATCCATGGATGATTTAGTATTTGCATTTCGATTCCCATATCGATGTCATTGGAAAGAACTTGATCTCTGAAGTTGGATAAAACGACCGTAAAATCACGCTTGGTGATTTTTCTCAGAGTAGATAACACCGGATTCTCTTTGAGTTCGTACACATTACTGTCATTTGAAAATTTTCTTCGGACAATAAACCTAACCTCATGCCCCAATACTCTAAGTTCAGCTGCAAGATTCCAAGCCATTTGGGCAGCTCCACCTCGATTGTCGTCTTTGTTTATAAATAGGATTTTCATAGAGTCTAAAAAAATAATTTCTTGATTCTGACCAAGACTCCCAAGATAAATGAGTATAATTCATAAACGACGATTTCAAATTTTGAAAAGTATATTTTTCTAATATCGGAATATTCTGCCAACACAGCGTTTCTGTGAGCTTTGTCGTTACTAATCCCGTCGAGCGAGTAATTTGAAATTTCGACATTGATGTATTTATGCGTTACTTTGTTTTTAAGAATCATTCGAAGCAACCATTCATAGTCAGCAGCAATCTTATATTTGATATCGAATGAACCAAATTTTATATACAAGGCTTTCTTGGTGAACGTGGCTTGGTGGCAAATTGTATTTCTGATTAAAAACCATCTATCAATGTGATCATACTTATTAATTATCTGATCCCCTTCTCTGTTAGTTAGCACATTTCCATATAATATATTTTCTTTTTTTAGGTTGAAAATCTCTGTTGATACTTTAGTAATTATTTCATTGTTTATAAAAGTGTCTCCAGCGTTTAGAAAAAACAACCATTCTCCGGAACAAAGGTTAATGGCCTTGTTCATGGCATCATAAATACCCCTATCGCTCTCCGAAATGAGTGTGTCAATTTTATCTTTGTATTTATTTAGAACAGCTATGGTTCTGTCGGTTGATTTACCATCAATAATGATATATTCAATATTTTTGTAGGTTTGAGAAAGAACACTCCTTACAGTCTCCTCTATTGTTTCTTCGGCATTTCTACAAACTGTAATTACTGATATTTTCATGCTTTAGCTTTCTCGACTCTAATTTTTTCAATTGGATTCTGTATAAATCTTATCAAGATAAACGAAAACATGATTGAGAATATAAAGACCATTGTAGCTTGGTAATTTTTATCGATAGACAATGGAAGAATTAAAAGAGGATTCACAATATTATTGATTAAAATATGAGAAATATATACTGGATATGAAAAATCACCAATGAATCTATCTAATCGGCAATATTTTGAACTAATGAATGATAACGGTATAAGAATAACCAACAAGCCATAAAACATCCACTCACGAATGTTTATGTTGAAATTTATGTAGTTAAATAACGATAAAGCAAGTAGTATTAAAAATGTAGATATCAATCCAATATATTTTGAATAATCCTTTTTTGAAATGTATTTATATATCCGGTACCCAAACCATCCCATTAGAAAATAAACAAGTTCGGATGGAAAAAAACGATAAATCCATAAAGTGCCTGTAAAGCCCAGTTCAAGCATCACATACTTTATTAGAATAGATCCCACAAAAATTGGGAATACGATCTTTGTTTTTTTCGTCAAAATTAAGGGGGCGAGCAAGTAAAACCATAGTTCCAAAATAAGGGTCCAGGCTTGTGGAATCAATAGAAATAATTGTCCAGGCAACCCAGCTAGCGATGAGAACATTATTGCTTCCCGACCCAAAATTGTAATATGAGAAATAATCAATAATATTTTATTAAAAACACCAATTTCACCGAAGTGTTTTACTATCTCAGCTAGCTCTCCCCAGTTTCCCCTTATGACGAATGCAAGTATACAAGAAACTATCGTAACTACTAATACCGACCAGTATATTGGGAATATTTTTAAAAAACGGTTATACCAAAAGGTTTTTACGCTTTTATATTTTTCGTTAAGTACTAAGGACATATAAAATCCCGAAATTATGAAAAATGCGCGAACTGCGATCACCGGATTGCCAAGGGTGAATCCGAAAATTGATGAGGTGTGGGTAATTACAACCGTAAGAGCCAGCACCAACCGTATCAATCCGACACCAATCATTTTTTACTGATAACAAAAAGCGGATATCTCCCAATTCTCCCCATTAGTTTTGGAAAAACATCTTCTAATAAATAAACTATCTTAAGTATTTGTCTACCAAAAAAATATTCTTTTATATACTTTCTTGTAAAATCTACGCTTAAACTTCTCCAGACATATATGTTAACGCGGAAACCTAATCCTGTAATGATGAAATTTCGGTTTTGTGGATAGAAATAGAATTCTTGCTTATTATCGATTTTCTTTAGTAAACCGATTCTCCTTGCGATTTTAGCGACCGTTGAAAGTAAACTAAACCTGCTTGGCCAAGTGTACACGACTGTTGCCGTAGATGATTGTTTTAACGTTCTGTATATCTCTCTTAATGCATTTTTTTGTTCAACTTTGGGAATGTGATATATCACATGAAGAGAAACTGCACCATCAAAACAGTCATTTTTAAATGGTAGATTGGTTAAATCAGCAAGAATATAAATTCCCTTTTTACCAAGCCTTTTTTTTGCCTCTTTGAGGGCTAAGAATGAGATATCGACACACACACGGTATTTGTATCCTTTTGAATATGAGAAGTATTCTTGATATTGTATCGGTCCAGATCCAGCGTCGAGTAGGTATTTACCTTTTGGTTTCAAATACCTATTTATTCGCAAGTGACAATTGTGAATATACTTTTTCGCCACATGTCTTAAATCTTCATATTTGAGCGCATCAATAAAGTTATCATCCTTACCCTTTTTCCATCCAATATTATTGTAAAAATCGATTACGGTTTGTTTGGATTTATTTACTACACCCTTACCTTGTCGATTAAATCCTTTTGCATCAACAATCGAAAGATCTTTTAATAAAATAATTATCCCTTCGATTATGGGAAAAATATATTCATTATCATCGGAGATATATCCTGATTTAATTTTTCTTAGTATTACTGAGCCATCGTAATGGACGACCTTACCATTTTCAATACGAGTGTTAACTTGTTCAATTTCACTTTTACTTAGCAGTCTCAATCTGCTCTCTGAGCAGGGACTTTTTATAATATCTAGAATGTCGTTGTTTGAATTCATTAGTTTCTTTTAAATTGTTTAAATTTGATATTTGCAACATATGAGAATATATAATGTTTAATCTTAAAATATAAATTGTCTTCTAAAAATAAGTTGTTTGTATCAGTATGTCTTTTTTCATCTTTTTTAATATAATCTGGGATTCCTTTTGATTTAACAACCCACTTGTTGTATCCCAATACGCATGAATTCCTGGCGTGATCCCCGACAATTTTCAATTGTTGTAAGGAATATTTCGTAGTTGATGTGGGGTCATATAATATACCGCTAACATTGTTTGATATGTATTGGTTCATAGTTGGAGCATTGATGGCAATAACGGCCATCCCCATAGTCATTGCTTCAATAAAACTCCAACCAATTCCCTCAATTTTCCTTGGTGCGATATATACATTGCATGTTTTCAATAGATCAATATATTTTTCTTTGGGAATGTCACCCTCAACAACTTTTACATGATACGACTTTCTAAGCTTGTTCGAAGGAATGTATTTTTTGTATCCGGGATCAGGATCGATCTTTAGAACTATTTTACTTATCTTGTCTTTTGGTAGACAATTAATCATTTTTTCAAATTCAATATTTGTTCTCTGCCAGTAGAATATGTTTAGTTTGTTTCCAAATTTACACTTATCAACGTTTGAAGGGTCTAAATATACATTGACACCCATTACGTCAAATCCCTTACCTTTTAGTTTTTTTGTTATTGTATTGCTGAATGAAATAATTCTTAGATTTAGAGTTTTGAGCAGTTCCCATTTTGTTTCTGGCCACCAAACTACAGCGTCGTACATTGGTACCCAAATTATTTTTGCTTTAATTTTTCGAAGCTCTTTAATTTCCGGAAGTACTTGGAAGAATAATACGCAATCGTATTTATTTATTGACTCACTTGAAGGCATGCTACCACCCTCCCATGTTTCATCCCACAAGTCTGTAATAGAAAAATCTTTATTTAAAACTTCCCTCAAAAAATGTGTTGATTTTGTACGTTTGTGATACGAATGATCAACAAAAGCTAATGTAGGTTTATTCATTGATAATATATTCCATATCTCTTAACGTTAAGCTAACCATATTTTTTTTCACGATGGAATATAAAATATCTGATAATCTAACTACCATCTTAAGCTTCAATGAAGATATTTTCTTGGCTGACAATATTCCGATATTTCCCAAAGAATAATAATTTAAACCAAATTTTCTTGCAATATGGTTGAACGTTTTTTCTGAATAAAATGATATATGCTGTCCATGTTCGAAGCCATAATACCACCATTTTTTTGGATTAGGTGTTTTTTCTGGAAGTAGTTCAGTTGAAAAAATAATATTATTTGTAATTTTTAGCATATTCTCAAGTTCTTTTATTGGATCCGCAAAATGTTCAAAACTCTCGAATGAGGTTATAACATCTATCTTTATTTTTTTGTTGTACTCAAATCCTTTAGCAAAAACATTTGTTGTCATGGGATCATCCCAGTATGCGTCAAACCCTATATCACGAAGCATCCTTGTTGCAATTCCATATCCTCCGGAATAGTCTAATAATTTTTTATTATTTCCAAGCAAAAAATATATTATGACCGCTGAGATTTTTATTAATACATCATTTCTCATCAATATTCCGGTGTCACATTTATTAATGGGGTCTTTATACGCCTCTTTTAACCAAAATGGTTTCTCGCTCTGAATATAATCACAATTACTACATTGAAAATAGTTAACTAAATATTTCCCAAGTATTTTACTTTGAAAAATAAATTCACTTTTTTGTCTACACAAATTACATTTTATATTTAAATCACTATTCATTATTAATATTTTTCTGTTTAGTATAAAAAGGATAATAGTCTATTAAGATTCATTTCTTTTTTTTATTAATTTCTCGAGTGGTTTTAAAGTTAAGTATGCATAGTATGCAGATTGAGCCTCGTTAATCTTCTCTGACGCAATATTGTAATCATCAGTAAGGCCGAATGGTTTTGAAATGAAATCAAATATTGGGTTTCCGAACATTCCGTAGTAAGCTCTCTGAGTTTTCAGAAGAAATGATGGTTTAGATATATTTCTATTTATCCATTCTATATATGTTTCTTTAATTATTTCTTTAAGGAACTCTACTCTTAGTGGTTCAAGCTTAAAGTTATCTATTGCCTGGAAATTTAGCGTGTTATTCTTTGAGAAATTTAGACCCATCGATTCAAAGTCGGTGCCATTTAAAGCAAAATAATCTTTTTGCCAAATTCTATTAATTCTCCTGTCTCTTGGTAAATTCATCATTCCAAAAGCAATATCTGGTTCTAAAAACGGGGACCATGGCTTGAATCCTAATGATGATGGAATTGACATCAAAAAAGAAAGCAGGATCATCTTTGTTCTCATCGCCTCGACTAAAACCCAATGTTTGTTTTTAAAATTTTGCTTATTTTCATAAAAATATTGGCTTTTTATATCTGATCCAGATTTCATTGTCATTTGATTTTTATCAGCATTTATTCCATGAGAATATCCAATTTCGGACAAATCGCTAATAGAGTTTATTGGCTTAGTTGTAACATTTCCTGCCCACGCGTCTCCAATAATTCCACTCAATAATGGCTGTCCACCTCCAATTTTCTTTTTAATTTTTTCATAAAATTCTATATGATACATACCATGAGCATGAGTTGATGGTCCATACATAACGTCCCACTTATCAAAATTTTTATGAAAATCACCGATCTTAATCTGTTGCCAGTTAGTTCTTAATTTTTTTGACAACTCTTTTGCATACACTACTTCAATCGAGTTTGATTGATTTTCTGAAATACCATAAGTAAACGAATTTATACGGCTTTTATCCTTAATCATCATATTTAGTAATCGAGAATCATACCCTCCACTTGTAGGAATAATGATGTCGCCTTTCACTTTATTTTCCCAATTATGAATTCGTTCTTCGATCATTTCTATGACCTCGTTTTCATCACTTATTTTGTATCTATACTTATCAAAGATATCCGGAAGTTTTGATATTATTAATTTCCTATTTTTAACAGTTAGTTTTGATGAGTGTTGCAATATTTTTACATTTTTGACAGGTGATTGCCCAAATACTGAGTAACCAAATTCTAAATAGTTTGACAAACCTTCAGGGTGAAACTCTAAATTTCTAAAATCAATCACATTGTTAATATTTTTGCTGACCTTGTGTGTTTTAACATTATAAAAAATTGGTATAGTTGCAAGCCAATCAGTTTGATACACTTTTTCCATGATGTGAGAAATCTAAAATATCAATTTAATACCATAATTAATGCTTCTTAGAATTAAAATTATATGTAAAAATATTTTTGATGTATTTTAAAGTATATTTTATGTAATACCACACGGTGTGACGTTTAAGTAACTTGTTCATTTTTTTAATTGCACGAACTACGTTTGGATTCTCGTTCACAATAGTGGGAAAGAATGTAACTTGTTCATGGGATAGATCTGAAGGTCTCCTAAATATTGAGGAATAACTTTTACAATGGACAGAGTCAGGGCCATATCCAATACTTACACAAAGCGGCTTATTTGGAACTAAACAATACATATCATTAACGTAGGCGCTCGTCCACCAACGCACTCCCCATGAGTCAATTTCCCCTTTAATTTGACTTATTAGCATATTGTCGAAATCAAAACCATCACTACTAAATTTCTCAAATAATTTTTGTTTTTTAATTTTAGAAAGTAACTTTTTTCCATCGTCGCAAAAATATTTCCACCCCCTTCTCCATGTTCCCATCGACCAAGTTGCTGCCCCCCTAATAAAATAGGGTTGTTTTTGTGAAGGTTTAATAGGGTAGCTATATCCAGTAACGCAAATTACTTTCTTATTATCTTTATAAATTTCAAGCGCTTCATTCATGAAAGACAAAAAATGCTCAGATAATAAGTTATCATCCTCAATAAATATGGCTTTTTCGTGATGTTTTAATGTTTCTGTTATTCCAACGATAAACGATTGAGCGAGACCGAAATTTTTATCGCGAAAAATATATTTGACACTCTTGAAACCTTTTAAACCTTTTAGGTAAGAGCGCACAGCCATTATTTCCTCCTTGTCCTTATTGGATTTTGGCCCATCTGAGTAAACTATCAATGGTGTTTTTGAGCATTCTTTATTTGACAGAAGAGAATCAACTACGCGATTTAGGATAGTGAGACGCTTATAAGTAAATAATACGACTGGGGATAATGTTTTCATTTATTTTTTTATTACCTGACTATAATCTTGTTGTCGGGAATGATAAATCCATGATTTATAGAAAATTCGTTTCCAGAGAAAATATTTTTTCCAGACTCAACGTTGATGAAAGCAGCATCTTCAATTTTGTCCACATATACCCCCCCCGAGTAAGGTGACATACTCAAATATATTTGATACTTTCCGCGTGGAAATCTTATTGTTGGAATCTCAAAAGAAATATTTTTTGCGATAACATTATTTTTATTTAAGTACATTCCCGTATCAGATGATGTTACCCATTGCCCATCTTGCGTAAGAATTGCAATACAATACCTGGCGTCTGGATACTCTATGTTATTCTCTAACTCTACATCAATTTTCATTGAATCAAGCACTGTGAAATTTTCTGAAGGCGTATTATTTTTATCTAGAATTCTAATTTTTTTAAATACTTTTGAAATATATATTTTGTCGCGGGATTGTTCAAGACTTAGATAACCATCATCTAAATAAATTGCTCTTCTTTCTGAGGTGTTTATATATTGATCTACTGCCATATTCGCTGTACCAACATAACTGACTTCACCTTTTGAAAGGATAATTCCCCTCTTGCAGAGCTGCTTGATTGCGGTCAGATTATGAGATACAAAAATAATTGTCCTTCCGTCTTTCTTTGCAATATCATCCATCTTTCCTAAACATTTTTTTTGAAATTGAGAATCACCCACGGCTAGTACTTCATCTACTATTAGGATTTCCGGCTCAAGGTGTGCAGCAACTGAAAAAGCGAGTCGCATATACATACCCGAAGAATAGCGTTTTACTGGGGTATCTAAAAATTTTTGAATTTCAGCAAAATCAGCTATGTCGTTGAACTTATTGTTTATTTCCCATCTTTTCATCCCTAAAATTGCACCATTAAGAAAAATATTTTCTCTACCAGTAAGTTCTGGATGAAAACCTGTACCAACCTCTAAAAGACTAGCCACCCTCCCCCTAAGTTTTACAAATCCTTCGGTGGGTGATGTAATTTGAGAAAGAACTTTCAAAAGAGTACTTTTACCGGCACCGTTTCGACCAATAATACCGACTACATCACCCTGGCTAATATCAAAAGAAACGTCTTTAAGAGCCCAAAATTCGTCTTTTTCTAGCTTCTCTCTCTTAAATGGAGTGTGAAAAATACCGGAAATGGTATCCCGGAAAGAATAATAAGGTTGACGTTCACCAAGAGTGTATTTTTTGCTTAGATTTTTGACTTCAATGATTGGTTTGTTCATGTCGATTAAACTATATCGGAGAAAAAAGTCTCTGTTTGACGAAAATAGATGAGACCAATGATAAAAAATAGAATAGCAGAAGCGGCAGAAAGACCGATTAATAACCAGTCGACTGATCCAACACCGGCAATAGTTACTCTAATAGCCTCGATGACCCCGGTCATGGGATTTATGGCCATGATGTACTTATTTGTATTACTAACTATTGCAACCGGATAGATCACTGGGGTGAGAAATAGCATGGTTTGAATAAAAAAGGGAAGAATATAGCGAACATCTCGGTACTTCACGTTAAAAGCAGAGAGGAACAGACCAAGTCCGCCGGCTCCGATACCAGCAACGAGGATTCCGATAAGTAAAATGGGAATAAATAACAAAGAAGGAATATAACCAAGTACAAAAGTAAATATGAGCATCATGACAAGGCTAATACCAAAATCGATAAAGCTGGTAATAATCGCAGAAAGGGGAAGTATTAGACGTGGAAAATAGACTTTTTTGACTATGTTTTCGTTTTCGATAAGAGAGTTTGACGCGTGAGTAAGCGCGCCAGAGAAGAAATTCCAAAATACAAGTCCACACAAAACAAATAATGAATAAGGAAGTGTGCCTGATGATATTTTTGCTAGTCGACCAAAAAAAATGGTGAAGATGAATGTAGACAATAATGGCTGAAAAATAGCCCAAGCTGCACCGAGAAACGTTTGTTTGTATCTGACCTTTATATCTCGCCAAGCAAAAATGAAAAATAATTCACGATATCGCCAGAGTTCGGCAAAATCAATTGCGAGAGGATTGGTGCGTGGTTTGATTGTAATTGTATGTGACTCCACGTGTTTATTGTACTATGGTGTTTAGATATTAAGTGACTTGTTGCTCTTGTTTTTTAGAATTAAGTATTTCACTTCGCCAAGATTTACCTTATTTGATATTTCGTCTTTTGAAAAGTATTTTTCTGTATCGAGATTGTCATAAATTACAATCTTGTATGAGAAATCTTTTTTGAAGTTTGTGCCTTTTATGTTAGCTGGTTGTCTTATATATCTGATACTCACCTCGGAAGTATCTTTTTTAAGAAGTACCCAAAGTGGATACTCGTAACTGTCTCCGGCGATATCTAGAGCAATATTTGTTTCTCCTGTCATTTTAATAATATCGGTAATTATTTTGTGTTGTTCATAAAGGCTTCGATTCATATTGTAGTAATTCATTTCCCTATCGATTTTGTGCCATAGTACACCGAGGGAAATCTGTCTTCCAGATCCAGAAAGTGTAAGGATATTATTCCAATCAATTATCATATTGCCGGCAACCCATGGCCAACTTAGCACAATTAGAATAGATAAGAATATATAAATGCTCAAGTTTTTTTCACATATTTCTTAACAACTAAGGCCATTATCGGTGTTGAAATAACAAAAAGCGGCAACTGAAGTCTTGTGTTCCAAGGTTGCCACTTAAGTATCATCGAAAACAATAACCAACCCCCTAATATGCAAGACAGATACAGTTTCAAAAACATGCTTTTCTCTTTGAGAAATACAACAAAACAAACTATGATGAGCAGGGTTAGTATTAGAAAGTTTCCGGCAACATCTTCATGAATTAAAGATAGTGTTTTGTACTTAATCGAGAGGAAAGAATTTCTAGGGTCATTCGGAATTATTCCGAAAATTTTTTGAAGCTTTGAGCCTGAATTATCTACGAAGTTGTTATAGTGATCATTTGGAAAACCTAGATTCATTGCTGAATTTCTAATTAGATTTGAAACTGTGTTGTTTAGATTAATCGAATCATTTCCCAATACCTGTATGGTTTGTGCTGGACCAATTGGTGTTCCAAAGTGTTCCATGTTTCTGATCCACTGAGGAAGATTAACCATCAAACACAAGGTAAGTAATGCAAAAACATATTTAGCTATGCTGAACTTGTACGTTTTGAATAACTGATAAAGAAAATACACACAAAAAGGAAAAGAAAATATCAAGAATGTGTTTTTTGTAAATGCGCCTAAGGCGAAAGAAATTGCTAAGAAAATGAAATCAAGTTTTAATTCAGTTGTTGACTTCTTTTTAACCATCAATAAACCAAAATATATAAATGAAATTAAGAAAAAGGCTGTCAAATAATCATTTTGAGTGGTCGTAGATTGCATGATTCCCATGGGAATTGTTAGAGTCAGTATGCCAGCGATTAATTGATTTAATTTATCCATGGAAAATAGTTTTGCTATGAGGGTAGAGGCTATGACGCTGCCAATCATGGAAAAATACTGAACAAAATTTGACAAGGCGTCGACATCGAAAATTAGAATCCAGTTGAGAATTATATACTCGGATGTTGGACCTAAATATAGTTGTCTTTCATTGTTGGTGGGATAAAAGGCAATGTTTTGATTTTGAATCCAGTGCATTACTCGACTCATGTGATACGTCATAGAATCCCAATTGTTTGGTGGATAGTAAATCGCAATAAATGCAAGTGGAATAACGATTGTCAGTATCGAAAGAAAAATTATTATCGTTTGAAAAAATGGATGTATCTTTAGTTTTGGAACTATGATCACAACTCGCTTCTTTATTAACCAAAGGAGAATTCCGACAACGAAAATTGTGTGACTAATTAATACTGAAATGGAATTAATAGAATTAAATACCGAAAGAATTTCAGTTGAGATTACAACAAAAAAGATGTATACAATCCATGCTTTTACGAAAAAATCTCTGAGAGACAGTTTCATGCCTTTTTGGCTTTTTTCTTGGCTTCGTCTGAAACTATTTTTTCTAGACTCTTTTGAACATCCTTAAGCCCTATGTGATTCTGATAGCCAAGATAGGCGAGAATCATAAAAGACCCTATCATCAACAGATCCATGGCTCTCGTGACAAATATCTTGGCCAAAAGCGGATCGAGAACTCTAGGAAAAAGAGCAAAAGTAATAAAGGCTGCCCAGACGAGAAACCAAAAGAAGTATTCCGGTTTCCCCATCATCTTTCTTTTGAAGTGAAGTGTGGTGATATAAAACATGAAGAAGGCAAAGGAGATGGCGATTATTTGGATTCCAAGAAGTGCGTTTACCATGTAATTATTCTATCTTAGTTTCCATTTAATTGAGGATATCATTAGCTTGATAGCGTCGATGGGTGTCATGCCCTTGTATTTGTCCATGTAGATTGTTTCTATGGGAAACTCGATCCAGCTGATCTCTTTTTTGTGGTGGGACATGCGAGCGACCATTTCGGTCTCAACGGCGTATCTATCGGATTCCCATTTGACCAAGTCATAGGCCTTTTCCGTCAGAGCTCGATAGCCGGAAAGAATGTCGGAAACGTATACTCCAAAAATGAAGTTGACATAGACAGAAGCAAATTTTTTCCCCAGGAAACGAGTAAGGGGCACGTTTATCCCTGGGCGACGAGAACCAAAGACAATTTGATATCCTTCCTCAAGAAACTTGGTGAAAACAGGAATTTCTTTGGGGTCGTGCTGACAGTCGGCGTCCATGAAGATAACGGCGTCGGCGCCTTGGTCAAAAGCAAACTCAGCTCCGGTGCGCATGGCCACGCCTTTACCTAAATTAAGTTTGTGACGAAGGAGCCAGACACCCGAGTTTTTTGGTAAGCGCTCTGCCATCCTAGAACCATCATCAATGACGACTATTTTTTCCGGAGAAATAAACTGTTTGGCCTTTTTGATCGTTTCAGCGAGCCTTTTGTGTTCGTTGAACGAAGGGATGACTAAGAATATATTCACAACTGTAGTTTAGCAGGCAACTAAACTAATTTCCTTGGTGATTTTGAAATTCTGTAAACAAATGGATCTCCACTCTTTATCCTTTTTAAATACGTAGTAATTTTTGAGTCAATTTCTTCATTTGGTATTTTTTCCTTTACACAAATTAAAGACACACCACTCAATAAACACAGATCAACCATGTGTTTTTCGTTTTTGGAAATTAGAATTCTGTTTTCTTTTTTTGCGAACGAAACGACCTGTGGATCTTTTACAATTCTAGATAAATCAAAATCGTGAATTATATGTTTTAGGTCGTGGAGTTTATTTAAATTTGGAAATTTGTCACGACCTGGATGCATTTCGTCTAATAGAAGACGAAATCTAATTTGTCTGGGAGACATGATATCCTTCTGAGATTAGTTTTTTGAAGGCTAATATCTTTTTTGTGGATAACGAAGGATATTCAATACTAATAACATTATCTGGATATCCAATATCTATTAAATGTTTAAGAAGAGAAGCGGGAATTCTTGTACCTGAAATAACTGGTGTTCCACCAAGAACATCGGGGTCTTTATCAATTATATTTATTAGATGAAATTTCATTGACATGATTATATATTACTATATATCAAATATATTTATATTAAATAATTGATAAATGTATATCAGCCGATAAAATAACCGCGGGTGAAAAAGGCAATACAGAAGACGGAAAAAATAATGCAAAGAGCGTAATAGGTATAGCGGAAATAGGGATGGTTTTTATCAAACCAGGCTGAAAGAAATATAAATATCGGAAAAAGAACAAGAGTAAAGCGGGGCATACTCATAAAGGTGCCGGTAAGGCTGGGCAGAATGTAGGATAGGAGAATAAATAGCCAGTATGAGAATCTAATTTTTTTGAAAGAGAAAATGAGTACTCCAAGAATAAGCAGTGCGGAGAGGAACTCGATGAGAACTGTAAAAAAGAGAGGGTCGGTATGATCGACAAAAATCATCATCTTAAAATAGCGGAAAAAGACTTGATAAAGCAGAATCAGCTTATCGGTGGTTCTTTCGGCGAAGTTTGACTGGACATGAATGAAAAATAATGGATCGTTTGTTTTTAATAGTTGAAAGCGCATAAAGGAAAGCAAACCCAGGGGAGGTAGGGCGAGAAAAATAGCTTCTGGCTGAAGCATTTTTTTGATATCTTTGTCGTGAAGTAAATAAAATTCGTAGATTATGGCTGGCCACAAAAACATGCCAGTGACTCTGGTGGCTGAAGCGATGGCTGCAAAAATACCAGCAAGGAGAAAGTTTTTCTTGCGAGCAGAGTAAAAAGTTAAAACGGCCAGTAAGAGAAAAACGGATTCGTTGTAGACGCTGCCGAAGAAAAAGGAAACGGGAAAGATGAGGAGAAGAAGAATGGCGTTTTGAGAAGTTTTTTGATTGAAGTCGAGGCGAAATAATTTGTAAAGAAAAAATAAGGCGATGATAAAACAAAGATGGGAAACAAAGAGGGCTGAGCCTAAATATGATCCTAGAAAACTAAACTTGTTTATCAGCCAAGGGTAGACGGGGAAAAAGGCGTAATCCATGTCGGTTTTGTGCTGATAGCCATAACCAAACTGAGCCAGATCAAGATAGTGAATTCCGTCGAAATTGGACCACATAACAGCCAGGTCACTTACGGACGCCTGAGGGGTGAGCCTCGTGAAACGAGGCCGGGTGGGAAGAATGAACATGGCGGCGATTGCCACTGCAAAAATTATTACCCGCCAGATAATAACTTTTTTTAGGATGTTTCCAAATGACATGAGTAAGAATGATTATATCGTTAAGTTTTACAGTTTCCCCTGAATAACTTTTTGGTAGACTTTTAGAGTGGCTCTGGCGGCTTTGGACCAAGAGAAAGTAGCCGCTTTGACTTTGGCATCTTCAATTTGTTTTTGTTTGGCTGCTGGAGATAGATCTAAAGCTTTTTTGATGGCCTTTTCCATAGAGGTTAGCTTTTGGGGATTAAAAGTGATGGCGCCTTCGTGATAAATTTCAGGAAGACTACTGGAGTTCGAGCTGGCTACCAAACACCCTGCGGTCATGGCTTCTAAAAGCGGTAAACCGAAGCCCTCGTAAAGCGATGGCTGGACATACATTGTGGCCAAACGATAGAGAGCGCTTAGATCTTCATTTGTGACAAAGCCTGGCAGAATTAAGTGCTTGTAGACCTTCAAACGAACCATGTCGATGAGCTCCGGGTGAACAGGTTCTTTGATTTCTTGGAGCATACCCTTGCCAACAATGACCAGGGGAATATCCAGGCGATCGGTGACTTCGGCCAATGAGGGAAGATTTTTATTGGGATTGGGACCGCCAGCGACAGTGAGAATGAATTTGTTGGGAAGATGAAGGCGTTTTTTGACTTCTTTTAGCTTTTCATCGGAAATTTCTTTGCCATAGATGGGGTCAATGGCGAGAGGGGTAACAAAGATTTTTTCTTTGGGAACAAAGAGATATTTTTCGATGTCTATTTTGGAGTTTTCGGAGTCGGTGATGACCGCGGAAACAGATTGGAGAGCAAGCCATTGGCGAACAAGATTGAGACTACCCCTGATTCCTTTGGGGTATCTGCTGGACATTACCAGCGGAGTGACATCGTGAATAGTGACAACGGTGGGCTTGGTCTTTTTTAGAGGAAGGGTGGCGTAAAAAAGATCGAAAAAGGGATAGTGAATAATATCGGAATTGGTGTCGGTAAGGGTGATGCCAGAAAGCTTGGATAGCCCTTTTGCTAGGTTTTCGCCGTAGATGCCAACCCCCCTACCTTTGGAGTGAGTACCGCCATTGAGAAAAACTTTGATATTATTTGCCATAAGTTTCGTTTTTGTAGAGCTCCCAAAGCTTCATATATGAAAAGGCGTGATGAAGACCAGAGTAAAGTGAAAAGACGAAGCCGGGAAAACCATCCAGAAAACCTCGACGGCGGATGTATAAATTGAAGAAGGTGCCGAGAGGTTTGAAAAAAAGGAAATTTATAGTGCGAAAGAAATTTACTTTTAGTCCAGCCTCTTTGTAAAATCTAGCCTGAAGACTGGAGTATCGATTTTCTCTAAGTAGATAACGGCTAAAGTCCGGAGTGGCGTAGTGATCGAGATCTGTTTTGAGCCAACCAACAACCCCATCAACTTTCATCTGCTCATGAACATCTTTGGCGGGAAGAATGGCTTTGCCTTTTTGAAAAAGACGAATGACCGGATCAGGATACTGACCGGTGTTTTTTAAATATCTAGTGAGGAAAAAGTTCTTACGGGGAAGCCAGTAGGCGGAGGCTGGTTTGCTTAGCTTGTTTGGCTCGGGATAGATCTTGACGATTTTGTTGATTGCCTTTCTGAGTGGACTGATCCAGCTATCGTAACCAAAACCCTTGCCTTCAAGGATATCGATAATCTCTTTTTTCATCTCAGGAGTTATTCTCTCGTCCGCATCTAACTGGAGAATCCAGGAACACTTAGCTTTGTTGATGGCCTTGTTTTTGGTGATGTGAAATATTTGCTCGTGAGGCTCAGAAAATACCTTAGCACCCAGGCTTTCGGCTATCTCTTTGGTTTTATCGGTACTTTGTTCGTCGACAATTATCATTTCATTAACCCAGTTTTTGACCGAGTCTAGGCAGGCTTTGATGTTTGCCTCTTCATTGAATGTGGCCAGAACAACCGAAATGGTTTGTTTTTTCATAGATTACAAAGTAACTTGAGTTATATTATCCCACATTGAACTCAAAATAATCTTTGATTAAAAATCTTAATTATTATTTTTCCGAGCTCCTATCTAACCTAAAAAGTTTGACTTCACCGAAGTCGGTTGTTTGAGTGAGATTCTTGGGGCCAGATGCCGCCAGCTCCCAACGACCCTCTTTGTAAGCTAGTTCCATCGAAGGAGAAACCACATAGAGAGTTTGAAGATTGCCGTAGACTATTTCCGATTGGGGTTTGACTTTGGCATCTCTGAGCAAGAAAAAGCGAATGGCAGTTGATCGAGCATCGCCCTTGAGATTCTCTGTTATGTTGTAGTTTCCTGAGGGGTTATCCGACACAATCTTGTCTGAAATAGCTTCAATGGTTTTAAGAGGAAGATAGCCGTTTTTCAAACTTACATTGGCAGTAATCGCCGAGATATCAGAATATAAAATAGGAATGAAGAGAAGAAATAATAAGTATGGTTTTTTTAGATCACTAACAAGATCGGTAATAAATAAAATGAGAAGTGGAAGAGCTGAAAATAAATATCTCAGGTAAAGATCGACAGAAGAGAAGTAAAGAGTAAATCCAATAGAGGGCAACAGACAAAGCCATAACCAGTATGAACCGGACTGACGGCGTCTCTTGATGAAGTATCTGACAATAAGAAACGAGAGAAGGATGTATATGAGCGTCTTAATGATTTGAGCCAAAGGAATTACAGGAAAAGGAATTTCCCCATGACTAAGACCAAAAACTGACAAAAATATTCTAAAAAATGAATCAACATAGAAAATGAACGGGTGAGAAATTCCTTTAATTCCCTGACTGAAATTGTAGATAAAGGCACTTGAGAGATAAAAGTTGTTTTTTAGTTCAAAAAGAATTAAGGGGAAACTGCCAAGGAAAAAGCCAAAAGCGAGATAAAGTAAGTGATCAAATTTTTTGGATAAGAGCAAATATAGGCAGAAAA
The DNA here is from genome assembly GCA_964513845.1 of uncultured Pseudomonadales bacterium. GTDB lineage: Bacteria > Patescibacteriota > Microgenomatia > UBA1400 > MFAQ01 > UBA2277. The sequence continues at coordinate 77,193 of CAZENT010000004.1, read as the reverse complement.
AAGCGACCGGAATAATAGAAAAATAATGAAAATTAAACATTATTCCCGCTAGAATTCCGGAAGATAATAACTTAAGTGAAAAATGTTTCGAATTGGCTGGTGAAAGAGCTAGGTACCAAAAAAAGACAGATAGCGGAATGAGTAAATTTGGATTCCAGAAAAATCGAGCGTGGGTAACCGTAATCGGTGAAAGAGCGTAGAGAAGCGTGGAAAAGATGGTAAAGAATTTTTTGTTTGAGTAACGCTGAGCAAGAAGATAGAAAACAGGAATCGAGAGAGTGTAAAAAATAGTGTTCGGGTAGACTGCACCGAGCGGACTGAACTCTGAGAAAAACATACCAGCAATCGCAGTGTAAAGATAAAGGGAGCCGAAATAAATTTCTTTAATCGTTTTTTCACTAAAAGAAGCAGAGGCTCCAATTAGAGTGGTTTCTCTCCCCTGCCAGATGCGCAGGGCTCGCAGAGTGTCCCTTGAAGTGTCGTTGATAAATAGCTGGGTATCTTGGAGCCGAAATAAATAAAAGAAAACGGAAACTAAGGTAATGGCAAGAATAATTCGAACGGTTTTATTGGCAAAAAATCGAGTCATTTATTTATTTGTATAGATAAATTTGAAAAGGATAGTACCGTCGGGAGACGCGATGGTTTTGATCACCTTGGTGTCGTCTACTTTTTCGTCTGCTGAAATAAGAAGGGTGTTGGGAAGTTTTTTGTCTTTGTCGTAAATAATTTTTCTAAACTGGTATTTGCCTAATTTTCTCCCTGTTGAAAAACCAAAGTTATCGATTGGACCCATGACAAGCTCTTTTTGCAAAGATTGGGGTGGATATTTTTGGAAAAAGGCGATGAGAATGTAAGGCTGATCGTAGCGATCAGAAATAATGATGTAGTCATATTTGCTGTAATTGTTTTTGGTGTAACTGGCGATTTGGTCGAACCCGTACTGCCAAGCAATGGGGAGTTCGTTCGGGTAAGTCAGATAATATGAGTGAAGATAGTTTTTGATTTGAAAAGCAAAAACAAAAATGTAACCAAACAATAATATCGAGGGCAAGATTCTGTTTTTTAATTTATAAAATACGGTTGCGACCAGAATTAGGCCATAAGCAGAAATAATGCTAAGCGAAATGACTTCGTTCTGAGAACGAAGGGCGTGAGGAGACTGGAAAGTAAGAGCGGCGGCGGCAGGTGCCAAAAGAAACCAGGCTAGAACAACTTTTCCACCTAAAGAACTTTTGACCAATAACGCAACGAAGCCGATAATTAAAAAGAGAGAAAGAACTGAGTAGGTTTGACCAAATCCCGGAACACGACTTCGATCGATGACGTCTCCTGAGATAAAGAGAAAGTTGGGGCTGAAATGAGATAAATAATTTCTAGCGTAATAACCAGCATAGGCAGTGTAACGATTGAATTTGATTTTGGTTATCAAAGAATCAGGATGAGGATCGATACGACGTTGTTCCAGTACGTAAGACAATGGGCCGGTATCGGCAAAAATGGACACTCCGGAAAATCTTGACTGACCTTCTTTGGAGGTAAGTTGAAGAACAACTGGAAGAGAAAGAGCAAGACCTAAAATCGAGGCAATAATAAAACCTTTGAGATTTTCTTTATTAAATAGTGTACGGCGATAAATTAGCACCAGGGCAACAACCAGTAATGGCGCAATAATGCGAGCTGAGTGATAGGTAAATAGACTTAAAGCAAAAGATATACTAAAAAGAGAATAGAACTTTGAGTTTTTTAACCCGAGGACAAAGCCATAAACTCCTAAGACAAGTAAAAACGTGCTGACATTTACTTCCCATGCGCCCCTGGAAAAATGAAGATGCCAAGGAGATACAGCGAGTAAAAAGGCAGAAACAAGAGCCAACGTTTTATTTTTTTTCTTTTCCGTAAAGATTTTTAGAGCATTGACTAAAGGATAGACAAGGAGAACAGTGAGCACTCCTGCAATAGCTGAAGGAAGACGAACAGCCCAAACATTTAAGCCAAGTACTTTGACAAACGGAATGGCGAGATAGACATAAAGCGGAGGCTTGTAATCGTCGAAAGAGCGAAAAACTAATGGCCAAGCCACACCATGTTCATCTTTGCCGGTTTCTAAAAGCGAGTAAGCATTGTATCCAAGAGCGGCTTCGTCTGCATTTAGCCCGATGGGAAATTTATCTAGTGAGTAAAATCTTAAAAAGGTGGCGAGTAATAGAATGCTGATTAATATCCAGTATTTTTTCATGGTAGCGCGATTATTGTAAAAGCTGTTTTTCCGTCTAGGAAGAATATCGTTTTCTGAACGTTGGCGTTTTTGGGAGCGTGATCTGAGCTGATCAAAAGACCATTGGTGGTGGAAATCGTCGAACCACTTTCAAGTTTTAACTGATATACATCCGTGTCCGGGATATCCCAGTCGTTAACGAAATAGACATTTGCAATTTTGTCTGTCCAAAACCAATCAGATTGATTAAAACGGATATTATTGTCCCCCGGTTGGACTAAGGCCGGATTTAATTTATTAAAGAAAGCGTAAAAAATGTGGGGTTCGCCATACTTTTTGGTGATGAAAATATTTTTATATTTATTTTGATTTTCTTTTATGTATTGAAAAACTTGTTCGTAACCATACTGCCATGAAGCGGAGTATTCTTTGGCATAGGTGGTGTAATAATCTTTTTGATATAAACCAAAAGAGATAATAATGGCGCCGATAAATAATAAACATAAATGAAGAACGAATTTTGAGTACTTATTGGTGAGGTAGAAAAACCCTAAAACAGACAAACAAACAATGGCTGGAATCATGGGGTTCGGCCTGATGGCTTGAGGAGGATCGGTGGTAAGTGAAGCGGCAAGGGGGGATAAAAAGAGCCAGGCCAAGAGAAACTGAGAACCTTTTTCTTTTAGGTGAAGGACACAGTACCCTATCCCAAAAATGGCGAGAATCAGTATCGGCCAAGTAAATAAATTGTGATTGGGAATTGCAAACTGAGAGTGTGAACCTTTTTGTTGAAGAATAAACTTGGGTGAGAAATATTCTAAATAATTAACAAAAATATTTTTTACAAAATAAAGAGGGCGATTATAAAGAAGTGTTGGAAGGGGTTTGGGAAGAGTGCTTAGTGTTCGCTTCTGCCCTATCTGGAAGACGACACTGGGAGACAAGATTTTTAGCTTGTCATAACGAGCGGTTCCGACACCTGTTAGAACTTCGAAGCCCACAAGGATTACCGAGAGAGAAAGAAATATAGTTGCGATCAGGGTAGTTAATTTGAAAATAATCTTGGGGCGGAAGATTAAAAAGAAAAATAGTAGTATCGCTGGGACAAAAACTCTTTCGGTATTGTAAGTGTGTAAAGACAAACTAAAAAGAATTGATGCTGGCAGATATCTTAATTTGATTAAATAATATGAGCCAAAAATTATGAGAGTGAGAGCCAGATTGGCCTCTAGTGCCGGACGACTTAAAAAGAAATGCCAAGGAAGGATGGCGAGAAACAGAGCGGCGAGTAGTCCTAAACCAATTTTTTTGTTTTTGATGGTGAGATGTTTCCCGGGGAAAAGAACAGAAATGAGAAAATAAATACCGGGAATAGCTAGAGTGCCAGCAAGAGCAGAAATAAAGCGGACAGAAAAAACACTCAGACCAAAGATGGCGACAGGGATGGTGGAAAGATAAATATAGAGAGGCAGCTTGTAGTCTCCAAACGCCCTGAAAATAATAGGAAAGCTTTTGCCCCATTCATCCTTGCCAGTTTGGAGAACTGAGTAGGCATTGTAGCCATGACTTACTTCATCCCAGTTGGGAGAAGGAGGCATTGTTCCCAAAGCAGTAAATCGGAGAATTCCGGCGAGTAGAGTGATGAGAATGAGAGGTAGCCACTTACGCATTGAGATAATTATATGTTAGTTATTCATTTCCGCTTGATAACGGTGAACAAAGGCACACCATAAGTATCGTATGAAATACTTACAACACTAATGGTCAACGGTGGATTCTTTGACCAGTCTTGATCTCCTGGAATTTCTTTTCTTTGAGAAGCAATATACATATCTCCTGATTGAAGCAGGGTGTCTAAATACACACCTGGCTGAATTGAGCCAAAGAAGATATTGTCGCCCAAGCGAAAACCATCAAAACCTGGAACTATCGAAGTTTTAGTTATGTCGTCAACAAATATTTTTTGGAACTCTTTGGGAGGAAACTTGGAATAGTACAAATATTTTAATAGTGATGGTTCGTATGTATTGTTGATAAACAACCTGTTTGTTTCTTCCATTCTGGGAAGGTTGGTCATGACTGTTTCATAGCCATATTGCCAGTGTCTTTGTGATAAATAGCGATAGTGACTGGAGTAGCGATGCCAGTAAAATGTTGTGGCCAGTAATGACAAAAATATGAAGGAAAGAATAAATATTTTTTTATAATTGGATTTTTTTAGGAAGTCAGTGATATCGACCAGTGCTAGGGTAAAAAGAGTAACCAGCGCTGGAAGCAAAATAATTAATCTGATGGCGTGTGATCCCCCTCCTTGAGTAAGGGCAGATGGAACCGGAGCAAGTATCAGCCACGCTAATATGAAACGTGCCTTGGGGTCACCTAGCCGAGATAATAAAGAGAAAAAACCAATAAATAACAATGGAGCAAAGAATATATAGAACTCTCCGAACTCCCCTATTGAGTGTCTAAAATTTGGATCACCACTAACAAACAAGAAGTTTGTAGAAAAAGCGGAGACATACTGGTTGACGAAGGTGTTTAGATATGCAATCGGCTTGTTGTGGAAAATTGGCTCTATTTTGTTTCCCACTACCCAAGATTCGGTACGAGCGGTGACGATTGAGTCGGTTAATTTGGTATCTGCAAAAATACTAATGCCACTAAATCTACCTGAGGCTGAGCCAGTGAAAATATTGACCGAAATGGGAATGATTAACGCAAAAGATAAAAGATAGACAAATAAATGCTTTTTAAAATTTATGGCTGGACGGAAAATTAAATATGAAGCAACAATTAATAGTGGAGTAAAAATATTGGCAGTTGGGTAGGTGTATAAAGTCAGAATTAATACGGGCAAAGAAAGAGCGAATTTGCCATCAAGAAGTAAGATCGTCCCGAGCAAATAGAGATTTAAGAGAAGAGTTGAGTCGAAGGCAATCCTGGAAAAATGAATATGCCAGGGGGAAATACAAAGAATAAAAGCGGCGAGAATTGAGAACTGCTTGTATTTGGGTAATAACTTTTGAAAAAAAAGATAGATTAGATAAATATTCAAGACTCCCAGGAGAGCGGTCGGAATACGAACAGAAAGAGTTGAAGGGCCAAAGATGGCCATAAGGGGAGAAAGGATATATGAGAGCAATGGAGTGCGCCATTCTGAAAAACTATGAAGAAAGGTTGGTAAGAGATTGCCCATGTAGTCTCTACCCGTGGTTCCCAGTGACCAGGCTTGATAACTAACATCCATTTCGTCGCCAAAAAGCGATGCGGGTATTTTGTCTAGCTGATAAAGCCTTAAAAACAAAGCTAGCAACAAAACCAAAACAAGTAAAAATGTCTGTTTAGTTATTTTCATTTTTGTAAATTATTACCTCTTGATTTTCATAAACTCTTGAAAGGCCGATTTGGTCAACTAGAATGGGATTTTTGAGCTCATCTTTTCTAAAATATAGGTAATCGATATTATTTTGGATTAAATAGTTTTTGTCATACTCGATATCATCTTGCATCATAAATTTTTTCATGTTTTTGACGTCTTCCTCAATCTTGTAGCCAGTGATACCTAACTGTTCTTCTGCGGTGAGATAAGTTCTTCTTGTGGAAATGCTGTGAACATACATGGTGGAGTACCAGGCTGAGATGGGTAAGGGGTGGCTGGTGAAACCATAGTGTGCATTTTTATCAAAAGGTTTGGTAAAGATGACGGCATCTTTGTCGGTGTTATTTTTTATCCAATTTAGAGCATCCAACTCTTGATTTGAGACATACGAAAGAGGCTTTTTCCCTGGACCATAAAAATCAAATTGATTACCAATTACCGTGGGGGTTGCGAGAGCAATAACGATAACAGCAAATATTATTTTTGTCCGAACATTTTTAAACTTTTCGATAATAATGGCCATAGTTATTCCGGCAAAAATACCCATGAAGTGAAGATAAATTTGGATGTATTGAATATGGTTGTAAGTTATTCCATTTTGAACAAAGAGCAAGACTATGGTGAGCGAAGCCAAAATTCCAGTTTGCATAAAAATGTAGGGGTAGGATATTTTTTTGAAATTTAACTTGACTGCTTCATACAAACCAATAAGGCGCATACCGGTGTTGCCAACAATAAAAATTAGGATGGCGTAAGCTTCGTGAAGAATCAGATGAATAAAGGCCTTAAAGTTATGTAGTGAAACATAGTGCTGTCTTCTGAGCTCCCAGTCAACGTTATCCAACCTGACTACCATCATGGTGTGAGGGAACCACAATGGATTGAAGACAATAAATGACTCGGCCGTTGGGCTGATAATTTTTAAGGTCAAAAAATTCCCAGCTGCAACAAGAACACCAATAATTCCAAGGTCTTTTTTCTTTTCCAAAACAAATCTTAGAAAACCGACTGCCAGTAAACCAGCAACGCAGATGACTCCGGACGATGCTTTTACACCGGCCATAGAAAAGGAGATTAGCAATAAAAGATATAAGAAGTTTTTGTTTTTAAATTTTTGAAAGAGAGTTAATAGAAGCAGTACTGTTGTTAGTAAAATTATTCCCAAAGCGTGAGGTGGATTTCCAAGAATAGTATTCCCCTGAGAGGCCCAAAAGGTGGTTTCACCGGAAAAAATAAATTGATGCTTGATTATGGCGTAGACATAACCAAAACTGCCACAAAAAGAAGTAAAGAACATGGCCCAGAGGGCTGCTTGATGGTTCTTTAATCGGAAGACAAAGCAATAAACCCCAAGACTAATTAAAAACGCAAACAGTATTGGGTAAAAACGGAAGTATAAATCGAGAGCGCTTAGAAAGGGAACCAGTCGGTAAAACTCACCCATAAAAATATCACTGATAAAGTGATAGTTTTTTAGTGGATGACCGGCATAAAGAGGCTGGGCGGGAGGAAAGGCGACTTTGATCTCTTCCATCAAAGAGACATGCCACAGACCATCGTGACCCTGAGAACTGAAGAAATTTAGACCATTGGACGATTTAATTCCTGAAGGAAAGTTCATCATGCCAAGGATGACAATGCTTAACAAAATCATGAAGACAAGAGATTTGGATTTAAGAAGAGCTGATATTGAAGAAGTAAAATCTTGACGATATTTAATTATTCCGATTAAGACAAGAGAAATAATTAAGGGAAGACTTAAAAAACGAATCTTTAAAAAACCAGTGACGATGGTTTCTAAAATAACAAAGGCGATGCCAAAAATAATTGAGAGAAATAATTTTTCCAAAGGAGAAATTTGTGAGGAGATTTTGGAAATTATCAGCCTCCCAATAAAATAGAGCCCCGGAAAAGCAATGAGAAGAAAAATAATTAAGTTAATTAAGAACATAATCATAGTATAGTGTTATTGTATACATTTTTGTTATGATTATGGTGATGAAGAAGCTAAATATATTCTTGTTGATATTGATTTTTATTCTGGCACTGGTTTTTCGATTTTATTCCTTTAGAGAAAGCGCTTATTTTGGATATGATCAAGCGAAAGATGCTTTCGAGTCACAAGATATTTACTTGAATAGAAATATCAAGATTCAGGGATTGCCAGCAACGGGAAACATGGGAATTTTCCATGGACCACTTCATTGGTATTTGACCGGGCCGGTGTATCTGGCATTTCATGGCGATCCCTACGGTGTATCTGCTTTCTTTAGAGTGGCCAATGCATTAGGAGTATTTTTGGTGTTTGCCATCGGAAGTTTGATAGTGAATGGGAAGACGGGTTTGGTGGCGGCTTTTTTGTATGCTGTTTCTTATGAAGAGACTCAGTACTCTCTGTATGTCGGGAACCCATCACTGGCAACAATATTCATTCCTTTGATATATTTGGGCGGATTGATGCTGGCAAAAAATACCAAGCATAAAAATTGGCCATTGGTGTTAATGTTTGGCGGAGCTGCCGCAGCGACCCAGCTAAATCTGATGTATGCATACAATTTTGCAGTTGTGATCTCTTTGCTCTTGATTCTTAAAAAGAATCTCGAGAGATTATCCAAGAATAGTTGGATTCTGGGAATTGGCACCGGAGCAGTATTGCTCTCAAGCTATGTCATTGCAGAAATTAAATATGATTTTCGTGAAATCAAAACCGTGTTTCGTTTGCTTAGTGAAGGCTTTGGAGTGATGAGCCCCGGGCAGTCAAAGTACCAACTTTATTGGGATAAATACGTGACGATGTATAAGGATAATTTCTTTGGTTTGTTTAATAACTACACTGTAATCACTGTGGTGGCAGTGCTGGTTTCGTCATGGGTTTTATACAAGGCGATAAAAAATAATTATTTTAGAGTGTTGGCAGTATGGATTTTTTCATGGATATTCTTAATGATGATTGGCGGCCATACCGGCTACTACACCAATGCCGGAATTGGCATGGGATTAATAATTGCAGTAGGGGCGATGATCTGCTCTATTAGAGGGATTGTCGGAAAAATTATTGTTGTGGCAGTGTTAGCATTTTGCCTTGCAATAAACGGAGAAAGGGTTAAATTTCAAGCTCCAAATAGTTTAATCGCTGAGATGATAACTCAAACCGGAATGAAATTATCTGATGAATACGCAGTAATTGATGCGATGTACTTAACTGCAAATGGTAGAGGTTTTACTGTGAGACTTACCGGAGTTCCATACAAAATACAAACTGTCTGGGCATATTTGCTTAATCAGTATGCTCTACCTAAATACGGATACTTGCCATACTGGGAAAACGGAAACGCCCTTGGTTTCCCGGGAGAGCTGCCCGTACCCAAAAGCGGCACTACTTGTCTTCGTTTCTTATTGAGAGAACCCACAAGAGGCCTTCCGGGGAATCTAATCGAAGGGGATAAAAAGGAAGAAAACGTATTCTCGAAAGTGACAGATACAAAAGAATTTGGCAACTTCTTGCTCGAGTATCGAGTTTCAACAGACAAGGTGTGTCACGACAACAAACCTTAGTGCTTTCTTAAGGAGATTAACGAGATACCGATAAGACCGGCTCTTGATATCTGAATTATTTCTTTATAGAAGCTCGATTTCTTGATTGTGTCGGTAATAATTAGTTTTGAATGAATGAAAGTTTGGATGTGAAGCGTTTCATCAAAGGAAAAAAGAACTCCAAACCAGCAAAGAATGGTAGCAAGATACACAAGGTAATCATTCTTTTTTATCGACTCGATTATTAACCAGGGCATAATCCAAACTAACCATTGTGGATGAAAATGAGTAAAAACCAAACTGGCCAAAAGAGCAACCCCCATCCCGACGAAAATAGAAATCTCTTTTTTCCATACCAGCAAAGCGACGATCGCTAGCAGAATAAAGAAATAAGGAATGTCGTGCCCTGAGGCAATTGAAATTGATGCGTATGTACTTTTATTAATCTGCTCTGCAAAGAGAGCAAAGTGTCGATAAGAAGCAGAAAAAATGTACGGAATAATGCCAAAAAGATAAACGCCGACTCCTGTAATAATTAATAAAAGTGAGCTAATTATTTTCTTTGTTTCTGAAAAATAACCAAGAGCAATTATGGGTATGAGAATCAGACCAACTGGTTTTATTAATGCTGATAAAGCGACAAAAATAATTGCACGAAAAGGCTGGTTGTTTTTTAGATAAAACAAACCAAGAAGAATAAATAAGGCAATAATAATATCGACCTGTCCCATAACTGAACTGACATAAATGGCGACTGGATTAAACGCCCAAAGAAGCATCGATATTTTTTTATGATTTTCTTTTTTAAAGAATTTACGAATTAAGAAAAGAATAAAGATATCAGCAAGAATCATTGGTAGTTTGTACAGAAGCAACGAAAGGTTGATGGGAGAAGGATTCGAGGCAACCCAATTGCGATTCAGCAATAAATCCCCTGTTTTGTTGACAACACTAGAAAAAGGTAAATACACAAATGATGGAATTAAGTAAGCCAAGGGCTGATAATTAAAGACCATATCCTTGCGATGAACAACTAAATTTCCCGCTTCATCTTTGGAGGCAATTTGATTATAAAAAGTAAGCCACTTACCTTCTCCAACAATGTATTTTCCGGCAAGAGCAAAGGCACCAAGATCAGAATGATATGTAGTAACACTAAGGAGAAGCCTAATAAATAAGGCGATAGCAATTAATATTCCAAAAAGTTTACTTTTCATTTTAAATTTATTATTTTTTTTCTATGAATGATTTTTTGCCATTTTTGACCGACCCAGAGAACAAAGTTTAGAATATTTGACCCTAGAACACCGTGATAAATTTTGGCGGACTTGGCAAGCGGACTATTAAGGTGTGAGGTGAAACTACCACTTGCTCCGTGAACGTGCATGACAACGGCTTTGGGATAGTAATAAACGGGAAGATGATACTGATGAAGGCGACGACAGTACTCGACATCTTCGTAGTAAAGGAAAAAACGTTCGTCTAGACCACCGACTTGATTAATGGTGGCACGAGGAACCATAAAAACAGCCATAACGGCCACATCAACTTTGGTAGTTTTGTTGCCGGGATAGTATTTGTTAAAGCATTTTTTGCAGCCAAAAAAGTAGTGTTTGATGGCATTGATGGTATTGGGGAACTTAAAAACAGAAGGCTGAACCTTACCATTATCAAATAGAAGCTTTGGCGCAACCGCACCGAGTACGGGATGCGCCTCGGCAAAATCAAAAAGATACTTGAGGGCAAGCCCCTTGATCTTGGTGTCGGGGTTGATGATAAGAATTTGTTTGCCTTTTGACTCCTTTATCCCCCAGTTGATGGCCTTGGAAAAACCAACATTTTCAGTGTTGACCAGTACTTTTGGCTTGAGAGGGTGTTTGCGAGCCAACTGAGCACTGCGATCTGAAGGATAGTTGTCGACGACGATGATTTCTTTGGACAAACCATCTTTTGATTTTTGAATGGAGTCTAAAAAAGGAACAATGGTGTCTTCGGAGCGATAGCCAACAGTGATGATTGAAAGATCAATTGGTTTCATAATTTTTGGTTGACCAACGATAAAACCTCTTCGTCGGTTCTGACAAAATTGGTTTTTTGCTTGTTTGAAAATGAACGGAAAAAGGCAGCTAGAATAACTTTGAAATACCCAGGATGCTTAATGGTGTGCTGGAATAAAAAATTACGATGTTGCTTAACCAAATCCGAGTCGGTGACGTTTATCCAGTTGAAAAGAAGTTCGTTTCTTTGCTTGATAAGGCTTAAATATGCAGGATTAATTTTTTTGGCGGTTGATTCGTGATCATGAATCACCTGAGATTCTTTGCCCCAAATGATCTTGTATCCGGACTTCCACGCTCTGAATCCTATGTCGATATCTTCCCAGTAAAAGGGGGCATAAATTTCGTTGAAACCACCTAGCTTGTCCCATATCTTTCTTTTAAAGATGGCGCTTCCTCCAGAAGCCCAAGCAGTGAGACGTGAGCCGCTTTTATCTTCTCCCCTAGTGAACTGGATTTTTCCGTTCCACTTTACTAATGGCCAAGAAGATTCATTTTCATTGAAGGAAACAGCAAAAACCTTTTCGTCTTCAAAATATTGAAGAGTGTTTTTGAGGTAGTCTTTGGCAGGACGCACGTCGTTATTCAGCAAAACTATATATTCAGAACTGGATTGGGCAACCCCCTGATTGACTGGTTTGGTAAAACCAAGATTGGTGTCATTTTTGACAATGATGATTTCGGGGTATGTTTTTTCTAACCAAGCAATAGTGCCATCAGTACTGCCATTGTCGATAACAATAACTTTGTTTAAAAAATCAGAATTTCTAAAGACTTCAGGAAGATTTTTTTCCAACAAATGCTTGCCATTGAAGCTGGGAATGATGATATCAATCTTTTTGTCCATCTTTCTAAGTATATCAATCTTAATGTTAGAATGGTGGTTAGAGTGAAAAATAAAATAATTAATGTTCTCCCCATAATCGTTTTGGTGGCGATTTCCTTGAGTTTTTTATGGAAGTTTTTTCTTAAAGGATTAATTCCTTTCCCTGGAGACTTGTTAGTTGGAGCATATTACCCTTGGCTGGAGAGTAAATGGGGCTATGTGGTAGGAGTGCCGGTAAAAAATCCCCTTATTTCTGATGTTTATTCACAACTATATATATGGAAAAGTATGGTGGTGAGCGCAATTTCTAATTTTGAATGGCCTTTGTGGAATCCAACAATGTACTCAGGATACCCTTTGTTAGCGAACTTTCAGAGTGGTTTTTTGAATGTATTAAACATTTTTCCGTTAATTTTTGGAATGGTAAAAGGATGGGGATTAATGATGTGGGCTCAAATAATCGGATCTAGTTTGACAATGTTTGCCTTGCTCAAACACTACAAATATTCAACAATTGCTTGTTTGACCGGAGCTGTAATCTATGCTTATGGAGGTTTCCCTATTGTCTGGATGGAGTATGCCACAGTTGGACAGGCGATGGTTTGGATTCCTTTGGTAATACTGGTAATTGAAAGTGCGAATTTTTATTGGATGCCAATTTTGTTTTTGTTTATTGTGGGAGCTGGACATTTTCAAGCATTACTTTATACGGCAATTATCGCCGTTTGTTATTTCTTTTTTCGTCATAAAAATAATTTACGAAAATACTTTTCGAAATTTGCTTTTGCTGGTGTTCTGAGTCTTGGAATAAGTGCGATACAGCTATTACCAACAATTGAGCTAACAGCACAAGGAATAAGATTTGGTGAAAACTACATCCAAGCCTTTAACTACGGACTGGCTCCAGTTCAACAATTTATAACCTTACTGGCGCCCGACTTCTTTGGTAATCCAATTACAAATAATTACTGGGGTTCTTTTAATTACGAAAATGTCATTTACTACTCCGGTATTTTGTCACTTATTGCTCTGGTATATTTTTCTTTTAATTGGAAGAGAATGGGTTTTGAAAAATTCTTTTTGGTAATGGCTATTTTGGCTTTATTAATCGGTTTTGATACACCAATCGGTAAATCAATTTATATTTTTCATTTCCCAGGATTATCAACGAGTGTGGCCGGAAGAATAGGATTAGTGTATGCATTGGCAGTTTCTGTTTTGGCTGGACATTTTGTAAATGAGATGGACAAGCTTGATAGAAAAGCACTCTTTAAATCATTTGCATTCTGCATATCACTACTGGTCATCTTTGGATTTATTTTATTTGGATCAAGATATCTATTTATGAAAGAACAATACATCTCACAACTCTCAAGCAATGCGATAGATATGTTTGTGGGAATGAGAAACATGGCCTTGCCTGTCGTGACTTTGAGCGCATTTGTATTTTTATTGTTGTTTAGAAAGTATTCATTTACCAAATGGCTGTTGCTTTTACTTACCGTTGGAGAACTTTTTAGATTTGGCTGGAAATACACTACGCTTACTTCACCGGAGTTTGTTTACCCACAAACAAGTACAACTGAGTATCTGAGAAACGATAAGTCTGTTTATAGAGTGGAAAGAGAAAGGGCGGAAATATTGCCACCGAATACTTGGGCAGCATATGGTTTACAAAGTGCATCAGGCTATGATCCGATGGCGGTGGCTGATTATGTTAGATCTTTTAATCGGGATTTAAATCAAGAAAAAAATCCCGGAATATCTAGATATTCAGAAGTATCCCATTATGACGCAGATGCTTTGGGAAATTACAATGTGAAGTATTTACTAGTAATTAAAAGAGACAAGGAAGCTAAAATTCCCGGAGATTTAATAAATTACAAAATTAATGACAAAGAGTGGAGTCGGGTATTTCAAACCCCAGCAGTTGCAGTACTGCTAAATTCAAAATACAAAGAGAGAGCCAGAATATTAAAAATCGATGGAAATGATACTGAGGGAAATGCAACAATAACAAATTACGAAAACAATAGAGTGGTTGTGTCGTTTAATAATGTTAATGGAGATAAATTACTTTTGGCCGACACATATTATCCTGGCTGGATAGCAACTATCAACGGAAAACAAACTAAGATCGGGTCAGATATCAAACCGTTCAGAACTGTGGATATTCGAGGAATAAAAACAGGTGAAGTTGTGTTTGAATATAAGCCAAATTCGTTTAGAGTTGGATTGTGGATCAGTATCGTAAGTTTGATTGCGTGGATAGGTGTCTTCGTCTTCGAAAAGCGAGGTCGAAATAAATCTGCAATTTAGATTATTTTTTACACAGTCCAAGAACCTTAAACTCCGAGTTCCAGGGAAATTTCACCTCTTTAGTTAAACAAAGTTTAGAGAAATTCCCCAACCAAGCTTGTTCTCTGGCGGGATTTCCTTTATCAGTCTCGATAATTAACATGGTTGGATCTGTGTTTGAGGCTTTTTTTGTTTTAGTCCAGTGCAGTTTGGTACCGGGTATATACTCCGGCTGATTGGGCAGATAGGCCACCTCAGATGGCTGATATCCATAGGTTTTTGTTCCGTACCACCAGTAAAGATAGTTTAGCGAGTAATCATATACCGAAGGAACATAGTTGAAGGCTCTAAAAGCGCCTCCATTTGCTTCTTTGTACACGGTGTCGATGACGGTGATCAAGTTACGAAGATTGCTTGGATCGTTTGAAGGTTTTAAAACGTTATTTTTGATGTGATCTGTTTGAGCAAAAATGGCATTTGTAAAATGAAATATCAAAATGCCGATGACAATGACTTTGTTAATTTTATTTTTTGTTTCCCAAAGATAGGCAAAGGCTCCGGCCAGTATAAGAGTGAGAGGAATTGAAATTCCAAGGACGTACCATTGTTTTAGCTGTTGAGGAAAAACAATGTAGAAAATGGCAGAAAAAACGAAAAAAAGAATTGAGACAAAACTAGCATTATCGCCAATTGTCTTTTTATTGCTTTTTATAATTTGAAAAATTATTAAAGATATACTCAAAAAGAAAATTAAATAAATGTAGTTTTGAGGAATGTGACTTAGGTTTTTGATTTGATCAACTAACGACTCCCATCGTTCTGTAAGCCTTTTATCGAGCGTCATTTTTTCACCAAGAATGGCTGCTTTACCGGAAAATTCCGAAACGAAAACTTTGGTCATTATAAATTGATGTCTTAACTCAAAAAGGGCTTGTGGAATGAGAGTAATAACAAAACCGAATGTGAGATGAAGTAGAAATCTTAGCTTTTTATTTAATATTCCCAAATATAGAAAGGCAAAGGGGAAAAATAAAATACCAAAGGCGGCTTCGATTTGCATTGATAAGCCGGCCACCAAACCAGTAAGAATTAGGTTGAGGGTTGAGGGTTTTTTGATAGTGAGAAGTAGCACACCAAAGTAAAAGGCGGTCATCAATGGCATCGCGTTTGCGTTCCAGAAGTAGCGGCCGGTATAAAATCCCGTCGGAGATAGTAGTAGTAAAAAAGCAGCAATAAAGGCAATGTTTTTGTTGAGTTTTTTTAATACCCACCAAAGGAATAAAACAGATAACTGATACCAAATAATTTGCCAGTACATGACGACTTGAGGACTGCCTCCTGAAACTAAAAAGGGGGGAAGAAGAAAGTAGTACCAAAAAGGGCCTAGAAGAACTCCGTTGATACTTGTTGTTGGACCAACGAGCCTTGGGGTGTGGCTAACGACCATTTGACGAATGTCCACCATGTCTCTGCCTTGATCCATGGTGAAAGGAAAATTGTTGCCACTCACGGAAATAATTTTAATGGTGGTTGAAACCAGAAAAACTAAAAAGAGAATGATTAAACCAAATTTCTTCATAATAAGGAACTAATTTTCTCAATGAAGTGTTTTGTAGAGTACTTTTCTGATGTTTTTATGGCTGACTTGGAATAACTTTCTGCCAAAACACTATTCTTGATTAATTTTTCGGTTTGTTTGGCTAAATCTTGAATGGTTTCAAAAAGAACTCCGTTACCATCAGAGATAATTTCTTTTTGACCACCTCTCGCCATTACGACCGGAATACAACCAGCTGACATAGACTCAACTGTGGTCATACCAAAATGTTCTACCTTTTCAGGATTTTGTTTGTCGTCTATTTCGTAGCCGGCAGCATGCCAGAAAAATTTTGATTTGGCGTAGAGGTTTTTCAGCTTTTCAAAGTCTGGATTAACTAAAAACTTGACAGGTAGAGAACCAGCTTGGGCTTTTAACTTCTCGAGAGTATCTGACGTGCCAAAACTACCTCCTGCTAAAAACAGCTGGTAATCCGGATAAGACTTGTTTAATATTTTGAAGGCGTCAATGAGAACATCCTGACGTTTGGAGTGGCTGGGAGAATCGAAACGGGCAACAGACAAAATAATATCTTCTTTTTTTTCTGGATGGAAACTTTCTACATCGATAGGGGGATAAAGAATGAAACTTTTGTTTTTGGGTAAATGAGTTTCGTGGACATTGGCAGTAAATCGAGAGTTGTAGACAAATTTGTGGACAAAAAGAGTTTTTATTTTGTTTACAAATGAGTTTCCTCCTAGTGTTTTAAAAGGAACTTGTAAATGAATTAGATTATTTTTGGAAAAGAGAAAGGGTAAGCTGCCATCACTAATCCAAAAAATTAAGCCGAATCGCATTGTAAAAATAATCTTTTTAAAAAAAGATGATTTTCCGGTACACATCTCGTAAGCTTTCTTATTGACTTTTATTTTTGACAAATCAAGACCAAAACGATTTTCAGCTGCCTTTAGTGTTTCCGGTGAGTTCCAGGCGAGTTCAACAGAGTAGCCAAGAGAAATCAAAGCGGTAGCAAAGGTAAGACAGTAGCGCTCCCCTCCTCCTAGAGTGTCTAAATACGGATCAAATATTAGAGCTTTTTTCATGTAGTTACTATTCTATTCTAATTATGCAGTTTAGTTGAGTTTTGTTTTAAAAATGTACACTTGAGGATTTGAATAAACTAATGAGTAACCTTGTTTTTCAAAGCTCAATGGTGATGAAGAATAGATGTAACCTATCGAGTAATCCTTGATGGTTTCCCTGATAAATTTGTCATCAGTGTCCGGAGAAAAAAACGAGGTTTGGGTTTTACTACGACCGTCATCAACAATATTAAAAAGCCAAGAAATATTATCTCCAGTATAGAAAGTTCTTCTTTCTGCGAAGGCTGTCACTTTCATTTTTTTATTATCAAATAAAGGATCAACCATAACGACGGCGTTTGTTTCGGAGTTATTTTTCAGATATTGGAGAGCAGAAATTTCTTCCTTGGGAATGATATATTCATTAAATTTTTTGGGGTTGAAAAAACTTGTATAAAAAGAAAAAATAATTATCGGAGTAAATAGCGCCAGAATGATAGTGTTTTTTTTGGACTGTGAGGCAAATAATCCGAGCAATAGACCTAAAAATATGATGGCGACTTGGCCAAACTGAATTGTGTTGAATGGATCAGGCTCTGGTGTAACCAGAAGAGGAAGAATTAGAGAAATAATAATACAAAGCGATAAAAAGATGTTTTCTTTCGGATACTTTTTGAATGATTTAATTAAATAAACTACTCCAAGAAGTTTGATCCAAAAATTACCAAGAAGATACATAAATATCTTCTCAATTTCCATTTGCGTAAGTCTCAGCCAGTTATTTTTTGATTCGTAATGTAATTGTTTTAGGTAATAACCATCTAATTTAAATCTGTCTGGATCTTCTATCATTTTTGTCAGCAACCAACCCGGTCTGAGTGTAATTGGTGAGTTGTGGTTTAGGCTGGACTTGTCGCTAATTAGATAATAAATGAGGATAGATAAAACAAATAATAAAAATGCGGGCAAGATACTTTTGAACTTGGTGTCTTTGATTTGTACTAGGCAAATAATGCCGAAGGCAATAGCTATGGGGATCGCAAAAAAGATTTTTATGCCAAAAAGAGTTGAAAACACCAGCGCAGCATAAAAACTATATTTTAGATTGCCGGTTCGGAGCCACTTGAACACCAATATCGTGCCCAGAATGATTAAAATATAGCCAATGCCTGTGTGTAAATTTATTAGCTGGTCATAAGGCTGATCAAGCATGAAGTTATTGCCACTCCAAACAGCATCTTTGATAAATAATGGCTTTACAAAAGCGGCCGAACCTACAAAAAGAGTCGTGATTACGCAAACTATTGACCAGTTGGTATTTTTTGAGTAGTAAAAGGCCAACTTATAAACCAGATAAACCAGTAAGAAACAAACAATTACGGCACCGATTTGAAAATACATGGTGGAAATACTGATGTTCGTAATTTTACTAAGTGTCCCCCAAACTAAATCGCTGAAATAGTGATAATTTTTTAAAGGAACACCGTTCATACCAGGAAATGTGGGTGGAATTTGTTTTTGAGTTTCAATTGCCAAACTTAGGTGCCATAAATTGTCGCCACTGCCATTTATCAACATTGAGCCATCTGAACGAAGAACACTGACTAACAAGGGTGACGCTAAAATTAACGCTAAAACAAGAAGAAATATTTTTTTCATTTATTTTCTTGCTGCCATTCTTTCATTAGATCTTGATCGACTTTTTTGTAAGTTTCGGAGAGAGACGGCTTTCTCTGAGCTTCCCAAAGCCTTTCGTAAGTCATGAATTTGCTGAACATCTGATAAATAATTTCGATCCAGCCCTCTGTACCATCTTTCCAAAGGCGTTGCCTGACTGCTCTTGACCAAAATTCCGTAAGCATAATCCTAATGAAACGCCAACCTTTCATCGGAGGGTGATTGATATCGACTAGCATTTGAGCTTCTAACTTTGACCATTTCAGAGTGTTTATAACCTTTTCATCGATGTTTTTATGAGAGAGATGTACCATTTGATGACGAAGGTCCCCTATTTTTCCATTGATTTTTGGCTGTTCGTGAAGCTTACCCTCCCAACGTTTGAGAGCGTCTTTTTTCATTAATCGCAGAACACGAGGATCGCCCCAGTGATTGAGATGTTTGCCTAAGAAAATTTCGTAGCGACTGATGGTGTAAGCCTCAAACTGAGGCTCCTCAATAGTGGAGAGAATCTCTCTAGCAAGCTTCACGGTGATGCGCTCATCCGAGTCGAGATAGAGCAGCCATTCACCTTTGGCTTCTTTGGCGCCGCTGTTGCGCCATTTCGAAAAACTATCACCAGTGTCGTGTACTATCTTGGCACCCAATTTGCGACACACCTCAACTGTGTTGTCGGTTGAGCCAGTGTCTACGACAATGACTTCTGAGGCGAACTGTGAGGTCTTGATTGCGGGAATAATTTCGTCGGCAACGTTTTTGGCGAGAATGATGACAGATAGTTTTTTCATGGTTTTTTTATCCAAGATCCGCCACCCAGATTACGAGTAAAAAAGTCACGTACGGCTTGCTTCTGGGCTTTGGTACCAATAAATAATTTTTTAATGGCTTCTCTTAAGAGTGCTAGCTTTGTTCTGGTTTTGGCGTAGTCCATACCGAAAAGTAAACGATTTCTGGTTAGGAAATAGTCATTAAGTGGAGAACCAATACCGGAACTCTGAGCAACCTTGTGCCACAACTTGATATTGGGATCAAAGATTAGCTTATAGCCGGCCTTTTTGATTCTCATACCGAGATTGGAGTCTTCGAAATATAAACAGTAACGCTCGTCAAACAAACCAACCTTCTTAAGCACTTCAGCTTTGGTGATAAATAAACAGCCAGTAATAAAATCTGTTTCACGAACATCATCGAACTGACCCTGATCTACTTCGTTTACACCGATATGGGAGGCGTAAACATTGTTCCAGTCATACTCCCCGCCTGCATACCAAACGACTTTCCCTAAATCTTCTTTTTTGTATTTATCTTCAAACTCAAAACCCTTGGCAAAATAAATTAGGCCGCCTACGGCACCGGTGGATTTTTCGACTATGGGAGAAGCAAGAATATTGAGGATAAGATCTTCGGGAACAATAGTATCGTTGTTTATCATGACAACAATATCAACTCCATCATCTATGGCTCTTTTTAAGCCTAAGTTGTTGCCGGCGGCAAAGCCGATGTTTCCTGGACTCTCGATATAAACTGCTTGGGGGTGTTTGGCGAGCTTTTCTTTGAGCTCTGAGGATCGGCTGTTGTCGACAACGTAAACTGTAGAAGTTACTGCCAAAGGAAGGGCGTTTTTTTCAAGCTGTTTTACGACATTCAGAGTGTCTTCTGTGCTGTGAAAGCTGACGGAGATAAAGCCTAGTTTCATTGATTAATTATAGTGTATATCAAAGCTGACTTATCAGATAAATAATATTTCCCTAAACCACTCACCACCACATTTCTCACTAATGCATCGGTCGCTGTAGTCTTCTTTCTCATATTATGTGGTCTCAATCTAGGCAGTCGTCAAGCGTGCCTATCTCGCCACTTTTTATAAGAATTCGAAAGAATCCTACGACGCGCATGCGAAGCAACTCGTTCGAAATGGATGGTTTTATGGTTTTTAGAAAAATATTATTTACTTAGCTTGCGGGTGAGCTTTAGGAGAAAGCGCTTGGTTTTGGAGGGTTGGCTTTGGATGAGCACGGTGAGATACCAGTAACGAAGTTCTTTGAACTTCTCAAGGAAAAGCTTTTGCCAGATGGGGGTAAAGAAGCCGGCTTTTTTGGGCTCTTGACCTTCTGCTTGCCAGACTTTCAGATAAATAAGCATGACGGAAAACATTTGAAGGAAGGCCAGAATCAATCCATGAAGACCATCTTTGTATCCTTCGCCGGCGAAGAATCGACTTATGAATTCACTAATGGGTTTAACGATGAAGTCTTTGGCGTCGAATTTGTATCCGGAATTTATTAGCTCTTTGGCTTGCTGAGATGAGTAGCGAAGAGCTCGTTCGAAGTATTCATCAACATTGTTGTAGTGGTGATGTTCGATGGCAAGGGACTCTTCAGTATCGAGATTGATTCCAATACCTGTTGTCACCGGAATGGAGTGGATTTCGTTTTGCCACTCGACGGCATCCTTTTTAAAAAAGCGGATGTTGAAGTCCGGCCACCAACGGGAGTGCTGAGTCCATTGACCAAAAATTAGATTTTTTCTGGGGATTCTCACAAAATCAACATCCTGGCCTTCGGTGATCTCGATGAGCTTCTTGGCAAGAGTTTTGGGAATACGCTCATCAGCATCAACAATCAAAACCCAGTCGCCAACAGCTTTACTGATGGCAAAGTTTCTGGCTGGCTCAACATAGCCAACCATTTTTGTATCAAAAACTTTGTCGGTGTATTTTTTGGCGATTTGCTTCGTGTCATCTGTCGACTCCATATCAACGACGATGATTTCATCTGCAAACTCTAAAGACCGAAGACAGTCTTCAATATTTTTTTCTTCGTTTCTAGTGTTGACAACTGCTGAGATATTTATTTTGGACATATTAGTATGTTTTGTAGATTTTAAATCCACCTGAGTTATAGATTATTGTTAGCGATAAATCAGAAGGGCTAATTTTGATAGATTGAATGGGTGTCTCGTATATATATCTTATGTCATTGTCTTTCAAAAATCTCTGTGCCCAGCTTTTGTCTTGAGTATTGTAAAAACGTTGAACCTGTTTGGATCGTGTTTGATAATCAAAACCAGTAATGTCGAGATTGATAGTATCTGACAGAAATTCTGGCTGCCCGGAAAAGGCGGAAATATATGCAGTTGAGACATAGTTATAAAGTGGCTTGGGTGAGGCATCTGTATTTGAGCGAATAAAAAGCGGAGAGACGACAACGCCTTTGGGATGATCTCTTAGAGTTTGAAGACCGACAATTTCACTGAAACCTACTGCAGAAGCAGATAGAAAACCGGTGTAGTCTCTTAGGGTTCCCACACTAGTAGCCGTACCCAAAAAGATTAGAAAAATAATAACGAAATACCTTAATACTGCTAATTTAATCGATTTTATGAGACGTAAAATAACAGGACCAGAAATTATTCCCAAAAAGAAGATTGAATAATATGAAAATTGAATTGTGTTCCAAGGATTTATTTTCTGAACGATGAGCAAGGGTAAAAGCAGACCGACAATAATTATCCATTTGACTAGCTTTTGGGAAATATCATTTGAATTATTTTTGAACAGATCTACAAGACCAATAATTCTTACTCCTAAATTGCCGATCAAAAAGACTACTGTGGCAAAAATGTTGACTGCAATAAGTTTGGGGAAGTTGCCAACAGCTTCATATGACTGCCAGGCTCCAGAAAGACGTGCCCAGTAAAATCGATCATATGAGGCGAATAAACTGCGACTGAACCAGAGCGGATCAAAAACAAAGGGTGATCCGGAAAACGAGGAGAACGGAAGGGTGAAGAGGGCACCCAAGAAAACTACTCCAGAGAGAATTTTTACTTTGCGACTAAAGAATAAAGCCGCGGCGAGCAAGACAAAAGCATAAATTTTTGTCTGAGAAAGTAGGGCACCGAAGAATATCAATTTTAGAAGAGAGCGAAGTTTTATTTTGTCTTCATTGGGAATGTTCAGTAAAAATATCAGTAAAAATACAAGAGAAAGAGCGAACGGTGGATTAAGAAAGAGAGAGGCTGATTGATTGACCCAAAAAGCAGACTCTCCTGAAAAAACATCTTGACCCGTGATTAGTTTGGGGATAAAACCCAAAGAGCCACCAAGAAAAACTAAAACATAAGAAACTGATTTTTCCCATGAAGAGTATTTCCACTTGTCCATGAGTTTGTTTAGAAGGTGGAGCAAAATTAGACCTAGTAAAATGGGGACAAAACGAAAGAATAAGGTGACAGATGAGATTCCAAAAATTCTAACTAATATTCCTGATAAATAGTCAAAAACAAAGTGATAATTGGTGAGCTTTGCACCGGCATATTGGGGATGATTTAGATTAAAAGGATTCTGAGCGAACTTTTCAATTAGTGATAAATGGAAAACAGCATCATGACCATTTGGTCCCCATAAACCAAGACCAAAAGGAAAAACCAAGCCACTTTTTATAACAGTCAGACTGATTAGGATGAGACATAACAATCCAACAATAATTGGTGGAGAAAATTTTAATGGCTTTTGCTGGCGATATTTTTTGATGATGAAAACGATGATAGAAAATAAAGTTATCCAAAATATCCAAGAAAAAGCATGAGTGTCTTTGAAAGGAGTTTGGGGATTTATTTTCCAATCTGTATTGTGATTTGATTGAGTGACTTTTAAGTCAGCAAAATTAATTTCTGGAACTATAAACCCGGAAAACTTAATTGAGTCTGGATAAAAAACTATTTTCTTATCACCGTCTTGAAGGGTAATTTTCCAAATTTCGTCTTTGTCCGAGTAGACTGTTTTGTATTTTTCTAAATCAGTATTAAGAATTATTTCGGTGCCGGGGAATTTGACTGTATCTATCAAAGCAGGAATATCTTGAATGACGGTGTAATTTTGATTTTGAATTACAAAATTGTCTTCATAGATTTCTCGATTGTAAACTCGAAAATCGATGATTTTTGTTTGACCATCGACAGTTTTTAGCCCTATTCGATAAAAGGGAGATTGATACCAAAAGGACTCTCCTGATTGTTTTCCTAATGGATCAGTTGATCGATAAAAATAGACAGGGCTGCTTTCCGGATACATAGATCGCATCCAATCACCAAAGGTTTCGAGACTGGTAATATTTAAACGATAATTTTTTTCATTTAACTTTAGGAGAGCAAAGATATTTTTTATTTCTTGACGATAGTCTTTTAATTCCTGGGTGTTTTCTAAACCGATATTGAGATAAGTAAATTTATTAAAATCTTTTTGACTATATTGTGAGAGTAAATTGTTAAAATAATTTGTTTTTAGCCCCATAATTAGATATTCATTTGGCTGAACCGAGTAACCTGACTGTCCACCAGAGCTGATGAAATTAAATAAATCTTTTTGATTCCAGCGTACGATGGAAATATTTACTCGATTCTGTAAACTCTGAGCAGGGACAAGAGAGTTGTTTTTGTCCGGGAAATAAGGGCTTCCTAAATATCCACCCCAAACACGAACAGCGTCTTTTTGGAACTGATCGTCGCTGATCATAGCAACTGTCACAGAATACTTTGATTGAAGATATTCTAAAGAATAGCTATCGATGTACCCCGCTCCAACTGACTTTGGATAAAATCCAAAGCGCTTTTTGAAAGTCCCCATGAATTCATCAATCAAAATTTTTCTATCTGTCTGACTATAACCGGATAGAAAATTTCTGTTGGTGTTCCCGTTTGGGTATCTGACGCCCGCTTTTTGAGTAAGACTCGGAGTAATTTCCAACAAACCACCAAGCGAAACTTGTTTGTCGGATCGAATTATGTTTTTGAAAAAAGCTGAAATACTCGCGTCTTCCACAGCATCATAACGAAAAAGCCAGTTTGAGGGAAGACCAGACATGGATGATTCTTCATAAAGGAAGATGGGAATATCCAATGGATCTTGAAGAATATTGTTCCAGTTTTCCAAACCTCTTACTGGACTAGTAATAGTAATGAAGGTATCGTAGTTAAAAGCGAATGACTTTCCAGGAATTAGAAAAAATATAAGAATAAATAGAGAGTAAAGAAGTTTTTTAAACATGTTTCAATCTGAAGTAATTAAGCGTTTCTTTGAAAAATGATTTGCCTTCGATAAGAATAATTGTGCCAAAATAGATTATGGCAGACGATAAACCGATGACTATTAGACTAGTAAATGAGTGAGCATATTGAATAGTAAAAGTTAGAAATGATGCCATGAGAAAAGTTGCGGCTAATGGCGTTTTGAGAATGTTTAATAAATTGAAGTGAACGTACTTTCGGGCTAAAATTATAGTGACGAATGATGAGGTGGCGATAATGGCCACGGCGTAGGAAACTCCAAGATATCCAAATTTTATTGATAGAAATGGCATTAAAAGCCAAGTTAATCCTGTCCACATCAACATCAGCTTAAAGGTGGTCTTTATATGCCCCGTGGCATTGAGAAGATTGGTAAGACTAGTAGAAATACTGGCCCAAGCCGAGTTGTACAAATAGATATAGAGAGGAATCAAGGCCGGAAGCCATTTGGCGTATTTGGGAATTAACTGAACAAGAGGAAGAGCAAAGAAACCCATACCGACTAGAATTGGGAAAGCAGTCAGACACATATATTTTAGACTCACCTCGACCGCTCTAGTCAATCTTTCTTTGTCATGTTGAAGACGAGCGAAGGTTGGAAAAGAAACCTTGGTGAGATTGTCCATGACAATCCTCAAAGGAAGCCCTGCCCAGCGACTGGCCCAACCGATGTAGCCTAGTCCTGTCGTGCCAATAATTTTGGTAAGAATGATGGTCATACCATCGTCTTTAAGAACGGCTAAAAATGTATTGGCTTGATATGGGAGACCAAAGCGAAGAAGTGACCTGAGTGAGTCTCGGTAGATTCCTAGTGATGGTTTCCAAGGATAAACAATGTACATAGTAGCTAAACCAACAACTCCTCTAGCCAAAACTGCATAGGTAAAAGCAGTGACCCCGAAGCCCTTCCAAGCAAAGAAAACAGCAACAAAGTTAAAGGCCAAGGTTTCGAGAATTTGAGGAAGAATAAGTTTGTTGAATTTTATTTCCCGTTCTAACATGATGGAAGGAATTGTTTTGAGAGAGCTGAGGAATAGAGAAACACCCATGGCGTAAAGAAGATACATACCAGATTGATCGATGTTGTACTGAGTACGGATTAGCGGTCTAACTAAAAATAGAACCAAGAGAAGAATAAAGACCAAGATTTGTTGAATGGTAAAAGTGGTGGCAAGATCTTTTTTGGTGATAGCTTCTTTTTTTTGAATCAGCGCGGCGGCTAATCCGACATCGGAAAAATATGCTAAGAAGTTTACAACGGAAGAAACAAGATAGAAGATACCGTAGATATTAGGATCGAGGAAGATGGTAAGAGCTAGTGTTGCAACAAAAGAGATTATCTGAACGATAAAGGTTCGTGATATTAAGGCCAACACACCAGAAACGGATCGACGTTTTATTTCGTTTATTTCAATGGCGACTTCAGGTTCAGCGACGTTTTCCACGATTAAAAAGTTTAGCTTGTTTTGTTAAAAGATAAATGACGATTAGCCAAGAGACTAAAGAAATTATATTGGATATTCGACGAATAGGGGTATCGAGGAACTTAATATCTAGACTATGTGTCCCTTTAGGAACGAATATCATCATGGCACCATTTTTATCCAGAGTAATATCTGTCGATTGATTATCGATGGCAATGTTCCAGCCTGGATAGAAAAAAGTGTTGACGGTAATAATTTCATCCCCAGGGGCGATTATATTTGCCTTGATGGCAAACGGGTTTGATTCAGAAATAATTATCTTAGTATCTGAGAGAACAGAGGTAAATTTTGTATCAGGAACAGCCTCAGGCCTGACCGCGTTGATTGGTAAGGGAAGATAATTTTCAGTATAGTTTAGGTACTCTTTGGACACTCGTTCTCCAGCTAACAGTACTTTATTGGGTAAATAACGTCTAAGAAAATAATCGTCCGTGTTGTTGGTGATTTCTCCAGGGCGGAAATATGAAATTGTGAGCGAGAAGGCTGAAAGAGCAACAATCAAAGAGACGAGTTTTAGATATTTACCTGGAATAAATTTGGATGCATAAACAAATAGGGTGGCGGTGAGGATTGTGGTTAGGGAAAGCAATCTCCAGGGAAATTGAATAGCATTAGTGAAGGGATTGATGTTCCAGATAAAAGATGATCGGATGTTCATCAAAAAAATCACCAGAAAAAAAGCAACAAGGAAAGCAAGTAGATAAGTTTTTTCTGGTTTCTTTGTGGATTTTGTTTTCAGAAACAAAAAGAGAATAGCTCCAACAATAACAACTAGATTGACAATGCCAATCTGAAACGACATATCATCGTAGGGACCCCAGTTTGAAGCACCGTATCCCCAAGGTGAGAAGATTAATTGTTTGATAAAAGGAAAGTGATCATAAAAGTTAAAGGGAAGCACTTCTATGATAAATCCTTTTTCAAAAAATACCGGAAGAAGATAATAGGCGCTGAGCAATAATGAGGAAACAAGACTTATACCCAGCCCCACAATAAATTTTATATTTTTTTTAAATAATTCCGCTAGGAAGAATGCACCTATGATGATGGGTAAACCAAAAGCAGCAGATGGCTGATGTGACAAAATTAGCGAGGTAACAGATATTGCCACTAATAAAATATTTTTAAGATTTTGAGTTTCTTTGAGCCTAACCAGACTATATAAAATCCAGGGAAAAATGGCGAGAGCAAAAGACTCCCCTACTGTACCCCTCACAAAAACGTCTACTGCCCTGTATGGAGTGTATGTATAAAGAATGGCGGCGGCAAAAGAGACAAAAGGGGTAGTATTTTTTTTGGCAAAATAATACATCCCAACCGCTCCAACAAATAGAGATAGAGCAAGACAAAGTCTGTAAGAATCAAAGATTGAAAAGCCAATTTTGTTAAAGAGAAATCCAATATAGTACGGAAGTTGATAATTGAATTCCGGATACGGAGAACCATACGTAAAATGCATATCAACGGCCCAACGAGGAGGAAATTGACCAAGGTTAATGGTTTGGATGAACTGATGAAGATTGGCAATTTGGGTCTCATCATGAAAGGAGAAACTTTTCGGCGCCAGAAGATTAAATACAGCCGGAATTACTGCCAAAATTAGGAAAAGGGGTAAAAGATAGTTAAGCTTTTTGAGTATTTTTTCTATCATTTGGAACTAAAACGATAAGCAAAACTAATAATAGAGAAATGAAGGAAACAATGTTGGAAATTGATCTGATTGGAGTATTCTCAAAATAGCCTTGAATTAAGTTGTGACCCTTTTTAAAAGTTACCGTAATCTCTCCAAAATAATCACTTGTTCTATACTGTGTGGCTGAAAGACCGTTATTCAGATATACGGTCCAGTTTGGAAAATCGGAAATTGGAAATACTACTTCTCCTTCACCACTTAAAACATACACATCGGCGGAGAAATAATTGGACCTTTTTTGAAAGTTACTGACCTCAACTTGACCAGAAATAACTTGGGGTTCTAGAGGAGCGATATTTTCCGGAATACTTTTCATCGATATTGGTCTGTAATCAAGAATGGCGGAAAGCTGTTGATTGGTGAAACCTTGACCTGACAAAAAGGTGCTATCTGTAGCCGAATCAAATGTTTTTTCGAATTTAAAATATCGAAAGTTGAGTAGCAATAAAACGATAAAGACAGCTGCTGAAATTGATTTTTGAGTCTTGTTCCCGAGAGATCCAACAATTATTCCGATAATTACTGATGAAGAAATGGCCACTACTCCCAAAAGCCTCCAAGGGAACTGAACAAAAGATAATTGGGAAACTATCTCCCAAATTCCTACCGATCTGCTGGTGGTTAAGAATAAATAAATTATTCCCATAAGCCAAAACAAGCCAAGTAAGATCTTGTGATTACTTTGGAGAGTTTTTCTTTTGAAAAATATAATTAAGGGTGTAGCGATAAAGGCGAGCGATTGGATAATTCCAACAGCAAAGGAAAGTTTGTCGTTTGGACCAAACTCACTGGCACCGTATCCCCAACTTTGATTGATAAAAAGCTGATTGAGTGTGACGAAATGAGCGCGAAAATTGAAATAGCCTGAAGTAAGAAAACTGGTATCAATTAGATTTCTTTCGAAGATGACCGGAAATAGAAAAAACGCGACAGTTCCAACACCTAATAAGGCAGACAATAAAAGCAGAAGCGAACTCTTTAATTTATTTTTATTTTGAAATATGACGACAATAGAAAAAGATACTATGAGTAAAGAAGAAACTAGTGAGGTGATGTTGTGGGAAGCCAAGAATAATCCGGAAAAAAGTGACAGTAAAATGAAACTGGTTTTATCTTGCCTTTTTATGAGCCTGATAATACCATAAAGAACTAATGGTAAAAGCGCGAGGGCAAAGTTTTCGGCCAAAGCTCCCCTGACAAATACTTCTAAAGCTCTAAAGGGAACCAGGATGTATGCCGTAGCTCCAACAAAGGCAGGAAGAGCCGGGAGAAACTCGGAGAGAAATAAGAACATGGCAATCCCGGCTAAAAATATCGAGATGAATATCAGTAATTTAACTGAGTCGATGTAAGAAAAACCAAGAGTATTAAAAATGGCGCCAAGATAATATGGGGTTGCCGAGTAATAGTTGAACATGGGCTGACCAAAGCCTGCTCCCAAGTCACTTGACCAACGACAAGGGATTTGACCATCGCCGATACACTGTTTCATCTCGTAAAGACGCATGACATGTAGATCGTCGTGCATGGAATAAAATCCAGGTTTTAGAAGATTCCACGACACAATTAATGAAGTAATGAACAGACCAACTATCGCGAGAATCCTTTTATTCATGTTTGGATTTGATGATGAAGTAAAGTGACATTGGAAGAAAAATTAAAGTTAAAATATTTCCGATAAATCTAACCGGAGAGTTTGTGAGCTTAGCATAGACTAAGTGATTACCAGCAGAAACATCAAAGGTAATTAATCCTAGCTCATTTTGATAATCAATGATAACTTTTTTATTATCAACTTTGACTATCCACCCTGGAAAATAGAGAAGAGGAAGCTTTACTGTCGCATTTTCGCTGGCTTCGATGTTGAATTGAATCCAGTCGGTGCCCTTTTTTACATTTAGAAAATCAGCCTGACCACGGGATACCTCGGGAAGATATGGAGCAGGTGCAGTGGGTGGATGTGAGGCAAATATGGGCAAATAATCGTAAATACTGATGGTTAGCTGTTTGTCCCAACTTGGACCGGAAAATTTTTCCTTCGGTGTAATGTCAAACCATTTTGATGGAGCAAAAAAAGAAAGATTGAAAAGAACGAGGAAAGATAAAACAACTGTGATTAATATCGCAGAACGATGAGTTTTTTGACCCAGTAACACAGAACCGGCTACTAAAGAGAAAAGTATATTTCCCAGAACTAAAAAGCGCCATGGAAATTGAAGATATATTAAGGGTTTGACAATTGTCCAAATAAATGAGGATTTTTCATGGGTCATAAAAGCGGCAAATAGACCAAGAACAAACAGGGTAATTACAAGTATTGAGTTTTTTTGTGGCTTCTTTATAAATCTGACGATAGTAATGATTAAGGCAGCAAGAGTGATAAGAATCATAATCGGACCAAAGAAAAAAGAAAGATCGTCATGAGGACCAAGAACAGATGAACCCACTCCCCAGAAAGTTGAAGTGAACAACTGATAAATGGTGACAAAATGGGCACGATAGTCAAAATAGCCCCCTATCATGGTTTCGGTGTGGGCAAATTGTTTTTCCAAAAGCACAGGCAGAAAAAAGAATCCAGCAATTAATCCTCCCCACAAAAGGGATAAACCAAATCTAAATATTTGAATTAATGAGTCCTTATTTATTTTTAATTTGTCATTTTGGTACAGAAAAACTAAAAATAAAATTACGAGAGCGGGAGTAAAAATTAGCGTACTAATATTGTGAGTACAGATCAGAAGTCCGAAAAATAAGGCGAGTGTGGCAGAATTTTTTAGAGAATATGCTTTGGCAAAATTATAAGCGCTAAGAATAATTAGCGGGATAAAAACGAAAGCCCACGATTCCCCCATGGCACCACGAGAGTAAAGATCTGAAGCCCGATAAGGAGCATAAGCATAAATAAGCGCCGATAATAGTCCGCCCCATTTTCCCCACAGTTTGCTTCCCAGTAAGAACATGGCAATGTTTCCGAGCATGAGAGATAAAATGAAGCCCAACTTGACTGAGTCAAAAACGTTTAAACCCATTAGGTTGGTGAGACTCATGACGTAGTATGGCAAGGGTCCGTAGTAATTAAACTGAGGATAACCATAACCATAACCCATATTGGGAACCCAGCGACAGGGAATTTGACCATCGTTGAAACATTTGACCATTTCACTAACACGCATAGCTTGCATATCATCATGCATGGCAAAAAGTCCTGGCTTAAAGAGGGATGTAACTGTAGGAAGTGAAAGAAGAATCACGACAGCCAACCACACCAGAGTTCCTTTGACCATGACAAAACGATTGATTACCGATGATGTAAAACTTGATAGCTTAAAACTCATAAAACTGTAGTACCTCTTGGGTACCGTCGAGTCTTGCCGGTTTGGGGTACTCCTTAATTAGCGTTAACTTTTCTAAACTAGAAGGCTGAAGAAAATTTCTTGATTTGTTTATGATTAAATATCTTTTATTCTCAGGTGAAGTGTTTACTAATCCATCGGGAAGATTATTTACTTTGGGACTGGAACCGACGATGGTGATATTTTTATGTCCTTCGATATAGATTTGAAGACCATCGGGCAAAGTGCCAAAATATCCTTCAGTAAATGCTACGACTCTCTCCCCTTTTGACTCTTGGTCGATGAGATAATTGGCGATTTCTTTTTGACCCCAGCCAGCAGTCCATTCTTCGAGATAACCGTTGTGCATATCAAAAGAAAGTGGCGCTTTGGCAGGAGAAAATACACAAAGAAGAGAAAAAATGAGAGGAATGATTAGGAGAATTATCGACGATAGTTTTATGAGTATACCCTTGCGCGTAACTAACCAGTTTAGGCCGAACCCGATAACCGGAATGAGAGGGAGAACTGCAAAAAGAATGTAACGACTGGTATATACCTTGGCTATGGAAGCTTGAGCAACCAAAGGAATGAGTGAAATAAGAATCAAAAATAAGGAAAACATTCGAGATTTTTTGGGAATAAAGCCAAAGACGAGTGAAAGAAGTAAGGTAGGTGAAAACAACAACCAGAGCCAGTTGAGAGTGGTTTTGAGATTTCCAATCAGCGGATTAAACGGGTGAGATAAAACTTCTTTCCAGGTAAAAAGGTAGTCTTGGTTTCGAGCACCAATCATATTGAAGGCAGGGCCAAGACGAAGAATGCCATACATCATCTGGGAAATAACGACAACGGCAAAAAGACAAATTATAAGATTTCCAAACGAGTGAATTTTTGATTCTTTGGGCTTACTAAAAAATAGAAGAGACAGGGCAAGCCAAACATAGAAAATGATTGCCGGGGATTTGGTGAGCAGTCCTCCTCCGATTGCAAAACCAAGAAGCATGGCATGATCGAGCTTGCGAGTTTTGGCAAATAGAATGGAAAAAGCCAGGGACCAAATGCCAAACATTGCAAGCATGGAGTCGGCGAGGGCCATACGGTCGAAAAATACCGAAAATGGAAGAATAGCGTAGACAAGCATAGATAAAGAAACAACAAGGAGATCGCCAAAAATTAGCCAAACTAAAAAGCCAATACCAAGAAACGAACCGAACCCGGAAGCGACCGAGACAAGCCGACCGGCGACTAAAGGATCGGGGCTAATTTTGAAGAATGGAATGGTTGTCCACATAAAAAGAGGCTGTTTGCCATCTGTTTGCGGTAAAAATCTAAGACTTGATTCTGCTTTCATGACTTGAGACCAGCGGACATAAATAGCTTCATCAACAAATACTGGAATGTTATTTAGCTTCGAAAAACGAAAGAAAAAGAAGGCGGCGACCGCCAAAATAGAAACAATAATTATCCAAAGCTTTTTATTTTTGATCATATTTTCCTTGCAAGTCGTTTTTCTTGACTTTAAGAATCTGCTTCAACATATCGGAGGACTCTTTAATAAATCTTTTGTCTTTGTTGGTGGCAACATCTTCGTCTTTCCAAGCTACATCGACTTCTTTGAGTTTGCTGCCATATTTTTCAGCCAAGAATAGAAGCTCAACATCGAAAGCAGAGACTGACCAACCGGTGGATTGTTTTTGATCTCTCAAAACTGAGAGTAAGGGAAAAATCTTTTTGGCAATGTCGAGCTTGAAAGCTTTGAAACCGCACTGAGTATCAATAACATCGCGAAGAAGAAAAAGGCCACGAACTACACGAAAACCCCAAGAGGTTAGCTGGCGGTACCAGGGGAAGTTGGCTCTAGCCTTACCGCGGGAACCAAAAACAACGTTATAACCTTTGTCAAACCAGGGAAGAAGTTTCTCTACTTCAACAAGTGGAGTTGACTGATCCATGTCGGTAAAAAGAACAATTCCACCCTTGGCCGCTTTTATCCCGGCAAAAACAGCCTTGGCTTTACCACCATGAGGATTGGGTAAAACTCTAAAACCCTGATGGGCACGAGCAAATTTTTCGGCAATTTCACGACTACCATCAGTGGAACCATCATCGCTAATGATGACTTCATAATCGTATTTAACTTTTTTTAAATAGTCGTAAACCTCTTCCAGAACTCCTCGATCCAGATTTTCTTTTTCGTTAAAGTTGGGGATGACAATCGATAGTTTTATTTCTGACATAAATTATTTGAAGACCTTTTCCTTGTAATATTTTAACTCATCTATGGACTCGAGAATGTCATCATGAGATCGATGGGCTTCTTCTTTGTGGAAAGGCGGTAAGCTGGGATACCAGCGAAGTGCTAGCTCCCTAACAGTGTTGACATCAATGATTCGATAATGGACAAAGGCGGCCAACTTGGGCATGTGGATGCGAATGAACTCACGATCAATGTAGACAGAGTTGCCGGCAAAAATGGCGGTGTTTGATGGGCTGTGTTGTCTTAAAAATGCTAGCGTTTGTTCTTCGGCTTCGGCAAGAGAAATTTTTGAGTCGTGAATCTCATTGAGCAATCCTGACTCGGCAAAATGTTCTTGATTCCAAGGAATCATGTTGCTGATTACTTCCGACGGTTGATTAACAACCAGATCAGGGCCTTCGGCGAGGACATTGAGATTGGCGTCGGTAATGATAGTTGCTATCTCAACTATCTTGTCTTTATCGGGATCTAAGCCAGTCATTTCGAGATCAATCCAAATTAATTTTCCGTTAGTGAAGCTCATTTTGTGTGTATTAGTCGATAAATTTTGATGTAACCTACTTGCCACACTTTATCGATATGGGCAATGCCAAAAACGGCTATTTGATACTGAGAGTGCCCTTGAGGTTTGCACTCATCTCCATCTTCGCAGATAACGAAGAGTTGGTCCGTAATTTTATTTTGATCTTTTTCGAGAGAGGCTTTTTTGTTTTCCAGGAAGTAGCGATATGACTCGTCGTAGTTTTGTTTGGAGATAAGCCCTAAGTTAAACGGCTCCCCTTTTGACTCTTTGATTATGAGATCAGCAACCTGTTCGGTACGCTGGAGCTGACGATTGGGATTGCCAAAAGTGGGACTAAGTCTTAGATCGTTCACAACGATTACTGTTAGTAAGACGAGAGATAGATATTTAAGAAACGATCCTTTTTTTAATATTTGAGAAATGATCGCTCCTGAGAGCATAAAAACGGCAGGGTAAATTATTCCCAAATAGTGGATGTAAATTGACTGATTGTATAGACTTAATCCAAGAAGAGTAAAAAGTACCCAAGAGGCGATGAGCTTGATGTGTTTTTGTGTTCTATTGCTGACAAGAAAAATAGCGGGAATCAGACAAAGAAAGATTGAAAGAAAAACTTTTGGTTTTTCGTCACCAAACAAAAGAGATGAGAAAACAAGTGATAAAACGGAAAATGGTTTGAAAAGAAGATGACTAAGATTGAAAACTCCAGACTTGGCGGAGACGAGAGAGCTAAAGGCTTTGAAATTTAATCCTTGATGTTTGATATCAAAAAGAACCAAAGGAGACATGAGTAAGAGAAATCCAATTAGAGCGAATAAAGAATTTTTATAGAAGCTATTGATAGGTAATTTTTCTTTTCGTAATTTTTGGAAAGTGAGAAACCAAAACAAGCCAAGAGTTGGTAAAAGAAGAAGGGCAAGATAGTGCATCTGAATGGCGAAAGCGTAAAAAATACCAATTAATGGCAACCAATAATATTTTTTGTTCTGCCAAACCTCGTAAATTCCCCAGATACAGAGAAGAGAAAACAGAGGCATAGGGTTTGGGTTCCAGGAAGTTCGGCCATAGATGATGGCAACGGGTGACACGGCATATAAAAGAGCGGCAATAATTGCGGCTTCTCTGCCAAACCATTTTCTTGCAACATACCAGGTGAGCCAGACGGTAAGTACACTTAGTAAGGCGATCATGATTGCCGGACCGACTGGATTTAGACCGGAAAGAAAGAGAGGAGGGGCCATCATGTAGTAATAGAGGGGGCCGAGATACATGTTGCCTACACTGGTTTGGGGTCCGATAAATACTAGATTGCCTTCGGTAATAAGATCGCGAACAATACGAACATCACGACCCTCATCACCCAAGAAGGTCATAAAACCTTCAATTCTGAACAGCCGAAGAAAGAGAGCCAACAATAAAATTGCCAGTAAAAAAACAAACTCGCGCTTATTTTTTTTGATGAAATTTAACATTTTTATATAGATCCCCGCTTTCGCAAGGATGACGAATACATTATTTTATTTTTCGCCAAAGTGTAAACAGGTCAATAAAGCTTTGGACAATAACGTTTAGCTTGGCACCGGTGGCTTCTCCAAATTTGCGAGGATAGTGCTGAACGCCAATCTCGACAATCTTGAAACCGGCTTTTTTGGCTTTGATCAGGAATTCGGAGCTAATAAAGGCTCCCCTTTCGCTTTCGAGCTTGGGAATAGTGTCAACTACTTTTTTGGAGATTAGTTTGAAACCACAGTCAATATCGCGAACGTTAAGACCAAAAAGAAGATAAACGATGAACTGCCAGGTTTTGGAGTTTAGAATGCGAGTAAAAGGGACTTTTCGTTTGAGATAGTAACCAATGACCATGTCGGCTTGGGTTTTTTCTTGGGTGTCGATGAACCTACCAATTTCTTTGAAATTGAACTGGCCGTCGGAGTCGATAAAAGAAATCCAAGGATATTTACAGCCATAAAGGCCGCTTTTGAAGGCGGCACCATAACCTCTGTTGGGAGAATGATGAATGACGGAGATTTTTTTGTTTTCTTTGGCAAGCAAATCGGCAATGGCACCGGTTTTGTCTTTTGAACCATCATCAACGATAACTATTTCCCATTCGGAAACGTTTTTTTGGAGATTTTCGATTACGTTTTTGACTGTCCGTTGTAAGTTTGCCTCTTCGTTGTATGCCGGCAAAAACACGGACAATTTTTCTATTTGTCTCGTCATACTCACAAGTATATACTAATAGGTACATGAAACGCCTATATTTAGCTATCGCCGTTATCCTATTTTCCCTTGTTGTTTGGTTGCCCTTTATCACCAAGATACAACTACCTGGATGGGGTATGGATTTTTCGGTTGGATCAAAAATTCTATGGCAAAATTATGATGGACCGAATTACTTGATCGTCGAAAAAACTTGGTACAACATCGAAGCAATAAAGAGTAAATTTTCTAGTCCCCTACCGGCTGAGTATTACCCGGCGCATTTCCCTTTATATCCTGCCATTATCTCCGTATTTGACTCGGTACTAAAGGGACCTACGGCGATGCTTTTGGCTACACTACTGGGATCGGTTTTGTGTTTCTTGATGCTTTTTAGGTATCTAAAAGAGTTTGGCTTCAGTAAAAATCCACTTTGGCTATGTTTGGTTTTCTTGATCTTGCCGGCTCGCTGGGTGGCGGTGCGCAGTATTGGCTCTCCTGAACCCTGGTTTTTGCTTTTTATAATTGCCAGTATTTTTTACTTTCGTAAAGAAAAATTTTGGCTGGCGGGATTGTTTGGAGCCCTCGCCCAATTGACTAAGAGTCCGGCGATTATTTTGCTTGGTGCTTACGGATTATTCGCCTTGGTGGAGTCTATCAAACTTAAGAAAATTCAGTTTAAATATGCTCCCTTGATGATTCAGTTTTTGGCTATCTTTGGTTTGTTTGGTTTTTTTGGAATACGAACGGGTGACTTTTGGGCTTACTTTAATAGTGGGGACAATATTCATCTTTTTTGGCCACCGTTCTCGATCTTTGCCCCAAAGGGTCAGTTCTGGGTGGGTAACTTCTGGCTGGAAGACGTGATCTGGACATGGCTAATCTTTGGCTTGGGGATCGCCAAACTGAAGGAGAAAAAAATGAATATCGAGATGTATTTTTCTGGATTGTTTTTCCTGGCTACTCTGACTGTGGCACACCGTGATATAAGCCGCTACATACTACCTATCGCGCCATTTGTTCTAATTGGCTGGGATAGCTTGATTCAGAAAAAAGAGTTCAAGATTGTGATGGCAATCTTGACCATCCCGATACTTTTATTTAGCTGGAACTTCTTATTGAATAATCTGGCTCCAATTGCCGACTGGGCTCCGTATTTGTAATTTTTGCATCTTTTTGTGCCTGTGACTTGACATTCACCTTACCTTGTCATATTATGTTGACAGAGGCTAGCAATAATAACTTTCTAAGTGCTTTGGTGTTCCTCCGGAGAATCCGGAACAAAAGTCGAAGAAAACCACTTTGAAAGACGCTGCTTCTAACAAAACACTCGATTAAGTTCGAGTTTTTTGTTTTTTTGCCCAATAATCTTTAAATAATTCTTTTTCTGAAACAATATTGTTTTTAAGAGATAATTTGCATTCACTCCCCATTTCTCCTCCATTAAACGATCTACCTAAAGCACTTGAAATCCAATCAGCAATTTGAATATTTGGATTTGTAGTTGAATCAATCATTTCAATTTGAACAATTGTTGATGATGGTAATTGAGGAGAAAGTCTGTTTGTTAACAACTTTTTAAATTCAGAGGTTGTAATACCTTTAAGGTGACGCTTGTCACAAAAAATTCTAAACTCTTTGTCTGTACAAGGAAGATACATCTCTAACAGTTCACCTATTACATTTACATAAAGCAACCCAGTGTCAACAACTTTATTTTTTTTACGATATTCGCTTGGAATATTGTCTGTTAATAGAAAAACATACATGATTCTGATATCAAGACCAGACAAATGATTCAGGGTTTTGATTCTTAATTTATCATCAATTTTTATGTCTGAAAACTTTATTTCTGACTGACCTTTTTGTTTTTTGGGAAATTTTTGAGTTTGCCAAGATTTAAATCCTTTTTTAGTTCTATTTGGATTACCAGTTGTAAAAGACCCAACTACAAAATATTTTTGTTTTTCATTTTTGAAAAATTGGCCACTTTCATCCAAAAATATCCATGACATTAATCAAGTATATACCATAGATTACCCGAATATAAAGTTATTTCTTTTTCTTCCAGATGATGAGGTTGTAGATGAACCAGTTGAGGGGAACAGTGAAGAAGAACACGGCAATGACGAGGAAGAGGAAGCGATATTGATCTCCAAAAATTTGGGTACCGGCTCCGATAATGATACTAGGAATAATGATGCCGGAAATAACAGAGCTGAGATTGAAGGTGGCAAATTTTTGAATGAGTTTTTTGCCCCAGATAAGTTTCTCGTTTTTGAAAGTCCAAAGATTGTTAAGAATAAAGTTGCTGATGATAGATACTTCGGCGGCGAGAGCATTGGCCACAAAGTTTCTGACACCAACGGTATTGATCAAATTTTGGAGTCCTTTGGCAAAAACATCTAAACCGACTTTGTTGATGACAAAGCCAAAAAGACCGATGCAGCCGAATTTGATAAATTTCTTGGTGGTAGGATCTGACCATCTAAGAAGAAAGACGGAACGAAATACATCCTTAGCTGTTTTGGGCTCGATCTTGGACTCGCCTTTGGTGCGAAGTCCGAACTTGAGTGGAATTTCTTTGACCTTGGCTCCAAGCTGAACCATTTTGTAAAGAAACTCAAGCTTGTAGCCAAAACTTCTGGAATACAAATGATCCATGTCCATAGTATCAACAAAGCCTTTGACCCGAGAAGCTTTGAGGCCCGTGGTAGGGTCGGTAATCTTGAAGAACATTTTGGAAGGGAAGAAAAGAACTAGTCTGGCGACCATACCGCCGGCTTCACTAAAAAAGACTCGTTTGAAACCCCAGCCTTTGGGATTACTACCACCTTTAATTTTGCGTGATCCTAAAACATAGTCATAACCATTGGAAATTTCTTTGAGTAAAACCGGAATGTCTTTGGGTGGATGTTGAAAATCTGCATCGAATTCGATCAAGACATCGGCCTTGAGAGCGGACATGGCATGTCTGAAGCCTTTGACATACGCTCCGCCGATTCCGGCTTTGGTGGGATTCAAATAAAGCTCAAGATTTGAGTATTTTTTCTGCTTGGCTTGAACAATTTTGTAAGTGCCGTCTGGAGAAGTGTCGTCCACTACCAAAAGTTTGCACTGGTAGTCTTTGATTTTAGGAAAAACTTTGGCACAAAGAGTGTCGATCATTTCTCCTATCGTCTCGGCCTCGTTGTAAGTAGGGATGACAACAACAGCGATGGGAAGTTTTTCCATAGTTATTTAGCTTTTTTATCTTCTTTACAACAGTCACTGGAACATTTACCACAACACTCTTCTTCGCAACCCTCATCTGTTTCAACGATAGTCTGTTTTCCATCGTCGTCGTACCAGTAGAGTTTTTTCTCGTCTTCGTCAATTGTTTTGACGTGAGAACCATCGCAAAAAGGCTGATTTTTACTCAGACCGCACATACAGATGGCTTTATCCCCAACCATAACCGGACCGTGAGCTGTTTTTTTGACTAGTCTTGGCATAGGTTGATTATATATCAAACTATTTGAGTTCTTGATTCCTCTCGTACTTATCTTTCTGAGGACCGAGCGTGTGCTTTTTCAGAATTAATTAGAATATCCCCCTTCCTCTTTTGTCATTTAGTATTTTATGACGTCACCTTCGGTGCCCGTCGGTTCCTATTTTCTTGATTCTCGCCCGCTCGTCGCGTAGGCTCGCAGACAGTAGTCTGAAAATCAAGAAAATGTACGGACGTGCGACTTATTGTCAAAAATACTAAATGCCAAACGGAAGGTGAAATATATACCATTTGTTCGAAAATGATTTGAGCTTGATATAAGAGCTTGCTCGATTTTTCATCATAACTTCGTTATGTATCTGAAAAATCTTGCGCTTCCTCTTATACTGAAACACCCATAATTACTACGTCATTATGGGGTTGGTATAATATAGCTTGATGAAAATCGATATTTTGACGATATTTCCGGAGATGTTTGATAAAGTTTTTGGGACATCTATCATTGGCAGAGCCACGGGGACGGGTGTGGTGGAGATTAAAGTGCATAATCTGCGTGACTGGAGCGATGATAATTACAAAAGTGTGGACGATCGTCCTTTTGGGGGCGGAGCCGGTATGGTGATGAGAGTGGACGTAATTGACCGAGCCCTGGCTGATCTGAAAAAACCCGGAAGCAAAGTAATATTGCTCGATACAAAGGGTAAAATGTATAGCCAAAAAGTGGCTGAAACACTAAAAAGTGAAGAACATTTGATCATGATAGCCCCCCATTTTGAAGGCATTGATCATCGAGTTCACGATAACTTGGTTGACGAAGTGTATTCTATTGGACCTTATGTTTTGTCTGGCGGAGAGCTGCCGGTGATGGTAATGGTAGACTCAATCGTTCGATTGCTTCCCGGAGCCTTGGGAAATCCTAAATCACTTGAAGAAGAGTCTTACTCGGAAGAGTTTGAGACTGAGTATCCTCAGTACACCCGACCGGCCGATTACAAGGGTTGGAATGTGCCAGAGATACTACTTTCGGGGGATCATAAGAAAATTGCGGAGTGGAGAAAGAGTAAGTAATTCTACTTATTTCTTTATTCTTACATGGACCTGGTTTACCGGATCATTTATAGCGTCAGCTCTCATTTTTGTCCAAGCATCACGAAGATCTGTTGCTTCTCCTTCTTTAATAAGATCAAGAGCAATTTTCTTTTGTTCTTCTGTTTGAAAAATCAGATCTGCTTCATTATCCATGTTTCGACTAACAATACTACTGTCTGGCTTGGTACCATCGGAGGTTAACATGCTAGATTGTTTGTATTCTTCCATGGTTATTATTTTGGATTGCCAATGGGCATTAGGGCGATAATAGTATCTGAGCTTAGCACAGTAATTAGCTCTCGCAACTTGAGCTCATCAAAGTTGGTGTTGACTGTTGTCCCCAGCTTGAGGCTTTCTACAGCCAGAGCAACATTTTGCGCGGCGTAGCCGGCTTCGAGAAAAACCTCTTTGTTGTGAGGGATACCACCATACGCTTCGGCCATTTTATTCATGTTCCCTGTAATGACGAAGACTGCGGGGATTTTTTTGAACGAGCTTTGATTGAGAAGATTAAAAAGAGCCTCCCCCATCTCAACTTTTTTGATGGGCTTTAACTGATGAAGCATGGTTCTGTCTCCGGGAATGTATTGATACTCACCGGCATCAAGCCCAGTAATATTGTTGGCAATCAAGTAAATCGTAAGTGGATAGGTGGATTTGGACGAGGGAGCAGTGCGATCACCCCAGTCAACATTGACTCCTTGGGCGGACCAGAGAAGCTGTGAAATTTGTTTGAGAGAAAGTGGAGCGTCGGTAAAGTCGAGTCTTGATTTTCTGTTTTTTAGAACTAATTCAATAGAGTTACTACTGCGATAGTCGGGAAGAGGAAGGGCAATAGAGTCAGCCGGAAGAACCAATTGAACTACTTCTGATCCTGTTTGGACTTGTTCTTTTTTTTCGTTGTGACTAATAAC
Organism: uncultured Pseudomonadales bacterium; assembly: GCA_964513845.1. Classification (GTDB taxonomy): domain Bacteria; phylum Patescibacteriota; class Microgenomatia; order UBA1400; family MFAQ01; genus UBA2277. The sequence goes on along the minus strand of CAZENT010000004.1, from coordinate 35,532 downwards.
AAACGAAATGGCTGTGAGAGCGATGACGATCACTGACGTAAGCAAAGGAGTCGACCATTTGATGGCAAACTCCCTTGCTCTTTTTATTGATATTTTGGGTGCAACCTTTGGCGCAAGCTTCTTCTTTTTTTTCACAGGGCAGTGATGGATTTAGAGGTAATTACTGACTTTAGCGTCTTTTCTAATCTGAGAATACCATTCTTGTGATTTGGTATAGATTTCTTGCTGATATAACGAGTCTTTAATCTCTGCAGCAACATCTTCAAGCTTCTTGTCGGCGTAGTTGGCTTTGTTCTCAGTGAAATACTTAGAAACGGCTTCGTCGGTGATTTCGATTTTGTTTGAAGCTTCGATGAGTTTTTTAAGACCAATACTCTGTTCAATTGACTGAAGTGCTTTAGCTTCGGTCATACCAAATTGAGCGATGGCGGCCTTGAATTGCTCTTCTCCACCATACTGAACTTTGATTTTGGCGAGCTCATCTTGAACCTCTTGATCAGTTACGACAATCTTATTTTTCTTAAGATTTTCGTTTAAAAGTTTTTCGGAAATAATTTCTTCAAATGTTTGGGTGGCATATTTCTCGGCCATTTTGGAATTTAATTCCCAGCGTGTGACAGGAGATTTGTTGACTGTGCCGACAACAAACAGGGATCTGTTTTTTTGAACTAATAAGAAGACAACAACGCCGATAGCGATTACGAGAAGGACTTTGACCAGAAAAATGGGGTTAAACTTTTTGGTGGAAACTGAAACCTCTTGATCTGGAAGAGTTCTCATTGTTTTGATAACCTTGACAGCCTTTTTTGTTTTTGTACTGGTCTTTGGCATAGTGGTTGTTATTTTTTTAATTGTTTTTTTGGGTGTATCTTTGGCCATGATTTTTATGTTATCACATTAATGATTTTAGTTAGTCTTTTCTTCAAGATTTATGTCGTTGTCAAACGTGGGAATAAAGGGATCGGGCAGATCCGTGTTGATATTTTGGATTTCTTCTTTAAGCCCAGAAAAATCTGATTTGATAGTGGATGTTTCGGTGGGACTAATGCTTTCGATGTCTGGAGGAGTAAATACAGGAACGGCATTTTTTTCCGAAAGTTTTTTACCAATGGCAATGGCGATTATGAGAACAATGACGATTAGAGCGGAAACGAGATACCATTTGTATTTGTTAAGCCAAGCTTTGAGTGGCGCGAAAACTTCACCGGATTTGAATTTGTTGATGAGCTCGATAGCTTCTGGGTTGGTGATTTCGAGTTTAGGAATGGGCATAGTTTACGTCTATATCGATAAGACTATCGATCCATTTTAATTGGAGAGCTTTGATTTTTCTGATAGCTTCGTTTTTGTTGGTAAAGTAATAATCATTGTCGATATTGCTGATTTCTTCATCGCTGAAGAGTTTTTCTGTGAGAGTATTTATTGCCTCATTAATTTTATTGCCCTGTGCTTGAAGATCGTCTATTCTGGCTTGAATTGGAGTGGATAGCGGAGTTGAAAGCTTGGGGAGAATGACATCTAAAGCGTTTTTTGATTGAGTTTGAATGCGAACTAGCTGAGAAATTTTACAAGCGGTGACACCGGTTCTAAAACTGCGATTATGTTCAACGGATGAGATTTTGTATTCTTGAGTATACGAAACTAAGTTGGCCGGAGTAACGATTGTTTTTGATTTTTCGGCCTCGTTTAAAAAATATTTGCCAGCAGCGTTTAAAGAGTTGAGAATTGGATCTAAGGTTGAGTAATTGGTTTGTTTTGGCTGACAAAGATCAAGAAGGTAAGCGGCGAAGTAAGCTTTGGCCAGATCTCTTGAGGATAGAGTTTGTTTGGCGGCGAGAACGGCTTTTTGCTGATTGTCGAGGGTGGGATTCTCTAAGTAATCTTTTTTAAGAACGGTGTATTCGATGTAATTTTGACGATACTGACTGTATTGATATTCGTAATCCGATTTGGCATCAGCAAAGACAGTCGTAGAAGACGTAAAGAAAATCGGAAGAAAAGACGTGATTAATAAGAGGCTTGTAAAAAGCTTCATTACTTTAAGGATAACCCCTGACCAATGAGTTTTTCAACTACAGTCTGCCAAGTGGAAAAATGGAGATCAAGCTTTTCTTCAGTTTTGACTGTTTTTAAACCGCCCCAGATGGGATAGCGATTTTTATTTGCCTGTGTTTCCAAGAATTTATTGATGGAGGCTGACTTGATGGTCGAAGCATCTCCCCCGAGCTGGTCAACAGTAAAGGTAATGAGCTCGTATGGGGTGGTGGTGTCGGAGCTACAGTGAAATATGCCTGAGCTTTCGGTATCGATAATTTTTTGAAGAGTTTCAGCCACTTCATCGATGAAAGAAATACTGATTTGCTGATCATTGAAAAGAGGATACATCTTGCCGTCGGAGTATTTTTTGAGAGCGCCACGAATGTAGTCGAGCTTGGCGTCGTAGTGAGCTCTCACCGGATAAATAATACGGAGAACTGAGCCACCATGAGCAAGAATGATCTTTTCGGCACGATTTTTGGTCCAACCATACCAGGTTAGCGTTTTGGGTGAGTCTGGAGTTTTGTCGGACTCGGAATATGGGCCGGGATTGTCGACATCACCTGGGAAAACCATGTCGGTCGAAATATGGATAATTTTTTCTGAGGGGAAACAGCTAACTAGATTGTTTACACCATCAACATTGACTTTCCACGCCGTGCCGGACTCGTCCCTTGTCTGAGCTTCGGCGGCATTGACATCGGTAAAAGCGGCGAAGTTAACTATCCATTCCGGATAGTATTTTTCGATGGCTATTTTTACAGAATCAATATTGGTAAGATCGAACTCGGGATACTCAGGAGTGAAAAAATTGTAATTTTTTGAGAGCTCAACAAAGCGTGAGCCGACTAATCCTGAAGCACCCGTGACTAATATTTTTTCTTTTGACATTATTTTTTATAAATGGATTCTGATTTTTCTTTGAGAGGCTTCCACCAGGCTTCGTTGTCTTTGTACCAGGCGACTGTTTTCTCTAACCAGGAATCAAAGTCATATAAAGGTTCCCAACCGAGATCTTTGTTTATCTTTGTCCAGTCGACGGCGTAGCGACGATCGTGACCAGGACGGTCGGTGACAAACTCGATTTTTTCGTCGGGTTCCATTCCCAAAAGCTTAATGACTTTTTGAGCGACTTCCAGATTATTCACGTCTCTGGTCATCCAACCAACACAGTAGGTACTACCGGAAGCGGCTTTGGTGAAAACCATGTCGATTGCTCGACAGTGATCAAGCACATGAAGCCAGTCGCGGACATACTTGCCATCGCCGTAGACTTTAACTTTTTCCCCTGAAAGAAGATTGGTGATCATGCGAGGTAGAAATTTTTCGGGGTCTTGATATGGGCCAAAATTATTACTGCAGTTGGTGATTGTCACCGGAACATTGAAAGTGTCGAAATATGCCCTGACTAGGTGATCCGAGGCGGCTTTGGAAGCGGCGTAGGGGCTGTGTGGATTGTAAGGTGTTTGCTCGCTGAACTTAGTGTTGCTGTCTAGGGGAAGGGCGCCAAAAACTTCGTCGGTGGAAACATGATGGAATTTCTTAATGCCGTATTTTTTGGCGGCTTCAAGAAGGACTTGAGTTCCCATGATATTGGTTTTAGTGAAAATCAAAGGATCAAGAATTGATCTGTCGACGTGACTTTCAGCTGCGAAGTGAATAATAGCATCAACTTGGGATACGGCTGATTCTACTGCCAGACTGTCGGTAATGTCTCCTTTGATGAAAGAGTAATGAGAATTATCTTTGATGGATTCTAGCGACTTGAGATGACCGGCATAGGTAAGAAGATCAAAATTGATGATCTCGTCTGCCGGATGATTTTCTAACCAGTAATGAATAAAGTTGGAACCGATAAAGCCTGCACCGCCAGTAACTAGTATTTTCATATTTTAAGGTAACGCTTTTTTGGACATGTAATTTCCGGCTTCTAATAGACTGTCGAAGGTGCCAGCATCTTGCCAGTATGTGTCGAATTCACAAGCGACCAACTCCCCCATCTCCAAATAGGTGTTGTTGATACTTGGATTGCCACTAATCTCCAGCTCACCACGTTTGGAAAGAGGAAGATTTTTGGCTATTTCAACCACTCGATTATCAAATGTATAAATACCAACCGAAACAAACATAGACTTGGGCTTTTCCGGTTTTTCCTCAATTGATTTGATCTGGCCTTTTTCGTCTAGCTCGACAACACCCAACCTTTTGACATCATCGATGTTGTCTAGTTTTTTGATGTAAATTTGACCGCCTTTTTTGAAAGATTGAATTTCTTTACTAAAGTCGTGTTCAAAAATATTGTCGCCTAAAATCATCGTCACATCATCGTGATCTAGGAAATCTTCGGCTAAGATAAAAGCCTCAGCCAAACCACGAGGTTCCTTCTGAATAACATAACTAAAATGAACTCCAAATTCTTCACCAGTGCCGAGAAGATTTAGAAAAAGACCGGCGTTTTCGGGAGCGAGAATAATTAGAATATCTTTAATCCCCGCCTTGACCAGGGTTTCAATCGGGTAGAAGATCATCGGTTTGTTGTAAACGGGAAGAAGCTGCTTGCTGATTACCCAAGTGAGAGGCCTAAGTCTGGTCGCACGACCACCGGCTAGAATAATTCCTTTCATATTTTGCAATTATACAGCTTGTACAAACCGACTACTTTAATAGGCCGATAACTATCACTGAACCAAGAAGCCCGAAGAGCACGTATTCGAGAATCACTCGTGCCTGCAAGGTTTTCTCTTTGGCGTGATGGAAAATACCCCATACTATATATAGTATAGAAAGTCCGATAATAATGATTTCTTGATAAAATTTGCTGCCATTGAAGTAAAGAATGAGAATAATAGCAATGGAAACGATCAAGGAAAGAATGAGATAGTCGAAGAGGCTGCGAATTGGTTTTTTCATAGGACAATTCCTTGACGAATAATAAGAAGAATAATGGCCAGACCGACGAAGTAAGTAAGATGAGCCCAGGTTTTGCCGGAGATACGAACGATGTTGTATCGGAGGACAAAGATCCAGTCGAGACTAAGAGCTAATAGAATTAAAACAACGAAAGCAAGTGACCAGGCTCGAGAAAGATCCATGGGAGACATGCCGGAGCTGGGGATGAGCTTCTCGGGAAGAACTTCCTCGGCATAGGCGGTAGTGTTGGTTACTTTGGATGAGGCTATCTTAGCGACGGAAGTTTTGGTTGTGCCAAACATTTGAACGACCAAAGTAGTTTCTACACCATTTATGTACCCGTCCGTAACGGCAATACCAATATCTTTGTAACGATCGTCGAGAAGATTCTGACGATGGGTTGGAGAGGCCATCCAGGCGGCCACAACATCCTTGGGATTGCTAAAGTCGCGGGCGAGGTTTTCTCCAGCGTGTTGATATTTGTAGCCTGACTGAGTGACGAAGTACCAAGGCTCAGTGCCTGTGGGTGAGATGTGAGCCCAGTAATTGTTTTCAAACATGTCTGCGGCTTTGGCGAGAGCGGCTTGATTTAACTCTGAGTTTTCTTTGACGATGGAAACACCGGCGTTTAAGCGCTCGGCGTTGGTGAGCTCAATGACTTTGGTGGGGCTAATCTGGGAAGCAAAACCCAAAACTCCCGGCTGAAGACCAACAGAAATATCAACAATCGATCGGCCCATGACAAAAAGACCGATGAGAATAACGATAGATCGAGGCCAGAGGATTTTCGCCTTGTGGTTGTTGTGAGGATGAGGTGCGAAAAGAGTAATAAATGGATGAGCCATAACTTATTTCATTATGCCACAGGGTCTAGTTTGCGACAATGATGAAACGTTTGAAGTTTGTTCCTGGAGGATAGCAGGTCATTAAGGTGAGCTGGGGTTTGTCGGATTTTTTGGTGAGATATTGAGTGTTGGCTGGGTCAACAATCTTTTTTTCTGAAACATGATAGTCGTATTTTATTGAGTTGTAATACAAGGAAATGGTGTCCCCTATTTCCAATTTGGGAAGAAGATAAAAAACGGAGTTGTAACGAACGGCTTCGTAAAAATTTTCGGAGGAGTGAGAAAAAATAAATATATTACCTGTTCCATCCGGAAGTGCAGTGCCTTCGGCGTGAGCCACTCCCCGTGTCAGGGCTTTTTGATAGATGTTGGCGTCATAGGGATTAACATTTTTGATCACTTTGGCGTTGATGCCCAGAGTTGGAATCACAATGCCAAAATCTGGCGAGAGAGGTTGGGTGATTTCTGATGAGCCTCCTTTAATCCGATAATATTGATAGGTGACTTCGTTTTTGGCTAGAGGAAAAAAAGTCGCAAAAATTACCAACAGAGCAATCGCAATTAAAATGATTCCGGCTATGCGCTTCATCTTAGTCAATTATGCGCGTTTTCTGGACTTGCGGAAGAAGTAGAAAGCAACAAGAACCAGAGGAATCGAAAGCCATTTGAGATTTGTCCATTTGGATGTTTGGGTACCTAAGACTTCCGGTGTTCCTGGTTGAGGTGAGTCTGTGCCTGTTCCTTCTGCGGGAGTAATGGTGGCTTCTGCTCCAGGAGTTATTGTTCCTTCGACTGTGACCTGAGAACCATCTCCTGTGACTAAAGCGCCTTGAGTTGTACCTGTTGTGGATGTTCCGGTTGTGGTAGTTGTAGTCGTTGTGGTTGAGTCGGTGATGAATTTTGTTTGATTATCACCGGTAATTCCCGAAACATTTTCTGAGTTGTCAACGGCTCTGATGGCGTAGAAATACTCTTTGCCACAAACTGGAATGCTGTTGGTGATACTACCTTCGGTGTTTGGATTTATGTTTTGAGTACCCACCAGATGACTCGAGTCAATAGATATTGAAGTAGTGTCTGATCTATAGAGCTCCACCTTGGTAGTACGACCATCGTCGGCAGTTTTGAATTTGATCTTGTAATCACAATCATTAAGCCTCTCTTTGGAGTATGAACCTGGGGTACTGGGGGCGTTGTTGTTGTAGTCGACAGTAATTTCATTACTGTCTTTGACTCCATTGGCTTGGACTTTAAATTTGTAGGTGCCTGGGGTGTTGAGAATACTGCTGGTAACGTTGCAGAAATCGGTGTTGCCGCCAGGGATCAAAGAAATGTCTTGAAACTTGACGTAAGCACTGTCTGAGGGTGACTTTTTGTAACAACTGACTGCAATATTTTCTGTTCCACCAATTTGGAGAACAACAAAGGTGAGTTTTAAATTGTCTAGTCTGGTGGGTGACTTGGGCTGGCCAAGATTAACTGTCAAAGGACTCACCGATGCAAAAGAAAGACCAGGAAGCATCAGTCCGGCGACACTGAGGACAGTGAGAAGGAATAGTTTTAATTTCATTTACTTTTTGTTACTCGACTTTATTAATCTGATTCCATAGACAAGACTGATGAAGGCAAGCATGAGCCACATCGGAGAAGCGCCAGTTGCGGGTAAGCTGGTGGAAGTACCGAGAACTTCGCCTTTAATTATTTCTTCTTTTTCGACATTGTATGAGTCGTCACGAGTTTGACTCTTGACTATCTCAACGTCGGTGCCGACGAAGTTTTCATCAACATATTTGGAGTTTTCTCCGATTGCGAGGAAACTTAGCCCTTGCTCATATGCATCGTTAGCTATGGCGGAAGCGAGATCGGGATATGTTCCAGGTTCGACGTCTCCGCTAATATCAGCAAGGTATTTGATAGTTATTACATCATTTTTATTAAAGTTTCCGAGCTCCCAAACACCTGGAGAGTGATACTCTGGATCGTGAGCCAGGGTTACAACATCGGTTCCGTTTTTCATCACTGAGTATGAACCGGCTCTGAATTTGAAACCGTTGGGAAGAAGATCGGTAAGTTTAAGGTTACTAATGTTGTTATCCTCGACTTTAATAGTAATCGTATGTTCAACACTTCCACCTGGAGTGAGAGATGAGGTGGCATTGTTTGAACGACTAATTTTGAGCTTGGGTTCGACACGATGATTGCCGATGGAACAGTTGATAATATCTCCAGCATTTACATTGAGGTTTCTGGAGTTCTCGGGATCGTTACCAGCATAGAGAGGTAAACGTTCACCTGAGTACGAGTCCCCGGTGGAATTGCTACAAACAATGTCGGTGACACCAGCTACTTCACACCAGTTACCCCAGTTGTAATCAACGCCATTATTGGCACCGCTGTTGAATAGATTACAGTTACTGAACTGAGTACAGGGTTTGGACTCGCCATAGGAGACTAGGTTGGCGTAGCCTTTTGCTTGACAGGCCCATTGGGCACATGTAGCAGCATCGCCACAACCATTCCAGCCACCACAATTACCGTGATGTCCGTAGGCTTCTCCCTGAGCAGTGATTTTGACTCCTTCACCAGAGTTATTGACAGTACAAGAGATGTTGGTTTGAATCCAACCTCCTTGTATGTTTTCACTTAGAGTGTAACTTCTGTTTGGATTGAGATCGTTGTAAGAGACTTTACCATTTTCACCAGTGACTTGATTCTCGTTATCAGATAGGGAAATTGTCCAACCGCCAAGGACTCTTTCATTTTCGTCTTGAGAACCATCGCCATCTAAATCGTTATATTTAGTGACGTTGATCTTTCCTAACTGGATGTTACCAAAGTTGTAAGTGTTGCCACTTGCCGAGTCCTCAAAGAGAGTACCCGATGAACCATCAGGAAGTGAGACATAATGACAGGTGTCTTTATCAGTATTCTGAGGATATGTTTGGCTCCAACCAGTTTTTAATGTTTCGCAAACCTTGTATTGACCAGGAAGGAGGTTTTCGAACCAGTACCAACCAGTATGTTGCCCTTCACTGGTGTTCATTGTAGCTATTGGTGTTGTACCAAAGACTTCACCGTCGGATTTATAGAGATTTATTGTCCAACCGGAGAGAAGAGTCTCTTCAGAATCTTTCTGTCCGTCACCATCAACGTCGCTCCATTTATATCCGTGAATAGTACTGTTTGGTGTGTTGTAGAAGGTACAGGTGGTTGCTTCACCCTTGACGACCTGGACGTTGTCAACGGAGTCAGTTCCGTCAAACGAGCCGTTTTCAACGCCACAGTTGGCTGAAACCAGATCGAAACCTGTTTGCTTTGTCTCGATTACAGTGTAACCTCCGGTTTTGAGATCGGCGAAAGTGGCCGAACCGGTGCTGCCGGTGTACTGAGCCAAAGCATCGGTAGTGTCGAGATCTAGACCATCTACATCAAACTGCCAGTTGGCGCTTAAGGTTTGATCGGAAGTAGTGTTGATATCTCCATCAGCATCGATATATTTATTGACAACGATTGAACCAGTATCGCGGACATTGGTCAATGTACAAGTTATATCGTCGCCATTCTTATTGAAAGCGACAGGAATGGAATTTGTCGTGCCATAAGTACCATCTGTACATGACCAACTGACAAGAGTGTATCCGTCTTGTTGATCTTCAGAAATGGAGTAATTACCAATTCCTAATGTTCTAGATTGACCAGTAGAGATGTTTTGTTCGCCATCATTAATATCCCAGGTCCAATCTGTAGAGTTTTCAATTTCGATAACTCTGTCAGCATTGGTATCGACATTTTTAATGACAGTTATTTTGCCTGTTGGATTGACACAGTCGTAAACATCCAGAGTCAGATCTCCTCTGTTGTCGTTGATACCGGCCTGATTTTGCCAGGCGGTATTAAACCAGTCTCCATAACGATCACCGATAACAAATTGTTGGTTGTCGTTGGTTGGAGTGTAAGCGAAGGAATATAAATGATCAGAAACATTGTTCCATTTGATGATACCAACGCCATCGCCTAGATCACCCAGCAGTGAGTGAGCACCCAAACCGGGGGCGGCTGCGTTTATACCATAGAGAGGAGACAAACTGCCATTGATCCATGTACGAGCGGCATCTGAGAGATATCCGAGGGCCGATGTTGGAATAAAGGTTCCATTAACTTCAAATAAATATTCTTTGTCTGCAGCTAAACTCAAAACCTCACCTGTTTTGGAGGATGAAGAAATAGTCTGGCTGGCTAGCTTGGTTCCTTTGACGTTACCATTACTACAAACGTTATTTCCAGTGTAGATGGGAACTAAGTGACAAGAGGTGGAACAGAAATTACTATCTGCTGTTACTCCGGCTGTGCCATCGCATTCTTCACCGGTGTCTTTGATTCCGTCTCCACAATATGACAAAGTTTCTAAGATACAGTCGCTATTACAGACCTGATGAGTACCGACGCCATCAGTACCATCACATTGTTCCTCACCATTTTTGGTTTCATCACCACAGTATGGACCGTCGATGGTGTAGTTTTTACATTCGGTAGCATGACAGTAGGTACAAGAACCACCATAGGCGGGTGTACATGTGGTGTCGTTTTCAGCACCTTCATCACAATCTTCGGACATGGAGAGTACTCCATCACCACAAACGGGCAAAGTGCAGTTGTTGCGACAGGCGTCGGTGTCTACACGATTACCGTCGTCACAGACTTCGCCGGATTGGACAAAACTATCGCCACAAACAGGAAGTGTACAGGCATTGGTACAAGCATCTGTGTTGACAGAGTTGCCGTCATCACAAGCTTCGGTTGCGGGATTAACAATAGTGTCTCCACAAACAGATACTGTACAAGCATTGGTACAGGCATCTGTGTTGACAGAGTTGCCGTCATCACAAGCTTCGGAACCGGCTTTTACACCATCTCCACAGTAATTGGGAATGTTACATCCATTGTTGAAAATTGCTTGGCCTTCAGTGGTCCAGTTTTGACCAGAATATGTTCCGCCGATATAGGCGAAGGGAGGAATAATATCTCCCCAAGCGACAGTGATACCAGGATACCAAACTACTCCATCATGACCATCGTGACCAGAAACATCGGCAGTTTTGGCGGGATTTTGGACATTATAAGGATTACTTTGACTGCTAGTTGAGTGACAGATAGTGACTTTTGGCTCAACTAACTCGAGTGAACATTTGTTACAAGAAAAAGTTGATGAAGATAAGCCACCGAGATCTGTACCATCGCAGGCTTCGGAACCATTTTTTACTCCATCGCCACACCAAGTTTCTGTTTGACAAGTTGAACTACAGTGATCACCGTTGACAATATTGCCATCATCACATGTTTCTCCAGCGTCAACGTTGTAGTCTCCACATTTTGGACCAACAACTGTTTGAATTTCACAAGAGACTGAACAATAAGTGCAAGTATTATTGTAAGTAGGAGTACATACTGTGCCATTATTTGCGCCATTATCACAATCTTCGGATGAGGATTTGTTGCCATCGCCACATACATTTCTAACAACTCCGAAATAGTTGGCTGATTCATTGTTACTTTGATACACAGTGCCGTTGTATGTTCCGTGAACATGAGCGGTGTTAGTGTATTGACCAACAACAACAGTACTCGAACCAGTACAGGTCATCGAAGCACCAGAGATTAAGGTTGTTTGAGGGCATGTTACTACTACACCTCTGTCATCAATTACTGAAACACTAGTCATATCAACATTACCGGTGTTTTGGACAACATAGGTAAAGTGGGCGGTATCACCAACATATAAATTTTGGCCAGGAGTTGAATCAGCGTCCTCTCCTTCAACGGCTTTTGTAACTAAAGATATTTGGGGAGAAGATACCAACACTGATGATAATGATCCAACAAGATAAGCAACGTTATTTTTTTGTTCTTCCGTAATAAATTGGGAAACTGTTGATCCACTTGGATATTGATTTACAAAACCATCGATTCTCAAGGTAAATAGTTTGTCACCAATGGTAAAACTTCTTGAGCCATAGCTTACAGGAAAAGAAATTCTGTCATCACAGGGTGTTAATGATGATTGCCACGAAGGACAGTGACCATACGAATTCGATGTTTCTTCGATTGAAAAATCAAAGCTAAAATCTGGGTTTGGTGAGAGTGTGGGTTTTGAAAAACTAAGAGTAATGTTTAATTTTGCTCCTGAGGCTGCACCAGATAATGTCCCCCAGTTCATATGAGTGAGAGCGCCAAGATAGAAACTATTACCTGAGTTAAACGTTTGAACACCACTTCCATCAAAACGGAGTCCACTCTTTTGACTTCCTGAGGGAACACCCCATCTAATTTCTTCTGTATTAATTCCAGTTATGTTGCTGCCTCCTGTGACATTGGTCCATACTCCAGATACTGATGTGAGAGCATAATCATCGGAGGGATTATTAGGAAGAACTGGTTGTAATAATGAAGAAGAAACGGTAATTGCGTCTGTCAGGGTTGTTGTATTACTTTGCCCTGAGCATCCATTGTTACTGTAAGCAACTACAGCGAGATCATATGTACCATTATTTGCAGGAGCGGTGAGTGAATATGTGGATGTCGCACCGCTACTACTACCATATGTATAGTCGGGGGAGTTGTCACAAATCGCAGATTGGCCCTCGATAGTGTACTTTGTCGACTCCCAATCGCTTCCTTCTCCGGTACCATCGGTATCAATATCAATGTCTACTGAGACAGAACCTGATGGTAACACAGTTGAAGTTGATCCTCCGTTTACTGTGACAGAAACGAATGTGCGGCTATCTAAGAACGAATACGATAAAACAACTTGATCGTTGTTGTCGATAGCATCGACGATGTAATTTGGTCTGTAGTTTCCATCAAGTCTGAATGATAGAGAAATATTGCCATATTCATCCGACAATACTTCTGGACGAATACTAAAAATTGGATTGTCTGAAGAATATATGTGTAGTGTGTAAGTGGTGTTGGCTAAAAAGCCGGTGCCGGTGATGTGGACGGTGTCGGTTGGAAAATAATCTGGTTTGTCAGTTGATAGAGTTGGAGAAATAATTGGAGCTTCTTGTTCGAGTTGGGAAATTACGGAGAGAGGTTGGGGAAGGACAATGGTTGGTTCGGGGGTTGGAGTGGCAGCAGGAATATTATTTTGTTCGGCGGGTGGAGAGTTGTTTTTTTGTTCTTCATTATTTTGTTGTTCGGCTGGGGTGATCTCAGCTGTTGGCTCTGGAGTGATTTCTGGGGTGATTTCGGGGGTGACTTCGGGAGTTGGAGAAATTGATGGCTCCGGAGTAATTTCCACAGATGGAGTTGGTTCTGGAGTTACAGAGATCTCGGGTGTGGGAGTGGCTTCGGGAGTGATTTCCGGGGTGACTTCGGGAGTTGGAGAGACTTCGACAATGGCTGCAGGAGAAGCATCTTCGGCATAAACAGGCATTGCAATAGCTAGCGGGAGGAAAGATTGAAGAAGAAGGTTAAAGGAAGAAATAAACGAAATTATTTTTCTTATGTTTCTAGATTTCATTGATTATTGGTTTTACAGTTTAGCCGTTCTAATTTTTTTTAGATCGGTTTCACTATTAGCTCCATATAACCAAAGTGACCAAATGGAGGTTATATATCAATGCCTTCTAGGACGTATTTTACTATGAGCCTCAGCAATGTCAAGTATCTTTCTTTTTCGTGATTGAGGGAGGTGCGGAATAGATTGGCTCTACAGGCGTCATTGAGCCGTTTACCTTAATGTCTAGGGCATAGGAAAGCATATTGGCAATGGCAACACCGACGCGTGTGCCCGTAAAAGAACCAGGACCAGGATTTACTTCTATTTCGTCTATGTCTTCCGGCTTGATGTTTTGCTCCGACAAACAATGCAAAAGAAAACCTAAAACGTCTTGATCGCGAGGACTTTCGACGTGCCGAGTGAATTCCTTGTCGTCAATTCTGATGATGGCTTTGGTGTTGTCGGTCGAGTCGATGTATATTCGCATAATATTTACAATTGTATAAGAGATTGCTTCGGTTTGAGTGCAAAACTCGCAATGACGATTGGGGTGGTTTATATAGATCCCCGCATTCGCGAGGATGACAAATTATTTGTGTTCTTGAATTCTAATTTCTCTTTCGTTTTCGCCATTGGCCTTGAAAAAAATATCATAGCGGTTTTTTGGTAAATAGTCTTTGAATTTTTCCGGCCACTCGATAACCAGAAGATTTTCTGGACTCGACCATATCTCTTCTACATCGAAAGCCTTGATATCTTCGACTGATTCCAGACGGTATAAATCTAGGTGATAAAGAGTTTTTATGACCGGGTGATTGGTGACTGGATACTGACGCATGATGAGAAAGGTGGGTGAAACAAGACGCTCGATGCCAAAAGCTTTGCCTATTCCTTGAGTAAAAGTTGTTTTGCCGGCAGCGAGCTCACCATACAAACAAATGGTAGTGCCTTTCTCGAAATCACCAGCAAATTTCTCGGCTATTTCGCGAGTTTCTTCGTAGGATGTGGAGACAAAAGTAGTTTCCATAAATCAAATTTTACTATTAAAAAAGATGAGAGGAGTATGCCACCGAAATCGATACCCACATCGCGAAGACTGCCTGTGCGACCAGGAACAAAAAGCTGATGCATTTCATCAGAGAAAGCGTAAACTAACGATAAGACAATGGCTAAAAATGGATTTTTGCGACCAAGTGCTCTGTACCAGAGGAGGAAAAGAATCGCATACTCCAAGAAATGGGCTGTCTTTTTGAAAAAGAAATCGAGGATATCGACCTTGTTTGAGGGTAGATCGGGAACTGAGGAGATCCAAAAAATGAGAACCATCCAAATAATAACCGGTGTGTATTTAACGAATTTTCGAGCCATCTTTTGTATTTTAATCTTTTCGATGGCGAAAATATAGTAAGCCACCCGACGAGGCGGCAAGAAACAACCCAATAAAGAAGGGGTTTTTGTAATTTATGGGTTTTTTCTTTTTGATTTCGATTTCGGGAAAAGGAGTTAATTCATTATTTATGATTGCCGCACTATCGCTTCCGCTAAGAGCGGACTGAGTCGCAATGACTGTGCCAGAATCGGTGGAGCTTCCTAGGACAATCGAGTCCCGTACTGTCGTTGGTGTCGGGGATTGCTTCGTCGGAGTACTCCTCGCAATGACAGTCGTGAGTGTTTTGGAAGGAGTTGGAGAAGGAGATGAGGTTGGAGTTTGCGTAGACGTTGTTGAGGTGGGGGTGGAGATTTTTGTAAGAATCGGAGTGATTTCGTGATTTGAACCCTCAGTGAAATTGCGTATCTCGGACCAGTCTGAGTAGCCAGACTTTGTCAGCTTGATTGTGTGCTGCCCGTACCCGCAAGAAATTGCTTTGCCCGAGTCACAGAAACAACCATTACAAAATTCCAATATTTCGTTATCCTTGTGATGGGTGTAAATAGAATCCACGTAGATCTCGACACTAGAAAGTTCTTGGCCATTTTCATCTTTGGGTTTGTTTATCTTGTATATGGATTTGGATGGAGTAGGACTTGAGGTTGGAGTCTCTGTCGCTGTTGGGGTTTCAGTAGGGCTAGGGATAGTCGTAATTAAATAGTTGGTACTGCCTTTGGTCCAGTCTAAATTGTTTACCCAAGATGATGATCCATCTGAAGATCTGCCAATGCTTTTATCGGATGAGGGTATGCCAACGATCCCGTCCGTTCCGTATGAAAGAGTATCTATTGTTTCGTTAGCAGAATTTTTTAGAACAAGTGATTCCTGACCGCTGTTATTTAGCCAGCCGCTGCTGTTTTCGTATACGAAAAACCCTCGAGCATTGATGACGACTGAAGGAATTGTTTTTGAATTATTGGCAAGATCTATTAGTTTCCAGCCTGAAATATCGACATTATCCTCCGAGTCGTTGTATAACTCTACCCATTCCGGACTGGAGATGGGACTAACTTCGTTGATGAAAATTTGGGCAAAAATGGATTTCGGGAAAAAGCAAAAAATTAAAAGAAACAACACGGGCAGGATTTGTTTCATTACTTACTAAATATAGCAGTTTGGAAGAAAAATTACCTTAAGAAAACCTAGTAGTAATTTACGTGAAGATAGTAGGTGTCTAGACCACCATCTGAGTGTGCAACACGAACATATTTAAGAGCACAGCCATTGGAACCGGAGTAACTTCCCCGGAAAAGTTTACCACCCTGAACAGCCTTAACTTCAGTGCTATCACTTTTGATATCAATGCCATTATGGGAACTATAAATATTTCTAACCCAAGTGTGATTGATGGCCCAGGTTAGTCCAAATCCCTGATATAGTGAAATTCGAGGATTTAGAGGCCAGTCCCAAGAACCCGTTGGGTTGAAAGTGTCACCATCTCCGCTTCCACAACTCGAACCGGAACAATTTTCATAATCGACCGGTTTGAGATAATTGAAAGGGTTTTTGACCGCGTGATCCTGACCAACGATGAAATGGAGATGGGAGCCGCTGGAGTTACACGAAGCCCCTTGAATTACGTTTGCAATTTTGTCCCCTGACTTAACCTCTCTCACTTCCGTTTCAGTTCCCTTTCCGGCGATAACAGCTTCGATAGCTTCTAACTCGGCTCTGGCTTTGGACAGAAGTGACTGGAATTTCTTTTCGTCATTTTGAGTTTGAGCCAAGAGAATTTGTTTTTCTTTTTGCTGAGCATCTAAAGTTTTTCTTTGGGCGACCAGTTTGGACTTGAGCGCCTCAACCTCTTTTTGTTTGGTAACTTTATCTGTTTTTCTTTGATCGTAATCGAGTCTGGATTTTTCCAACTCAGCGAGAATTAGCTGATCTTTGGTTTTGACGGTATTGAGATATTTTAATTTTGAAAAATAATCTCCTATCGAAGTGGTCGAAAAGATTAAATCAACCGGGGTGGCTCGAGAGCGTCGGTAACTTTCGCGGACTCGAGCGGTGTAAATCACCCCCAACTGATCCATGGAATCGTTGACTGTTTCCAAAACCCCATCAAGAACATTAACTTCTTTCTCGAGTAAATTTATCTGAGCTTGAGTTTGATTGATTTGACCTTGCGCAAGGTTGATTTTGGAAGTTAGCGTGGTGATGGTTTGCTGGAGAGTGAGCTGTTGGCCTTTGAGCGAGGTAATTTTTTGATTACATTTATCAATGTATTCTTGAATTTCATTGACCTTGTCGGCACCCGAGGGAGGATTCCCGTCGCACTCAACTGCCACAACAGGCTTTATCCATAGAAAAAGAAACAAAATGGCAAAAACTAAAAATAGTTTTTTCATTTGGAACGATTGACGAATCTATTGGCGGCGAAAAGGCTCGAAAGGAAAGAGATAATCAGACCGAAGATGATAAGGACTCCAAAGAGAATGAGGTAGACCAAATATGAAATGGGGAACGAAATAATGGAGCCAATTCTCGGAGCTAGGAATGGGGTGGAGTATAAAAGAGTAACAAAGCAACCGAGCCAGCCGATGAAAGCGCCAATAACACCGTAAAATACCGATTCTTGAAGATATGGCTTAATGATGTAGAAATTTTTGGCGCCCATGAGCTTGAAAGTGCTGATCTCAAATCTTCTGGAAGAAATCTTCATGGAGATGATGGTCATGATGGTGAGAATGGCAACTAGAGTAAGAGCAATGACTAAAACTAAACCGCCAATACGAATGGCATTGGTCCACTTGGTAAGCTCGGAGATGACGTCTTGAGGATAGTCGATTTCTTTTTTACCGGAGGGAGTGACACTGACAATGTCACTTTTTTCTAGGGTGGCGGCAATATTTTTGAAAGATTCAGGATTTTGGGCGGTGATCTCGACACTGGCTGGAAGAATATCGGCGGTGACAATGCCCCAATCGGTAACAGTCCCCAGAAGAACCGGGTCGTTGCCAACACTCTTTTTGTAGAGCTCTAAGGCATCTTCTTTACTTATGTAAAGAGCTTTTTTGACTCCGGGAGTGGAGTTTAGCGAGCCCAATAGACCACCAACTTGATCGGTGGTGTGACCGTCTTTGAGATAAGCAATAATTTGCGGCTTGGTTTCGAAGTTGTTGAGAATTTCTTGGGAAGCAAAGGTGACCAGGGCGAAGATGCCGACGATAAACATGGTTAGACTCACGATAAAGATGGCCGACATTGCCTGATATGGTGAGCGACGAATGTTTTTTAGTGCGGTACTCATATTAGTCTTTCTCCTTCTTTTTTTCTTCTTTTTCTGACTTATCTTCTTTGTCTTCTTTACGTTTTTCTATCTTTACTATCTTACCTTTTTCAAGGTGGATGTGACTGCCAAAGTTGAGATTAATGATGGAGATGTCGTGGGTGGCAATAATAACGGTGGTGCCTTCGTCGTTGATTTTCTGGAGAAGTTTGAAGATTTCGAGAGAGGTTTCTTTGTCTAAATTGCCTGTAGGCTCGTCTGCAAAAAGAACGGGGGGCTCTGCGGCGATGGCTCTGGCTATGGACGCTCTTTGAAGCTCACCTCCGGAAAGCTGACCGGGAAAAAGATTTTCTTTTCCGGCGAGCCCAACCATTGATAAAGTGTGATTAATTTTTTCAGTAATTTTTTTCGGATCATAACCGGCAATCTCGAGAGCAACCGTAATGTTTTCCCCGACTGTTTTATCCGGAATGACTCGGAAGTCCTGGAAAGCGAAGCCAATCTTGCGACGAAGAAGAGGAATACTTTGGGGCTTAATTTTGGTGAGATCAATACCCTCAACAATGATTTTGCCTTTGTCGGGAACCAAATCACGAATCAGGAGGCGGCCAATGGTGGTTTTGCCGGCGCCAGATTTACCAGTAATGATGACAAACTCACCTGGTGAGATTGAAAAATCGATGTCGTCTAGCACCACATCTCCATTGGGGTAGCTTTTCGAAACGTGAATAAAATCAATCATTTTTTATCAATTTATATCGATCCCCGCATGCGCGAGGATGACGAGTACATCATTTTGGTAATGGCGCGTTTAAAGCTTCGACCTTGGCACGACCAACATCCATTAACCAGCCAACTTTTTGGCCTTTAAATGTTTCACCCCAGATGGTGACTTGATGGCCGACCAGAGCGTCTAGATCAATGGTGGAACTGGTGAGATAGACAGTTTGAGAAACGCCTCCAGCACGAACTAGTTTGTGGGTACCTTCGCCATTAAAACCACCCTTGTCGAGGACGCCTGTGGCCGGATCTTTGAAAATTTTTTCATCTGCAGAGCCAAAAATGTCGCCAACCTTGATGCCAGTTGTGGGAATGTCAGCCTGAATGCTGGATAGCTCAGCAGAAACAATTTTGCCTGAGTTTTTGGCCTTGAGCCAGGCTCCGCTATAAAAGCCACCAAGGGCAACGAGTATAAAAACGATGATAACGGGAACGAGAGATTTGTTTTTCATTTTGGGTGCTTTTTCGGTAACAAATGAGGCTGGAGGAGTAGACTCCTTTTTGATAACTGAGGCCGATTCTGGGGACTTGTCGAGATCAATCATTTTTATATCCATATTTTAGTTTATCAAATTTGACGCGTTGGGGCGAAGAACTTTAGCTCCGCCTCAATAAACTCGTCGAGATTGCCATCGAGAACTGAGTCGGGATTGGATGATTCGTATTCAGTGCGTGTATCTTTGACCAGTTTGTAGGGATGAAGAACGTACGATCGGATTTGGGTTCCCCAACTAGCCTGAGTTTGAACACCTTTGATACGACTGAGCTCTTCCTGACGCTTGGCTTCTTGAATTTCCCAAAGCTTCGATCTGAGCATGTCCATGGCGATTTTTCGGTTTTGAACTTGATAGCGTTGTGTTTGACACTCAACTACAATGCCGGTTGGGATATGTTTGATGCGAACGGCAGTACTAACCTTGTTGACGTTTTGACCACCGGCTCCTCCGGAACGGCTAGCTTCAAACTCAATGTCTTCATCTCTAATTTCAATATCGGCATCTTCGGGAAGAATGGGAGTAACTTCGACACCGGCAAAAGAGGTTTGACGAAGCTTGTCGGCATTGAAGGGAGATTGACGAACCAAACGATGGGTGCCTTTTTCATTTTTTAAAAAACCAAAAGCGAAACGGCCGTGAATCATGTAAGTAACGGATTTAAGGCCTGCCTCTTCCCCAGGTGAGTACTCAACTGTTTCGTAACTCCAGCCGCGTTTTTCAAAAAATCGAGTGTACATACGAGAAAGCATACTGGCCCAATCCATTGCTTCGGTACCTCCTTGTCCGGCTCTGATAGTGAGAATGGCTTCTGAAACATCGTATTTGCCGGAAAGAAAAGTAACAAGCTCGACTTTGTCCACATGCTTTTCTAAAGTATCCTTCAGAATCATAATTTCACTATCCATGGAGTCGTCATTGTTTTCCGTTGCTAGAGCGAGAAGTTCATCGAGATTTTTTAACTCAGTGGTGAGGCCGTCAATGGAGCCAATCATGTCACGAATCTCAGCCAGACTGGACATGACTCTTTTGGCATTGTCTTCATCTTGCCAAAGAGATGGCTCAGTAGACTGGAACTCGAGTTTTTGTTTTTCTTCTTCTAGTTTGACCAAATCAAATTTGGAACGAAGATCATCGATGCGACGCTTGAGATCAGTCAGATTTAATTGGGATTCAGATATCATCCTTGTATTTTACAGCTTTAGATAGATATATACTTAAGGTATATAATCTGACGGTTGTTCAATAAATATATTTAAATGAAATTCAAAAATATTCTCAAAAAATTTTGGTGGCTTTTTTTAATTGGCTTTATTGTCGGTGGACTGATTGTTTGGAGTGCAAGTAAACCTAAAGTTGACCCAAAAATAAAAACCCATACAGTACAAAGACAGGATTTGATTGATAGCCTTTCCCTTTCTGGTGAGATTGACGCATCCGAAAAAGTATCACTTCGTTTCCAGACTTCCGGACTCTTGACTTGGGTGGGTGTAAAAGAGGGAGACTCAGTAAAAAAATACCAAGTGTTGGCATCTTTGGACAAACGTGATTTGCAAAACAGTATGAGTAAGTTACTTAATTCTTATTCCAAAACTAGATGGGATTTTGAACAAGCTCAAGACGATAATAAAAACTGGCAGACTGATGGAATGACAGATGAAGCAAGAACTACCGTAAAGAGAACTTTGGATAAATATCAGTTTGATTTAAACAATTCAGTTCTCTCTGTTGAGTCTCAAGCTCTCGCTCTCAAGTATGCAAATTTGTGGACACCAATCGAGGGTTTGGTAACTAAGGTTGACTCTCCCGTAGCCGGACAAAATATCACACCAGCAACTGCAACTTTTGAGGTCGTAAATCCAAATACAATTTTCCTTTCGGCAACAGCGGACCAAACAGAAGTAACAAAATTTAAAGTTGGTCAAAAAGGCATTATTACTCTGGACGCATTTGAGGATAAAACTTTTGATGGAGTTGTGGAAGCAATTTCTTTCACCCCCAAAGCCGGAGAAAGCGGTACTGTTTATGAACTAAAAATAGCTTTGGATTTTGTTAACTTGGAGTATGACATCAGAATGGGAATGACCGGAGATATTAATTTTGTTTTTAAAACAGTTAAGGACGTATTGGTCGTTCCTGCAAGCTACGTAAAAACAGAAAATGGCACGAGGTACGTATTTATATTGCGAAATAAAAACAAAGAGAAACAAGAGATAAAAACCGGCGACACTATTGATGGAAACACAGAAGTGATCTCCGGACTAAACGAAAAAGATGTCATCTACAGTAATTAGTCTTAAGAATATTTCCAAGCGATATGTGATGGGTGACGAAACAATTTTTACAGCCCTAAACAATGTTGATTTGGAGATAAATAAAGGAGAGTATGCGGCAATCATTGGTCAGTCCGGATCGGGAAAATCGACTTTGATGCATATCATTGGATTATTGGATAAGCCAACCGACGGAACGGTATTGATCGAGGGAAAAGATATCTCAAAATTGAATGATGATCAAATTTCAACATTGCGTTCAGAGTTTGTCGGCTTTGTTTTTCAACAGTTTAATTTAATAAACAAACTGACAATCAAAGAAAATATTTTATTACCGGTGGGATATGCTCGCAGAAAGTTTGACTATAACCCTAACGAGCGCGCCGACTATCTGATGAAAAGATTCGGAATATATGAGAAAAGAGATTCTTTTCCTAATAGGATTTCTGGAGGACAACAACAGCGTGTGGCAATTGCTCGCGCTTTAATTATGAATCCAAAATTAATATTGGCAGATGAACCGACAGGAAATTTAGATACTAAAACAGGTGATGAAATTATGGCTCTCTTTGGTGAATTGAACAAAGAAGGAATTACCATTCTTATCGTTACTCACGAACCCGATATCGCCGAAAGAACCAGAAGACAAATTAAAATTAAGGATGGGGAGGTAGTCAAATGAATTACTTAATTACACTACTAAAAACAGCAATCGCTGATTTTGGAAAAAACAAGGGACGAACTTTTTTGACATCTCTCGGAATCCTTATTGGTGTGATGTCTGTGGTTTTACTGATGGCGGCAGGAGCCGGATTGAAAGTGTATATCGAACAACAGTTTGAAAGTATTGGCTCAAATCTTCTTTACTTGATGCCAGGAAATATGTTTGGTGAGGGTGGAACAGGACTAAGAGGGGCCGATGGCGGAATGTCTCCAATTTTTGAAGAAAAGGATATTTCAATTTTGAAGAGAAATAAAGACATCGAGTATGTGGTTCCCTATTACCAAAAAACAACAAAGGTGTCGTATGGTGCGGAAACAATGTTTACTACAGTGAACGGGGTTTCTGAAGATGCTTTTCCAGCCAGTAATTTTGTAGTAGAGTACGGCAATCTCTTTACCGAATCAGACAACTCATCTAGAAATAAAGTGGCGGTGATTGGCTCGAATCTTGCTGAAGAATTATTCGGTGACCCATCTCTCGCAATTGATAAAAAAGTTAAGATTGAAGATCAGTTATTCAGAGTTGTGGGAGTTCTCGCATCAAAGGGTGGGGGTGGACTGGGTGGTCCCAGTTTCGATGATTATGCATATTTACCTCACAAAACGGCTTACATTTTCAATACAGATAAAAAGTTTATTCAACTATTAATAAAGGTTCGGAATGACGACATGATTCCTGAAGTTAAAGATAGTATCAAAAAAGATTTGCTTGAAAGATTTGAAGAAGATGAGTTCTCGGTGGTGGAGTCGACAGAGATTTTGAATACCATCGGTTCAATTTTTGGAATATTGAATGTGGTGTTGGTAGCCATTGCGGCCATCTCATTGGTGGTTGGAGGGATTGGAATTTTGAACATCATGTACGTAACGGTGAGTGAGCGTATTAAAGAAATTGGTATACGAAGGGCGCTGGGAGCTCGACGAAACGATATTCTTTGGCAGTTTTTGGCTGAAGCGGTTGTTTTGTCTCTTTTTGGAGGATTGATGGGACTCGGTTTCTCGTTTTTGATTGTGTTGATTATGAGAAATTTTTTCCCGGCATATATTTCATGGCAATCGATGTTGTTGGCGATGGGGACATCTTCGTTAATTGGTATTGTGTTTGGAGTTTTTCCGGCCAAGAAAGCGGCAGACTTGTCCCCCATTGATGCCATTCGATACGAGTAATAAAGTTGATCTATTTTACCAAACCCTTGACGAGAGCGATGTTTTTGATATCACTACCCGCCCTATTTTCCCCAGGAACTTCCAAAATTAGCGGAAGTGATTTGAAGGTGGGATGATTAATTAAATTACCCAAACCAACTAGGCCAATCTCCCCTTCTCCGATATTCGCGTGCATGTCGCGATGAGAGTCTAAGATGGTCGCTGAGTCGTTTAAATGCAAACAAACCAGCTTATCTGAAAGATCTAGGCTTATTAGCTGTTGGGAAAATTTTTCGACCGAAACGGCGTCACGAATATCAACACCGGACTCAAAAAGATGAGCTGAGTCTAAACACATCTTGAGTCGAGGATCGTTGATTGTTTTGATTAAGTAACTAATTTCTTCCGGGGAGCCGATTTTGCCGTTCTGGCCAGCATCATTTTCCAGAATTAAATCACAGTTTTCGGTGGAGGCTAGAATTCTTTGAATCACAGCAACGAGCTGATCTTTGACGGCGTCAAAGCCCGCCCCTAAGTGCGAACCGATATGAACAATAACACCGGCTGAGTGAATTCGAGCGCCATTTTGCATATCGACAACAAGAGAGTTGATGGATTTTTCTAAAATGTCCTTGTTGGTGGACGCAAGATTGACCAGATACAGGGCATGAATAACTGTAGGGGCGATGTTGTGCTTTTCTGTTGCTTCTAGAAATCCTTTGACTTGATCGTCGGGAAAAGGTTTTCTGAACCAGAGTCTGGGAGAGCCGGCGAAGATTTGCATGCAGTTGCCGCCAATTTCGATCGTTTTATCAACAGCATTGAGCAAGCTGCCGGCCATGGAAACATGACCGCCTATCCGTCTCATTCTTCGGTGATGGTAATGGACTGAATGGTGACGTCTTGAAGGGGTTTGTCCGAACCATTGACCGGAGTTTCGGCAATGGCATCGACTGTGGCTAGACTGGCAGTGTCTTTGGGATCAATGCGACCAAAGATGGTGTAGCTGGGAGGAAGTGCGTAGTCTTTGTGCATGATGAAGAACTGAGAACCATTGGTGTTGGGACCGGAGTTGGCCATGGCTATTGTACCTCTGGTGTATTCTTCGGTGACTGGCTCGTCAGCGAATTTATAGCCTGGGCCACCCATCCCGGTGCCATTTGGATCGCCGCCTTGAATCATGAAACCAGAGATAACACGATGAAAGATAACACCATCGTAAAATGGTTTTTCGGAAACTAATTTATTCGTAACAGGATTAACTTTGGTGCCTTTGGCGAGCTCAACAAAGTTGCGCACAGTGTTGGGAGCGATCTTGGGGAAAAGGTTGACCTTCATGGTGCCCTTGTTGGTTTTGATGACAGCGGTGATGTTTTCGGCGAGAGGTGTTTGAGTTGGGATTGGAGTAGTCATGGTTGTTGGAGAAATTTTGATATCGGTTAATTGGTAATTGGAAACGCTGGGTGTTTTGGGTGAGGTGCATCCGGAAAGCAAGAAGGCTGAAGATAGAATAATTACGAGTTTTTTCATAAGTCTAAATTATAACGAAAAATTGGTATTTCCGGAAGAGATTTTTTCAAGAATATCTTCTACCTCTCGTTTTCTGATGGATAATTTATGATCTGTCGCAATTTGAAGAGATTCTTCAGCAATCTTTTTGGCTTCCGCGACATTGCCTTCTTTGGCGGAAATTTTAGCGAGGCTATTTAGGGCACCGGTTTCCCAGACACGAATGGCGTAAGTGGAAAGGTCGCCGGTACGAATATCTGTGAGACCCTCTTTAATCAGTGTAATACCAACCTCTTTTTCTCCCAGAACGTGTTTCAACATACCGATATGAGCCTTGAGTCTTCCTTTTTCCGGAATATCCGCGGTTGAAATAGCGAGTGATTTTTCAAATAAAGGAAGGGCGGCGGAGTATTTTTCGTCGATTAATAAGGTATCTGCGTAAGAACTGAAGGCAATCGAGCGAGCTCGTCCATTTAGATCTTGATTTTGTTCGGCAATGTCGAAAGCCTCTTTGGCAAAAGCTTGTGCCAGATGATGATAGATAGGGTTATTATTGCTTCTAATAATAATCTTGTAAATGAAACTTTGGCCGGATAAACAATGAATAAGCCCCTCAGAATCATTTGTTTTAATTAATTCCTGGAGACACTCGGTATAAAGTTTGGCGGATTCGGAGAATTGTTCTTGCTCGCGCAGAGTGTTGGCTTGCACTAGTTTCTGCTCCATTATTTCGTTCATGAGTTCATGATAACATGAGTGTATGCAGATGCCAGTTATTGTGGGAATTGTGGTTGCAATAATATTTTTAGTTGCTTTTTCGGAGTGGTTTTATCACATGATTACTGGATGGAAAGAAATTGTTTTGGACGATGTGTATTTTCATTACCGAATTGCAGGAGTGACACTCATCTCTATCTTGATCATGAGTGGTGTTTTTTACGGCATGGCAATGGTGACTGAGTGTCCCAATGAAGTGCGTGAGGGAGTGTTTGCAAAAATGAATTGTAAGGCTTACTCAGATATTGTGGCGGGGACAGAAAACGTAATGATGAGGGTAGAAAATCTCTAGAATTATTTTTTGCCGGTTATCAACTTTTCCAAAAAGAGGACAAATTTGTAGATCATTCTTTCTAGAAGTGATCTTTGGGGAGCTGAGGCTTGATGATGACCATAGACCGGATTCCACCAAGCTGAAGTTATTACCCAGTCGCTTCCCTGCCTTTTGATGGCCGCGACAATTTTGTAACCGTTGATGGTTTTGATGTGCTTTTTGGAGTCGGTGGTTGAGCTTTGCTGAACCTCATCGGGAAAACGAACGGCCGCATCAACCCAACGAGGATCTAGACCTCTTTGTTTTATTCGGTCGTGAAGATGATTAGTCCAGATTACTTGACCCATTATTTGATGATTTTAACCAGATCCGGGTCTTCGGCTAATGGACTTGATTGGGTTGTGGGTGGTGCGGATTGAGGTGAAGACTCGATGGGAGCAGAAGTATTGGGTGTGGCCATGGGCATGAAAGGAGCTGGCGTTTCTGGCTCAACTGGAGCTGGTTGTATCGGTTCTGTTTTTTCTGCAGGCTCTTCTGGCTCTAGAGGAGCCAAGTGATCGAGAGGTGCGGAGTCCTGAGAAGAAGTTGGAGGGGTGAAGGGTAGTGTTGGTTCAGCCGGGGCTGGAAGAGGATTGGTGGGTGCAAATGGAGCTGGAGCCGGATCGGTGGTTTGGGGAGTAATATCAGTCGCGGCTGAGTTTGCTGGAGGAGCGATGTCGATGCGATTGGCGGTTGGAGAAAATGAAGGAAAAACATCTGTGGAACCAGGAGTGATGTCTATCACACCAGAGTTTTGCGCGGGCATGATAGGAGTCGTAACTGGTGCTGAAGCGGCGGGAGTAACCTGAACCGGATCGTCTTGAGCGGCAATCATGTTGGGGTCGATATTTAGATCAATTGCGGGAGCGCTGGTATTATCCATTTTGGTTGGGTTGTTTTGTTTGTTTTTAATACTAATCTCGGGAATGTACGTACTAGAACTTAAGTTTATAACATATTCTACGACATCGGCCACTTCACTTGGCTCTAGAGCATCGGCCAGATCTCTATTCACATTGTTTTTCTCAAAAAGGGAGGTTTTCATCAGGCCAGGGTAAACGGCAGTAACTTTGATATTTTCATCTGCCATATCTTCCTGAAGACACTTGGTAAAACCGGTAATGGCCCATTTGGAGGCGTGATAAACCGAGCGACTTTTTTTGGCACAAAGACCATCTTGAGAAATGATATTGATTATCTGGCCGGATTTTTCGAGACGCATTTTGGGAAGAATAGCTTTGGTGAGAAAAATGGTGCCGGTGGTGTTGACGTCGATTAAATTTTTGATTTTCTCAGCTTTGTTTTCGTCTAGCTCCCCTTCCATCCAAACTCCGGCATTGTTTACCAAGACGTCGATTTGGTGATACTTGGATAGTACTTGATCAATAGCAGATTGGAGAGAGCCATAATCTGTGAGCTCTGCCTCGACAAAATCGCAGCCAAGCTCTTTGGCAGCTGCTTCTAGCTTGGTTTTGTTGTGGGCAAGAATGACAACCTGATTGTTGGGAACAAGTTTTTTGGCAATGGCTTTTCCTAAGCCATCACTTCCACCAGATATGAGGATAACCTTGGGCATTGATTCATTTTAGCAACCTTTCACGATATCCACCAAACATGTTGGGGAAAATATGTTGCATGCTCTTAAAAATACCTGAGGCAACCTCGTTTCCAACAAGAGCTAGGTTTGTTATTCCAAATTTTTTTGCATTTGCATAATATCTTTTTTGTAATTCAGTTAGTTGAGAATTTGTCTGCTGTCTATCTCCCTGACACTCAGAAAGAATTGCAGAATATACATTTCTAATGTTAAGCTTGTCGTCGATTTTGTAATCAAAACGATCATCTATTATTTGAGCGAGCATGACAACATTGAATACTGCACAAAGTCTTCGTTGAACCTCATTGGCCGGTTTTCCTTCTATCAACCAAGCATAATTTTTCTCAAGATATTCCTCGTGAATATATTCGTGCAAATTAAAACAACTATCCCCTATTTCTTCAGGATCGAGAACAACGGCGGCACAGTGAACCAAACTAATGGCGTTTTCCATCTCCTTGGCTTTGATAATTCCCGCACTTGAATTATCCGAGGCCCTACGAACCTCATCGTCATGAAGTGTAATTCCCGCCATATACGATTTCACAATAAGTCTATCTTCTTCCGGTAGTTTTTTTGAAAAACCAATATTGTCAAGAGTTTTTCCCCAACGCTCCTCAATTTCTAACTTTAATTCTTTCCCCTCAGGGGTCGCAAGATATTCTCCCATATCAATATAATCGTTTATTAGCACTGCGACGTGAGTGACAGCACAAAGTCGATGAAATTCCTTTGTTTTATTGAGGGATTCAAAATTTATTCTTTCAGGAAAAACTGAGATCAATCCTGTTATAACAGCTGCCCCGGAAGATGACCTTTTGTTTAGATTTTCTAGATACAACCTGGATGATTCAAAAAAACCTTTTGAAAAATCTTTTACACCAATTTTTCGCGTTGGATCTAGCTCTGAAATTCCAGATTCATTCATGTCTGTATACTACCCTATTTTGGGATAATGGCAAGACTTCCATTTTTTTCCGCTGCCACACCAGCAAGGATCATTGCGACCAATTTTGGACTCTGATTTGGCGGCAAGCTTCTTTTCACCTTGGGCCGATTTCTCGACACCTTTGATGGGTTTGGCCATCTGAGTTGGCATCTGTACCTGAACACGGAAAATGCGGCGTGCGGCGGTTTGATCTATACGAGTAAGTAAACTTTCAAACATGGCAAAAGATTCTTGTTTGTACTCAACGAGCGGATCTTTTTGAGCGTAACCTCTGAGACCAATGCCATCTCTTAGATTATCAATGGCGTCGAGGTGATTCATCCAAAGTTCGTCGTAGGACTCAAGCAAAACGAAGCGTTCGACTTGAGTAAGTGTTTCCTCATCAAAATGTTCTTTCTGAGATTTGCGGGCTTCGGAAATGATTTTGGTGAGAATTTCTTTGACCTCTTCGGCGTCTTTACCAACCAGACTACTTTCGATCATGTTGGCTGATCGAGGATCGAGAGGAAGAATTGATTGGAACTCTTTGATGATCATGTCGGCTTCGACCTTGTTGATGCCTGACGCAGCGTAGATGTTCGCTAGGTAATCAATTTCCCTTTCGAGAGCTTGATCGATTTGCTTAGTGCTCACTTCAAGTCCCCCATCGAGAAGATTGAGACGGCGTTTGTAGAAAATTTGACGTTGTTTGTTCATCACATCGTCGTACTCAACCAAGTGTTTTCTTTGGTCAAAATAGAAGGACTCAACTTTGGTTTGAGCGGTTTCGATGGCTCTTGACACCATACCGGCTTCGAGTGGCTGATCTTCAGGGACTTTCAAAAAGTCCATGAGCTTACTGACCTGCTCGCCACCAAAGATACGCATAATATCGTCTTCGAGTGAGATGTAAAAACGACTGGAGCCTGGATCTCCCTGACGACCGGAACGGCCTCTGAGCTGATTATCGATACGGCGAGATTCGTGGCGAACCGCACCAATGATGTGAAGACCGCCAACTTCTTTGACTTTCGCGGCTTCGGCTTCCCACTCTTTTTCAATACGGCCTCTTTTATCTCCACCAAGAACAATATCAACACCGCGACCAGCAATATTGGTGGCAACTGTAACGGCACCCAGACGACCGGCTTCGGAGATAATTTGAGCTTCGTTTTCGTGGTTTTTGGCGTTTAAAACTTGGTGAGGAATACGTTTTTTCTTGAGGAAAGAGGTAACGACATCGTTTTGTTCGATGGATTTGGTACCGATGAGAATTGGGGTACCTTTGGCGTGGAGCTCGGCAACTTCATTGACGAGGGCACTGAGTTTGGCACTCTGGGTTTTGTAAACAGTGTCGGAAAAATCTTGGCGAACACAAGGTCGGTTGGTTGGGATAATAATAACGTCGAGATTGTAAATCTTCTTGAACTCTTCGGCTTCGGTGGCGGCGGTTCCCGTCATACCGGCTAGTTTTTCGTAAAGACGGAAATAGTTCTGAAGAGAAATGGTGGCCAGAGTACGGCTTTCTTGCTGAACATTGACGCCTTCTTTGGCCTCGATGGCTTGGTGAAGTCCATCTGAGTAACGACGGCCATACATCAAACGACCAGTGTGGTCATCGACAATAATAACTTCATCATCTTTGACAACGTAGTCACGATCGATCTGGAAAAGAGTGTGTGCTTTGAGGGCTTGTTCCAGGTGATGAAGACTTTGATATTCTTGCTGATATAGATTTTCGACGTTAAGAATTTTCTCTAACTTTCTTAAACCGTGGTCAGTGAGGTTGGCAGTTCTTTGTTTTTCGTCAACTTCGTAGTCGGTGTCGGCGGAGAGAGTTTTGATCAAAGAAGCAAAGCGGAAGTACTGATCTGTGGCTTCGGAGTCCGGAGCAGAAATGATCAAAGGGGTACGGGCTTCGTCGATAAGGATGGAGTCGACCTCATCGACAATGGCAAAATGGTGCGGTCGCTGAACAAGCTGTTCTGTCGACCTAGCCATGTTGTCTCTGAGATAGTCGAAACCGAATTCGTTGTTGGTGCCGTAGGTGATGTCGCAAGCGTAGGCTTCTTTGCGAGTGATGGGGCGAAGCTTTTGAAGGCGAGGGTCAACGTGAGAACTATCTGAGAAATCGGCATCGTACATGGATGCAGGAAGATCTCCCTGACCGGAGAAAATACAACCGACTGTTAGACCTAGAAAGTCGTAAACCGGGCCCATCCAGCCAGCATCGCGACGAGCGAGATAGTCGTTGACGGTGACGAGGTGAGCACCCTTGCCGGTAAGCGCATTGAGAACCATGGCGGGAACGGCAGAAAGAGTTTTTCCTTCACCGGTTTTTTGTTCGGCTATTTTTCCTTGATGAAAAACTATAGAAGACATGAGCTGGACGTCATAATGACGCTGGCCAAGAGTGCGCACAGCGGCTTCTCGAGTAAGAGCAAAAACTTTGGGAAGAACTTCATCAATGGTTTTGTCTTTTTGAAGCTCATCTTTGATTTGCGCAATCTCAGCCGGGAACTCATCATCTTTCATCTTCTGAACCTCAGGTTCATAAGCGTTGATCTGAGCAACTATCTTTTTGAGCTTTTCAACTTCGATTTTATTTGGGTTTAGGATTGAATCAAGGAATGAGAACATACGAATTGATTATACGACCTACACCAAAGAAATGACTACGTTGGATCCGACATGAGCTTTGGTAAAGAAAAAATGATCGGTAAGTGTGCGAAAAAAATTTTGGGTAACAATCATACTTTCCCGATACCAAAGCCTGTTGATCAAAACGAAACGAGAGTGCGACTTGAGAGCTTTGAGAAAATTAAGATCTTCAAGCTTCTTGGGGATGGCTTTGCCCACAAAACAATCAACCATAACAACATCAAATTGATCCTTAGGTTGGAGATTTTTTGCATAGACAAGAGCATCTGCGATGACAATATTTAAATTTTTGACCTTACCTAGACGAAAATATTTTTTGCCTATCTCGACCATGACCGGATCAATCTCCACAGCGGTAATCTGACTTTCAGGAAAATAGCGATTGACCAAATGCGCATTGCAGCCACCTGCCAGTCCGAGGAGAAGTATTTTTTTGGGTTTGAGATTTTTGGGGAGCAATGCCGTAATGCCTTTTTTCCACACACGCGTCATGATTTCTCCAGACTCAATGAGGCCATCAACTGTGAGAAAGGAGGAGTTAATGAACTCGGTAAAAATAATATTTTTGTTGTATTTGGAGTTTGGATAGCGATGCTTGATGGGGATAAACAGACTTAAGGGGTTCATTAGATATTCCCTTCTAGTGCTTTTAATTCTGCCTGAATTTTTCGCGCCAGATCTCCCCATTCTTTGTAATGAATGTTGAGCTGATTTTTGCCAACTCTGACTGGCTCAAGACCAACCGCAAGGAAACCGGCATCGAGAAGATCACCGGCGGCGAGATCGCGCTCCAGATATGAGTCAGCACCGGAAACAATGGCAACCATAGAGTAACCGTCGCGATTGGCTGTCACAATAGTGGAGTAACCTGCCTCTTCGGTGTATGCAATTTTCATACCGGTAATGCCGGGATAGACCCCTAGAAGTCCGTTCCAGTTGGGGAGGTAATAATAGCCGTGATCGGCAGTCTTTTGAATATCTTCATTGTTCGATTTGGCTGCTGCCAGAATATCTGGGTAATTTTTTTGCACATTATTTACTAACTTTGCAATGTCCAGTAATGTTGAGTACTGATTTTGTTCATCTAATCCGTCCGGATTACTAAAATGAGAGTTTTTGAGGCCAAGAAGCTGAGCTTTGGCGTTCATATAATAGATGAACTCCGGTTTGCTGATATTCACGGCCTTGGCGGCGCCATCGGCGAGAGTTTGGGCAGCATCATTGGCACTTGTGGCTATGGCTCCCCGCAGAAGATCGGCAACAGATAATTTTTCGCCTTCTTTCAATCCCAAGACCGTCGGAACTTTGTCTATTGATTCCTTGGTAGCCGTAATCATGTATTCTTTGGGGACTAGATCAAGTGCAACTTGAGCTGACAAGAGCTTGGTGAATGAGGCTGGTGAGAGTCGGACATCAGCAGACTTGGCGTAGTAGACCTTGTTTGAATCTGAGTTGTATACCAGATATCGAGGAATATTTTCCAAACTGGAAACTGTTTTGGCTTTGGAAACATCCAGAATGAGTGGAGGGGCGATTTTCTGAGAAATTTTTTCTGTTTGATCTGGACCTTGGAAAAAGGGAGAGATTAGATCTGTTTTGATCAGATGAGGCAAAGCAACAACGATGCCTCCGATGAGGACAAGAATAATAAAAACAGTAAGAAAGATTTTCTTAGCCACGTTTGATCTCAGTTTTGCCCATTATGGGGACTAAAACTTCAGGAATTTTGACGGAGCCGTCTGCTTGCTGGTAATTTTCAAGAATGGCAACTAACCAACGAGGAGAGTTGGAGGCGGTGTTGTTTAGCATGTGAACATATTTAATTTCGTTGTTGGCATCGCGGTAACGAATGTTGGCACGACGGGACTGGAAATCGAGCATAATGGAGTCTGAGGCGAGCTCGCCATAGTCACCTCTTCCCGGCATCCAGGCTTCGAGATCGTATTTTTTGGCTTGAGGCTCTCCCATGTCGCCAGTGCACATTCTTAAAATTCGATATGGCAGCTTGAGGTCTTGTGCAATTTCTTCAGTAAGATTCATCATTTCTTCGTGAATTTTTCTTGACTCTTCGACATCGTTTTTGCAAATGACAACCTGCTCGGTCTTCACAAATTCATGGACGCGATAGACGCCTTTGGTGTCTTTGCCATAACTGCCGGCTTCTTTTCTATAGCAAGGAGAGAAACCAATCATACGGATGGGAAGATCTTTTTCGTTAAATACTTCATCTTGATACATAGAAACTAGAGGAACTTCGGCAGTGCCGGTAAGATATGAGTCCTCTTCACCCTCTTCGGTTTCGAATTTGTAAGTTTCTTTTTCACCCCAAGGGAAGTGACCGGAGTTGATGAAGGCACGTTTTTTCAAAATGACAGGGGGGGTAACGGGAGTGTAGCCTTTGGAAATGAATTTTTGAAGCGTGTATTGCATGAGAGCAAATTGCAACATGACGGCCTCGTTTTTGAGAAAGTAACCTCGGAAACCGGCGATTTTTGAGCCCCTATCAATATCAAGAATATTTAAAGACTCACCAATCTCAATGTGAGATTTGGGGGAAAAATCAAGCTTTGGGACTTCGCCCCAGGTGCGAACAACTTCATTGCCGGTTCCGTCTTTGCCCACAGGTACCTCTTCGAGTGGAATACCAGGAACTTGGAGCATAAGGGTGTTGAGCTCTTCTTCGACTTCTCTGAGCTGAGGTTCGAGGCCTTGGAGCTTTTCCTTGAGTTCTCCCGACTTGGCCATCAATTCCGGAGTTCGCTCGGACTTTAGCTGATCATTGAGTTTGTTTCTTTCGGCTCTGATGACCTCGATTTGGCCAATGAGCTCGCGGCGTTTGGTGTCGGATGACAAAACTTTATCAACTATTTCGGGGTTAAAATTTTTGCTGGCGATTCCCTGTTTGACTTTGTCTGGGTTTTCGCGAATGAAGGCTATATCTAACATGCTTTTGATTATATCCTTTTTACAGTCCAAGACTACTTGACACTGACTGCATTGAGGTTAGGCAGATTTCAATGAGTGTTTCGAGCTTGAGATTGAGGCCATCTTCGCGCTCGCAGAGAATAACTTCGTCGCGACGGGTGCCGGCGGCGAAACGGGGCTCTTTGAGAAATCTTTTTAAAACAGAACTAACTTTGACATCAGCCAGTTTACGACTGGGATAGACATAGGCCGTGGCCATGATGAGACCCGTAAGGGAGTCAGCGCAAAAAAGAGCCCATTCGGCTTTGGATTTTGGTTCGACAAGTGTAGTTTTGGGTGAGTGAGCTTTGACGATATTAACAACGATATCGGAGATTTCCAAATTGTATTTAGCTAACGCGTCTCTCGTTTTGTTTGGATGTTCTTCTTTCCAGGGCTCGGAGTAATCGATGTCATGAATCAGGCCGGCGAGAAGCCAGTCTTCCTTTTTTGGTTCATCGGCAGAGAGTAAATTATTGGCGGAAAAATAGTCGTAAAGACCACCCATGCAAGCTTGCAATGCAAGAGAGTGGACAAAGATTTTTTCATCGAGCTGAGCTTTAACCGCAGAAAAATATGGATCATTCATACCAATATTTTATGACGAAATATGAAGAATTACTTAACCTCCTTGATGGCGTAGGTGATGGTTCCCGAAGGAGCTTCTACCTGAACGTCGTCGCCGACTTTTTTGCCGAGAAGGGCTTTGCCTAGAGGGGATTCGTGTGAGATTTTCTTAGCGGCAGGATCGGCTTCCCATTCACCAACGATGGTGAATTCATGAGCTGAACCATTGACTTCGATGTGAACCACAGATCCGAGGCCAACTTGCTCGAGTCCGGCCTTTTGAACGTCGACAACAGTGACTCTGGTAAGGATGTCTTTGAGCTCTTCAACACGGCCCTCCATGGTAGAGAGAGCTTCTTTGGCAGAATGATACTCAGCGTTCTCGGAGAGATCGCCAAAATCACGAGCTTTGGAAAGTCGTTCAATAGCTTCAGGAAGCTTGGTTTTTTCGAGCATTTCAAGTTCGTCGACAAGCTGGCGATAGCCAAGGGGTGTCATTTGAACTCGTTGTGTTTGTTGGTTCATATTATTTTTGTTTACAGATTATAAATATAAGGCCTGTTTGATATTTGTCAATCTAGCAAAACAGGTTTTTGGGCCAAAAAAATAGATACTGCGGAATATTATGATAAGGAATACCGACAGACGCTATTCGTGGCCTAACGTGTTGTATTTTACACTTTTGAACCTAGGAAGTCAAATTTGCTCGGGGGAAAATGCCTAACCGGGGCCATGGACGCTTGGAAATTTGGTAGAATATACAGGTTCAGACATGGTCCCGTCGTCTAGTGGTCTAGGACATTTGGTTCTCATCCAAAAGATCGCGGGTTCGACTCCCGCCGGGATCAC